>JARGOZ010000088.1:7641-28971 GCA_029213025.1 Verrucomicrobiales bacterium
CCAAAGGCAAATCCGGAATGCCGGATACTGAAATCACGATGGCGGAACTGTTTCAATCGAACGGGTACGCCACCGGCCATATCGGTAAATGGCATTTGGGCTACACAGAGCAAACCATGCCGAATAATCAGGGATTTGATTATTCCTTTGGTCATATGGGCGGCTGTATTGACAACTACTCCCACTTTTTTTACTGGAATGGCCCCAACAGGCATGACCTTTGGAGAAACGGAGAGGAAATTTTTGAAGACGGCAAGTATTTCGGCGACTTGATGGTGGAAGAAATGCAGAAATTTATCACCTCGAAAAAAGACAACCCGTTTTTTCTCTACTGGGCGATCAACTGGCCGCATTACCCGTTGCAGGGAACCTCAAAATGGAGGGAAAAATATAAAGACCTCCCCCACCCAAGGGATAAATACGCTACCTTTGTTTCTTCCACTGACGACTTGATAGGCAAAGTTATCAAACATCTCGAGTCTCTGAATTTGAGAGAAAAAACCATTATTCTCTTTCAGTCGGATCATGGCCACTCTGTAGAAGAACGCACGTTTTTCGGCGGCGGTTCCGCAGGCCCATACCGGGGCCATAAAGGCAACCTGTTTGAGGGTGGCCTCCGCGTCCCTTCAGTAGTCAGTTGGCCTGGCAGAATCCCCGCAGGAGAGGTCCGGGATCAATTAGTTTGCGGTATTGACTGGTTCCCCACTCTTGCTGATCTGGCGGGTATTACCTTGCCGAGCGGCCACAAAATTCATGGCAAACCGATCAGTAAAGTCCTTCAGTCTTCCGAGGCGGAAAGTCCCCATTCGGATATCTACTGGCAACTCGGCAGTCACCCAACCAAGTCCAAATGGGTAGTAAGGAAGGGCGACTGGAAATTGCTTGGAAATACGGCGGAAAACGTCCGCCCGGACGGTGTTCCGGAACTGACCGCCGGGGATCGCAAATTGTTTCTGGTCAATCTGGCCGAGGATATCGGGGAAACAAAAAATGTATCGGAAGAGCATCCCGATATCGTCCGTGAGCTACTGGATATCAAAGCGACATATGACGCTGACATTGCGAAACATCTCGAATGAAGCAACGAAAGTTGACTCCGGAAATTCTTGATGATCTTCCCGCCCTCGATCCGGCCGCCATTCGCAGTCGAAGAGATCTGGCCTTAGTCAATGCGATTATGGGAAACTACCACTGGCTCGCCGCGCAAATGGCCGGTGCGGGCCACTGGTTGGAACTCGGAGCAGGCGCCGGAAGTCTTGCCCGGCATTTTTCCTCTCACACGGCCATCAAAGTGACAGGAGTGGACTTTGCTCCCAGGCCCGAATCCTGGCCGGTCGACTGGAATTGGCACCAGGGTGATCTTTTCGAGTTTTTGAGAAACCCCTCCTCAGCTGAACCTACGGGGATCGCCGCGTGCTTATTCCTGCATCATTTTACCAACCAACAAATCGGCGAAATAGGCAAGCTGATTCCCGAATCCGTTTGCCACCTGGCATTCACAGAACCGGCCAGGTACACCGCTCATATTATCCAGGGCTACACGGGCTTCCCTCTGTTCAACCACGTCACCAGGCACGATATGATTGTTAGTATCGAAGCGGGATTTCGGAAAAACGAACTGGCAGAAGCTCTGAAACTCAATCAAAAACACTGGAAATGGAACCAAACCCGTACTTTTTGGGGAGGATATCGTTTTTCCGCGCAGCGCATTTAGGCAGTTCGAAAAACCGCCTGAATTTCAATTCCGCAACTTTCCCGTCTCCTTTTTCTTTTACATTATAGATATTACTGATTTGCTTCGAATTTAATACCTCATTAATTGAGGATTTTTGTGGAATTGAACGCGATTAATGAATAAGATTTCGCGCTTCATCCGTTTAAAAATCATAACAATGAACAAACTCTGCCTACAAATTGCCACACTCTCTGTATTTTTCGGAATGCCATTCTTTGTCTGTGCTCAGGAAGAAGCCGCAGCCCCGGCCGCCAACCCGCTGGAGAAAGGAATTGCGGGCGAAAAGGCCCCGGAACTGATTGTCGAAGAGTGGATTCAACTGCCCGACGGGAAAGAATCTCTCTCGATAAAAGATTTCGAAGGCAAAGTCTTGGTGATGCTGTTTTTCCAAAGCACCAGTAAAGGCAGTCATGATGTCGCATTCCCGCGCCTGCAAGAGTTGGTGAAGCATTATTCCGGCAACGACAAAGTGAAGTTTTTGGCTGTTCAGACAGCTTTCAGCAGCCTTTTGGACAACACAGCTCAACAACTGAAGCCTACCGCTGATAAATTCGGTTTAAAGATTCCTTTTGGTCACTACACCTATACTGCCTCCTATCCAGGAATGGGCGGATTGCGCGGCACTTATAAAAGCCCGCATGTTCCCTGGTTCGTTGTTATTGGCCCGGACGGCGAAGTAAAATACAACGGTACCCAAATTTCTGTAGAGATGTCGATTGTCAATATCGACGAAATGATCAAATAGATCAGAGGGAGCGTTGTACCGGGCCTCACCGATGAGTGATCAACCGTCCACTTACTGTGGCGGCCTCTTCCAAACCAACGGGTATCTGCTGGATTGCGGGAAGAATGTCGTGTTGTTCGACGCCCCGCATGGAGTGCACGAAGCCTTACAGAGTAAAGATATTGCCCCTGATCTCCTTATTCTGACTCACCAGCATCACGATCATATAATGGACGCGGCGGCTGTGGCCTCCACCTTCCAGTGTCCGATCTATGCGTATTCGGAATACGATGAGGACCTCGTTTTGAAGTCGAACCTCGAGGCTGCTACCGCTCGAAGCTGGGAAATCCCTCCTTTTTCTGTCTCAAAAACTCTGACAGAGGATGAACCTCTCGACATTGACGGTCGCGAGTTTCAAGTGCTCCACATTCCGGGCCATTCGCCGGACAGTCTTTGCTTTTTCGATAAAACTTCGGGCCTTGTAATCGGTGGCGACGTGCTGTTCCAAAACGGAATCGGACGAACCGATTTTCCTAACGGAAGTTACGAGGTTCTGATCGCCGGTATCAAAGACAAACTCTGGGGACTCCCGGATGAAACCGTAGTTTATCCGGGACATGGTCCGCAGACCAGCATCGGTTCCGAAAAGAGGAACAATCCTTTTATTCGCTGAAGATTACGGACGAATCGAGTCCAGTTTTGTCGGCTCGATGTTCATAATTTGGTCGTGAATCTTGAGGATCTCTTTCGACTTCTCGAAAAAGGCTTCCACTTCCGCATCGCTCTGGTTATTGGATGCTACGATTTGATCGAGTTGAGCGAGAAATTTGTTCTTGTCCAGAGCGAGCGCATTCATTTGCGCCTGTGCCCGGCTGTACGCCTGCTGAACCACCCGCTGAGCTTGTGTCAAAGCCTCCCGCTTGCCTTCCTGACGCCCTGTGACACGCCCTTCCACAACTCCTATAGCCCGACCTTTTTCCTCAAGATAGGCTTCACGCTCCGCCTTATACTGCCGGTTATTCAAAATGCGTTTGATCACATTGGTGGTTTCCGCCGGATCCGGCCGGTTTGCTATCGCAGTTGATGAAGTGGCTCTGATGATCTCGCCGGAACTGTTGGTTGGGATGGCATCAAGTTGCTTTTGAAAATACCGGTCCAGCTCCCGGAACTCCGCGATTGGCTTTTTGTATTGTTCATGTAGAAAAGAAAGGCCGTTAACCACTCCCGCGAGCTTTTTGGCTTCCTCCTGGTCCATCTTCTGGCCTCTGCGAAGGCGGGATTCAATATCGTTGATGTAGGTAAGCGTTTTCTTGCTGTCGTAAACGATCTCATTCATCTGCGCGAAAGTGCGCTGCAATTGCTCTTTGTGGTTTTCCTCCATCTCATTGACCTGACTCGTCCACTCATCCTTAAGCCTTTCCACCTCCGCCTGCTTATCGGTGAGCAGGGAGGAAAGCTCCGAGTTTCGAGTCTCCATCTCACTGAGGCGCCGACTCATCGTTTTAAAGGTCACCTCTGCCTGCAAAGATTTTGCTTTCTCATCGGTCCACAGCTTTCCAAGCCAGGCGGCACCGGCTGTCGCTGCGAGCAACAACAAAGCGAGAATGATGTAACCTGCCATCCCTCCCGGTTTGCTGTAACCATACTCTTTCAGGGTCTCATCGACGTCGAATTCCTCTGCCATATTGTTGGATACGTAAAATTTTCCGGGCCCACCTCGTCTCAAATTGAAACGAAAATCCCGGATCATTATTAGTGGGCTCTGTTTGAAAAGACCACCAATTATTCAGGAAATCTTAACATTACCCGGCACGTCCGCCACAGAAAAAAGGCGGAACAGGGTTTCCCCCGTCCCGCCCTGTATGGTGGTTATACAGATTACTGGACCTGATTGTTGTTAGAGTTAAAGTTTTTTCGTTGAGCCTGTCGGTAGGCCTGGATGGCTGAGAAAATGTGGAAAATCCACCCCAGCGTTCCACCCGTGCCGATCCAAAGTCCCGGTGTGATCAGAAACCAGATGATTCCCCAGATGAAGTGTCCTGTGTAAAACTGGCCGACTCCCGGAAGCATCACACTCAGAACAGCGGCAAGGCCCTCGTTTTTTACGTCAATCCCCGTTTGCGCTTCAATACGGTTACTGACCCCGGTAATGGTATGTTCGTCTTTCACGATGCCAGAATCGGTTAAAAAACCGCTCTTTCACACTACAAACGATCCCCTGGTTTATACTGCATTCTAAAGTTGAATTTTCTCCGAATCAGCCGCAGAGATTCCCCTATGAGTGAACACAAAGCTATTCTGAAATGGTCTCGCGGAGACTCCGGTTTCGGTTACAAGGAATACCCGCGCGGGCATAAATGGGAATTCCCTAAAAGCAGCCAGAGTCTACAGGCCAGCGCAGCTGTCGACTATCTGGGAGATGCCGATGCCACCGATCCGGAGGAAGCTTTCACCGCAGCGCTCGCCAGTTGTCATATGCTGACTTTTCTTGCCGTCGCATCAATGAGCGGTTTTATCGTCGATACCTACGAAGACGAAGCCATCGGGAAATTGGAAAAAGGGGAAAACGGAAAACCCTGGCTGGCGAAAATCGAAATGCGTCCGAAAATCTCTTTTTCCGGAGAAAAACAGCCCGATGAAGCTGCCATTGAAAAACTTCACGAGAAAGCCCATCACGAGTGTTTCCTCGCTAATTCGGTAAAAACAGAAATTACCTGGGTATAGAAATTTCGTGACTGTACCCTGTTAGATCACGGACTGTACCCTGTTAAATCCTCCCCCTTTTTATGCGAAGCAAACTTTTACCGGCGAGACTCTACGGAATTCTCGATCTCGGCTACACAGAGCCGGAGAATCTCGAGTTCACCGCAAAACAAATGATCGCCGGGGGGATTGATGTTCTTCAACTTCGCGCCAAAAATTGTTCTTTGGAGAATATCGAAAAATGGGCCAAACAAATCCTCCCGCTCTGTCGGGACGGAGACGTACCGTTTTTCATCAACGATCACCCGGAAATCGCTGTTTCAGTAGGCACCGACGGAGTCCACGTCGGCCAGGATGATCTCACAATGGACGAAGTCCGGGCTGTCACCGGAGACGAGATGCTCGTTGGACGGTCCACCCACAGTGTGGAACAGGCCGCTGCTGCAGCCGCCGATCCACGGACTGATTGCATTGGATTCGGACCGCTTTTCGCCACCCCGACAAAACCTGACTATACGCCGATTGGAACCCGGGAGATCCAGGCAGTGCACACCGCCCATCCCGGTCTGCCGATCTTTTGTATCGGAGGCATCAAGAAAGAAAACCTCCCGGAGGTGATTGCCGCCGGTGCGCGCAGGGTGGTAATCGTGTCGGGTATTCGTCAGGCGCCCGATATAGAGAAGTATGTAAATCAATCGAAAGAGCTGATAGCTAAGTTGTTGGAAACGAGTTCAGTTCCTGCGGATACGAATTGATCACTTTTTAGTTTTCACCGAAAAAAACCAGTCTAGTTTCCCGGACAATCCCATGTCTAAACACATCGATTTAATAGCAATTGGCTCACCCGTCGTAGACCTCGTCGCCCGGGTGGATGACAATTTTGTGGAAACTCTGGAAGGCGGAAAAGGCGGGATGGAACTCGTCGGAGCCATCGAACTGGAAGAGTTGGTTTCCTCTCTCGATGATGAGCCGGAAGTAGCTCCCGGCGGCAGCGCCGGAAATACCGCTTACGCAGCAGCACGGCTCGGATCAAAGGTGTCTTTCATCGGAAAACTGGGTGATTGCGAAGCCGCTACTTTTTACCGCCAACGCTTCGAATTGATCGGCGCCGATATTACCCGCTTCAAAATTGGCGATATTCCCAACGCCCGCTGCCTGTCTCTCGTGACCGCAGACTCTCAAAGAACGATGCGGACCGATCTCGGTGCCGCTATGACTCTGAGGCCCGACGAAATTACCGTGGAAGATTTCCAGGCCGCCCGCCACGTTCATATGGAAGGCTACCTCGCTTTCAACCGGGATTTGATGGAGAAAATCCTCGAGTGCGCAAAAGCCGCCGGGTGTACCACAAGCTTTGATCTGGCTTCATTTGAAGTAGTAAAAGCCACCGGAGATATCCTGAAACACTGGCTGACAGAACATATCGACGTCGTTTTTGCGAATGAAGACGAGGCCAGTGCGTTTTTCCCGGAACTCGGCGACGATTACGAGGAAATGGCAAAAGCTTTTGCTCAGCTTTGCGGCATAGCAGCGGTAAAACTGGGCAAAGACGGCTCGCTCGTTGCCCAGGGTAGCGATCTCCACTTTATCGATCCTGTGGTTGTTACCGCTCTCGATACCACGGGAGCCGGTGATTACTGGGCCGGAGGCTTTCTCGATGCCTGGCTGAAAGGAAAACATCTTACTGAATGCGGTAAATCCGGTTCTGTTCTCGGCGCGGAAGTCGTCCAGGTGCTGGGTGCCAGTCTGGAAGAACATCGCTGGGAATCGCTGAATTCGGCAATGCTGTAAATCTCTTTACCCAGGCCGAATCCGCTCATTGTAAGAGTCCTGTAATTTTATAACGGACAGCACTTCCAAAAAACCGGATGATTCCGGCGATGAATAAGTCCCTTACTTCTTCTTTTGAAACTGATGAAAGAAACTTCTCTTCATTGGATCCGGTCAAAGTTCTGAAAACGATCCACTGCCTCAGTCAGAGGATTACGGAAAGGTTTCCGAACTCGGGGCTCAGCGGGGTTTGTCGGGAACTGGAAACCTCGTGCAGCAGGTCGACCGAGCGTATCGAATGGATTGCCAAACCGCACTGGCCACTGCGAATTCTCCGATATGCGTTGATCGTGACAATTGTGCTGGGGCTGATTGTGGCGATCATCAATGTTCAGCCGAACGAATTGAATGATCTCCGCTTTGTCGAAATGATTCAGGCTTTCGAGGCAGGGATCAATGACGTGGTAATGATCTCGGTCGCGCTTTTCTTTGTCTGGACACTGGAAGCGCGGATCAAAAGGAGAAGAGCGATGCAGGCCCTCCACGAGCTTCGGTCGATCGCCCACGTCATTGACATGCATCAACTGACGAAAGATCCCGAGCGCCTGCAGAATACGCACAAGAAAACGGAATCCTCCCCCGCCAATCATCTATCGGCATTTCAGATGCGCAGATATCTCGACTACTGTGCGGAAATGTTGTCTCTCACCGGCAAGGTGGCGGCGCTTTATCTCCGAACTCTGGACGATGCCATAGTTGTCGCTGCGGTGAACGAAATCGAAGATCTCACCACCGGATTAAGCCGTAAAATCTGGCAGAAAATCGAATTGATGCGGCCCGACGCGGAACCTGTCGATCCACCCCGGGCTTAGATCACATTTTCAGATCGGCAAAAATCAGTCGCCCCGAATTGGTTTGAGTCGTGCTTCAAACTACAACTTTTTTCCGCGAACCGATGATTTGCGAAGCGTTATTGACCACGATCATCGTTCCGTCCGACAAATACCCGACAGCCTGATGTTTATCTTTGCCTTCCTTTACCAGGTGCAAATCGATCTCATCACCGGTTTCGATCGAGTTTTTCAGAGCGACCGCCAATTCGTTCAAATTCAGCACAGTGACACCTTTCAGTCTCGCTACCTTGGCCAGATTGGCATCATTGGTCAGAATACGGGCCCCAAGCTGCCTGCCAAGTTCGATTAATTTGGAGTCTACAGTTGGTTCTGTGGCATTTTCGGTATCATAGATCGTCACGTCGATCTTTTTCCGGTTCTGGAGATCTTTCAAATTTTCCAATCCCTGTTTGCCGGGTTTCCTCTTGGAGTCGTTCGGAGAATCCGCCAGTAATTGAAGCTCATCGAGAACAAATTGCGGAACGATCAATGCGCCGCCGATAAAACCGGTGTCGCACAATTTTTCAATTCGGCCGTCGATGATAATGTTTGAATCCAGCAAAATCGGCACCTCCTGGAGCGAATCCTGACGAAATCTCACATACGGAATCAACAGGGAAAACTCCTCTCTCTTACTGCGCAGAGCCAGCATCATTCCGATATATCCAAAACCCAGATAGACAGCGAGATCGAATATTTGCCTGACCTCTTCAAACTGTTGCAGCCAACCTGATTCAAAAAACTGGATCTGCGTAACCAGCCACGCACACAGCAGGCCGATGAGCATTCCGACAGTGCCGAACGAAAAACCCTTCAGGGTAACATCCCTAAGATACACTTCGACGGAGAGGACCAATATAGCAAAGAGTGCGCCCAGAAACGACCCAATCAGAGCAACTTTCAGACTGAATTCGACTCCTGTCGCTACAGAACCGCCTAACAAAGTCGCAATAATAAAGAATGCGAGGCGAATCAATTTCTGTGATGGATATTTCATTTCGTGTAAACCGTTCGCAATATACGGGCCGGATGATGAACCCAGAAGCAAAAATTTCAGAAATTACGGGAAAGTTAAGATTTCTTTCCGGCTGCGGCCACCCATTTGCCTCTTCTTAAGAAAGTATCCAGGGGAAATCCGCACTTTTTCGCCTGATCATTGACCTGTTTTGCCTGGGACGTGAGGAATCCGGAAAGTATAAGATCGCCTCCCGGCTTCAGCCAGTCCCCCAGCAGCGGCAGAATTTCAATGAGCAGATCGCTGAACAGGTTGGCCGCCACTACATCGAAAGCAATTTCCGGAGGATCCGGTAACATCTCCAGCACATCGGCATGCATAAAATCGATCCGGTCCGCCACGTCGTGTCGCAATCCGTTTTGCTCCGCATACCCCAGAGCCATGCGATCAAATTCCACTGCGACAGCTTTTTCCGCCCCCAGCTTGGCCGCAGCCACAGACAAGATTCCACTACCGCAACCCAGATCAAGAACCCGCCACGGCGCGGACTGCCGTTCCGCGGCATCGACCAAAAGTCGCAGACAATTTGCCGTGGTTGGATGCCCGCCGGTGCCGAAAGCCAGTTGTGGAGGGAAACTCAGAATCTCCCTCCCTGGATTTTCCGCGCCCAGCTTTGCAACCGCATCTCCGTCGTCCGTTTCCGAAACAATAAACCGGTCACGAATCCGCAGAACCCTGGCGGTTTCCGGATCGATAGCCGGCTCCCAGTCTTCCGGAACAATCTTTGTCACCCCTCCCCCGTAGCGGGATTTCAAATCCTCCGCCTGTTTCCGGGTCTCACAGTAGCTGGAAATGCGGCAGCGCTTGCGGCTCACCAGTTTCTCTGTGGAGAACATGATGTCATCCATCACGAGTCGGGTTTCCCAGGTGGATTCCTCCTCCGGTTCGATGAGTTTTGACCAGCGAAAGAGATTTTCCAATTTTGCCTCAACAGGGTACGGTGAGTGACCTAACAGGGTACAATGGTCGACTCAACAGGGTTAGATCCCGGATGGGAAAGAAAAATGGAGCGGGTGATGAGATTCGAACTCACGACATCAACCTTGGCAAGGTTGCGCTCTACCCCTGAGCTACACCCGCATTCGCCGGAACTGATCCGGCGAGCGAGCGGTAAGATGCCGTTAACATTTCATTTTTCAACCGAAAAAATGAAGGGATTTTCGGTGGATGAAATTGCCGTTGGCGGGTAAAGGTTTCCCGAATTGTGATGCAACATTTCGGAAACAAACTGGACGAGATCCTCGCTGATAAAAAGAAAGAAGTCGAAATCCTGCTGCCGCAGCTCGACGACCTGAAAGCCCGTGCCCGGGACCGGCTGGATTTCCGCTCACTTTTCACAGCTCTGGGAGGTGGAATGCGGGACCACGAGATCGATGAAGGGTACGGAGTTTATCCGATGTCGGTGATTGCCGAAGTAAAAAAAGCCTCTCCCTCTGCGGGAACTATTTCCGAAAGCTTCGATCCTGTGAAAATCGCCGTTGAATACGAGGAAATCGGCGCTGACGCGATTTCTGTTTTGACCGATAAAAAATACTTTCAGGGAGACCTCGCATTTCTGGAGAAAATCCGCACCGAAGTCAGTCTGCCCCTGCTTCGTAAAGACTTCATGGTTCACGAGGCGCAGATCTACGAGACCGTTGTCGCCGGTGGAGATGCGATTCTTCTCATCGTGGCAGCCCTCGAGCAGGACGAATTAATTCATCTTCTCGACGTCGCGCAGGAGTGCCAACTGGATGTCCTCGTCGAAGTCCACAATCTCGAAGAAATGGATCGGGCTCTCGAAACCGAAGCAAAAATCATCGGGGTGAACAACCGAAACTTGCGCACCTTTGAAGTTTCTCTCGAAACGACTGAATCCCTAAGTGAAGAAGTCAGTGCCGATTGTGTCCTCGTCAGCGAAAGCGGCATCAAAACCGCCGAAGACGCGGCAAAAGTAAAACTCTGGGGAGCAGACGCGGTTCTCGTCGGCGAAGCCCTGATGCGGGCCGACGATAAACTGGCGATGATGGAAAACCTGAAGCGGGTCTAAGTATCTCTACATCGAAATCGCGTCCTATAGAAAATGCCCCGCCGGTTCAATTTATGAGGTGAATCACAGTTGGGGATTCTGCCATTTTATATTGTGAGCATCGCCGACTTCGGCACATGTCAGGACTCCATTCCGGCAATTGATTCCACCCACCAGTTCCGGACGAATTTTGCAGGCACCTTTCACCCCCTCCAGAGCGAGGAGTTGGACATAGGGTAAAGTCACATTGGTCAGCGCCTGGGTGGAAGTCCGGGCATAAGCACCGGGCATATTGGCGACGCAGTAGTGAATGACTCCTTCCTCCACAAATACCGGATCTTCATGTGTCGTCGGTCTGGTCGTCTCTACACATCCGCCCTGATCCACAGCTATATCTACAACAACAGTTCCGGCCCGCATTTCGCGTAGCATTTCACGTGTCACAAGTTTTGGAGCTTTGGCTCCGGGAACAAGGACTGCACCGATTAGCAGATCCGTCCGGGGAAGTAACTCGTAGAGCGCGGCTTCGCTGGAATACATTGTCTGGCAATCGAGAGTGTCATCAAGGAAGCGCATGCGTTCATGGTCGATTTCCAAAATGATAGTCTCAGCGCCGATCCCGGTAGCGACTTTCGCGGCATTTACTCCGCAGGTTCCCCCACCTATCACGACAACCCGACCGGGCAGCACGCCCGGCACACCACCGAGAAGAGTGCCCCGTCCGCCTTCGTGTTTGGCGAGAAAATAGGCACCTACAAGAGCCGACATTCTACCCGCCACCTCGCTCATTGGTTCAAGCAAAGGCAGTCGCGCCCCGAGAGATACGGTTTCGTAGGCAATCCCTGTCACCCCGGTATCGACAAGGTCTCTGGTAAGCTTTTTATTCGCCGCTAAATGCAAATAGGTAAAAAGGGTATGTTCCGGTTTGAGAAGCTGGATCTCTTCCGGCATAGGCTCCTTCACTTTTACGATCAGATCGGCGTTCTCGAAAACTTCTTCATGTCGTGATACAATCCGGGCGCCTTTTTCCTCGTACTCCTCGTCGGGATAATCGGCTCCGGCACCGGCATTGGTTTCCACGACCACGTCGATGCCACGCTTCACTAACTGACCAACACCGGAGGGCACCATGGCAACCCGGTTTTCCTGCGCTTTAATTTCTTTGGGAACACCTACTGTCATCTGAAGTAAAGCCTGACAGAATTTACCCGCAGGCTCAAACCCTAATCACGCAGCGCACCTGCGAGTTTCCGGGCCGCAGCCTGAAACTGCTCCGGCTCTGCTGTGCCAAATGCCGTCACCATTTTCCAGGTTCCCGAAAAGCCGGCCGGTACCGAAGTGTTCTGAAACGAAGTATGATAATATTTCCGGTAGGTACCGGGAACGTTCCAAATCATCGAGATTTCTTTGACGCCTTCAGGGCTTTTGAGGATTCGCGACACAGCAAACTGTCGGCTTTCAGGCTCATAAACACCCACCCAGTCGACTGATTTGGATATATGAAATCCCCGGTCCTTTTCAGGATCATTGCGAAACAGCCCGGATACCGGATTGTCCGGATCATCATCGCGTCCTGCGACAAATTGGGTCACAGAAGGTTTCCATGCGTGCATAAAATTGTAGACCAGCTTCAACGGAACTTCCACCTTCGTCGCGATTGAAGTGGTTTCATAGATCCTGCCGTTTCTCAGCTCGATCCAGTTTTTCAGAGAAAAATCCCGAATCTTCGAGACGCGCTCAAACCGGAAAGTTTCTCCAACCAGTTTTTGTTCCGGTTGATCGACCCGTTGCCCATCCATAAAGAATCGAACTTCCTGCAACTCCTCCGGTTCATTTTCAAAATGCCCCGTGCCTATGAAGCCGGTGCCACGATAATTAAAAACCGTGCCGTAGGCACTCCGGTGTGTCGTCATCGCAACTTTTCTGAAATCAAACCGCCCCGGAGTCCATTGGGTTTTTCTCCGCAGCAACAATGATACATCCCCGCAGTGGACCCATATCTCTTCGCGGTCCGGTCCAGTTCCGGGAGAATATTCCGCCCCTTTCGAGACGGCCCCTAACAACCCCAATAAAGCAACATACAGAATTTTCATCTTGGTTTACAGCCTCTCAACTAAAGCGAAACAGTCCATTCCCGCAATCAAATGAACTGTTTAAGACTCACTAACATTCTACCAATGACCCGCTAAAATCCGCAAAAAAATCCAATTTCCTGGAATAAGGATCGTCGTATTGGGTGGAGTGATTACCATATTCCCCCCCTTCCAGAAAACAATTAACCCAGCATGAAAGCAGCAAAAAAAATAATCCCTGCTTCGGCACTCGCATTATCCCTCACGGTATTTACGTCCTGCCGAATCGAAAATATAGTTCCGGAACTGGAACCCTATCTTAAAGAAGTCACCAGTTCTGATAATACGACATTTATGTCTGCCTTCTCGTCGGTGTCCTCCAGCAGCGCCAATACGACTGACTTTAAAGAAGGTTTCAAGTCCGGTTACGCAGCCGGATATGCGGAAGCGGCAAAAAAGTATATAGGAAATACCCAGGCCTATGTTCCTGAACCGGCACCTGTTCAGGCTCCTCCTGCGCCAACACCTGTACCTGAACCTCTTCCCGCCACCACAACTGTTTCGACAGGTTCAATTCCTTCCTGGGGTTATACTTCTACTTCCACATCGGCAGTTTCCGAGCCAAAACCTGAAGTTAAGAAGTCACCAACCTCGTCTTCGAATTCGTATCGAAAATCTTCCAGTTCGTCGAATCGATACAGTCGGTATTCGCGATCCAGATCCCGCAGTTGCGCAGGCGGCTCGTGACGTTAGAAAATTTATTCCCAATGGTTCATTGGGAATCCAATACAAAAACCTTTCAGTCGTAAGGCTGAAAGGTTTTTGTATGTACAGCCGTTTCACTTATGAGGAAGGAAGTTTCCTCAGAACTTTCAGGATCTCTGCAGCTTCAGCCGTCTTTATGATCCCTCCCTCAACATGCTTATCACTGTAGAGCGCTGTTTCACACTGGTCTTTGAACCCGGAAACCATAGACCGAATTTCAGCCGGAGAATCGGGATTCTCTATTTCCCAAAGTGAGAACGCTTCAAGCGCGGCGTGAAAAAAGTCTTCTCTTTCCATACCCGGTCGAACCTGACTCTGAGCCTGCCGAAATGTTACCGCCGTTTCTTTCGTTCGCAAAGCAACGCGCTTCGATTTCATCTTGCGGAACACTCCGAGTCCTAGAAAGGCAACAAAAGCGAGGCCCAGCAGTCCATTGGTAAATCTGAGTAGAAACCCGGGGCTTGATGACGCTGAATAAGGTTTCCACCCGGGTTGATCTTTGCGAATGTGCAGAATATCCGGAAACCGGACTTCAGGAATCAATACCGGACTGGAGACGAAGTCTCCGCCTGTAGCACGAACGGGAACCTCTGGAATTGTACTCATTCCGCCGCTGTCCGGAGATACAGTAATCGGTGTGGCAAGCGTGGTGCGCCTGATATACTGACCAACCTTCGGATCAAAGAAATTCAGCTCGAACTCGGGAATTTTGTCGACTTCCTGGAGAGGAATCAACACCTGGGAAAACAAAGCCCGTTCAGCAAACACATCTCCCGAAGGATTAATCCATTCCCCTTTATCAGTTCTAACCTGCAGATTCTTTTTGGGTTCATACACTTTCCAAACTTTCGGGTCATATTCTTTGATAAACGGAGCTCCCAGAGTTTGAAAATTTCCGTCGCCTATTATGGTAAATTCGAGCGCAATAGGATCCCCTACTTTCAGATTTACCGGGGTTGCCTTCAGATCCATCTCAAAAGCACCCACTCCGCCGGAGAATCCGTACGGCGCTCCTTTGGGTAGAGGAAGTACATTAATTCTGAGACTGTCAGAATGGACAACCCGGGTTTCAATTTTGGCAAAGAAACGGGTGTTCTCGTAAATTTTGACATTAAACGTGGCGGGCCCAATCCGGTGATCCCCTTCTTTCAGAGCAAACAGTGATGTAGGAAGTTTTGCGGTGGAATACACCGTCCCGCTGAGTTCCTCCGCACCGAGATTCACCCGGTCAAACCGTTTAATGACGAGCCCTTCCTGCTTCAAGCTTGCGCCACTGACTGTATTTATCGAATTCCTGCCTTTCACATATACTGTCGCATCCACCGGGAAGATTTGGTTTACATAGAGATTGCCTTCCGGAACCGCCAGTGTGGCAAAACGGGTCCCGGTAGGCGTCACCTTTTGCACAGCCGGCTTCACGATACTTACCTTTACCGGATTGCTCTTCACCGATTCACCCCGGATCGGTACTTCGACCCCTGGAATTGTATAGTCGCCAACCCGGGTTCCCTGAATGGTGTAGTAATACGTATAGGTCAGGGTCGTAGTCACCCGTCCCTGAATCACCTCGTGGTCCTGGTGGAACTGACTGCCCGTATAGGTAATGCTCAAACCGGGCACCTCTATAGACCGGGGCGGATCCCCGGGCTCCCCTCCAATCGCCTTCAACTCGAGAGCTCCAAAATCCCCTACCTCAATACGGGGATTCGCGAGGTTAGCGGAAAATTTGTAGGTCTTGTCCTGCCCGTGTCCTTGAATCGAAAACAACGACAGCAGGAAAATATATAGAAGTCTTGTCATGCTTGCCTTTACCAGTTTTTAAATTTTTCGGCGCGAACCGGTTTCGGGTATACCGGTTGCGGGTCTCCGTTTTCATCCGCCAGAGCTTCAATCAGTTGCCGGGCTTCGCTCGGGGAATAGCCGGTCTCCCTGTTTTTTCGCTGATCCGCAGGGTTCGGCTCTTTTTCCGGCGCCTGCGACGATTCGTCCGCGGTCAACTCGCCTTCATCAGTTTCGGGTGGCTGCGCCGTCTCTTCTTCGGGTTGATCGCCGGGTTGCTCAGGTTGGTCGGGAGGTTGTGATTCACCATCCCCGTCACCTTCGTCAGATTCCGAATTTTTCGGCTGGTTTTCTTCATCGCCGTTCTCTTCGTTCTTGTTTTGATCACCGGAATCCTGATTGTCAGGTTCTTCTTTTTGCTGCTCTTTATCCCGAGGCTGGTCAGATGGATCCTGCTTCTGATCTTCCGGCGAGGGTTGTTCCGGTTGCTGTTGTTGCTGTTCCTGTTTGAGCAGTTCGATGCGTTTCTTGATCACTTCGATATTGTGCCGCGCATCGGCATTCTTCCCGTTCAGATTCAAAGCGGCCTGATAGTGTTCCAGGGCACCAAACCATTGTTGCAAAGTGGCTGCGATTTTTTCCGGCGTTGTCCCCATTTGCGACAATTCCCCGGGATTGGCTGAGGCCGGATTCAGTGTGGCCTCCCCTTTGCGGAAGAGAGTATTCCCCAGATTGTAGTGAGCCTGTTCCCTCGCATATTTCCCGGAGCGAATGAGCGCCTTTCCGAAAGCTTTGGTCGCCAGTTCAAAATCACCGGTTTTATAGGCCGCTGAACCAATTCCCAACTGAATTGCGGTCATTTCACGGGGTGTAATGTCCTCGTCCTTCAAGGAAATTTCGAATTGCTTCAACGCTGTCTCAAAGTTTTCACGCTCAATATGCTTCCATCCATCCTTCGCGAACCCACTGCTTGAAAAAAGCATCAGAGTTGCGGCTACCTTTATCGCCGACGGCATTCTGGAGAGGGCTCTTTTCTGAAGCGGAAACAACAGATGGACCACTTGCGAGGCGACCAGAAAAAATAATCCTATACCAAGTGGCCACATAAACCGCTCAATGGGCCGCTGACGGGCAACATCTTTCTCCCTCGTCGAGGCGAGATTAGCTGTGATCGATTTTACCACTTTTGTCATCGAAGACCGGCTTCCCAGTTGCAAATAGATTCCTCCCCCGGTAGCGAGGTCCCGTAGAGCAGACGCATCGAGTCTGGTTCGAACTACCTGACCGCCCGCATCCTTGACGAACACTCCTTCCTGCGGTCTCCCGTCCCGCCCGGGTTCAGGTATGATAGAGCCGTTCTCGGTGCCCACGCCTATAGTGATTATAATCATATTTTCGCGGTTGGCGCTTTCTTTAATTTCCGCCACCTGATCCTGACCTTCCAATGCCTCGCCGTCGGAAAAAATCACCAACGCATTTTGTTCAGCGTCCGCCTCCCGGAACGAACTTAGTGCCAAAGAAGCCGCCGAAGTGAGATTGGTTCCACCACGGGGAATGACTTCAGTATCAATCTGCTCAATCGATTCAATGACAGCTTGATGATCGGTTGTCAGCGGGGCCTGCATAAATGCCTTACCGGCAAAGGCTATCAAACCGATCCTGTCTTCCCCGAGACTGTCGACAATGTCTCTCGCCGCGAGTTTGGCTCTTTCAAGGCGGTTGGGTACCAGATCCGTCGCGAGCATGCTTCGAGATGTATCGATCGCCAAAATCAGGCTTCGCCCTTCGGTGAAAGATTCCACTTCAGTAAAACCCCACTGCGGTCTTGCCATCGCGACAATGATCATGGCGAGTCCGGCAACCAGCAAAACAAAACTCATCCAGTGCCGAATCTGACTGGTACCACTCACCAGCAGGGCGTGGAGCCGGGGAGCCACCAGGCCGTCGAGGCTCTGGCGGCTTCTCATATGGGCACGAATCCTGAGACCAAAGAGGACCGGGAGCAGGAAAAGAGCCCAAAGCCAGGATGGGGAAGCGAAAGTCATCGGATCAGGGGAGCCGCCTCCCCACGGTTTCTTTGCCCACGACAAACCAAAAACCAAAAGCCAGGGCACCCAGAGCGGGCCAGACGAACCATTCGTCGGCTTCCACGGTAACTCTTCTTTTCACTTCGGTTTTCTCCATTTTATCGATTTCTTTGAAAATCTTCTCCAAACTCCCTGTGTCCTGAGCACGGAAAAACTTCCCGTCCGCTATCGATGCGATCTGCTGGAGAGTCTCCTCATCGTATTCCTGATGCAGTCGTTTCGGACCTCTCGGTGTTTGTACAACGTGATCACCGTAGGTTCCCACAGCAATTGTGTAGACTTTGATGCCCAGAGTTTTTGCCAGTTTCGCCGAATTGATCGGATCCAGTTTGCCGGAATTGTTTTTTCCGTCGGTCAAAAGAACGATCACTTTGCTTTTCGACTCCCTTTTGTCGAGCCGGCGGGACGCTGCAGCAATCGCGGAACCGATAGCAGTTCCGTCTTCAACGAGCCCGATTTTTACCCTCCCGAGGCCGTGAGGTCCTTCCAACCAGGATTTCGAGAGAGTAAGTGGACTGGCAAGATAAGGTCGCCCGGCAAAAGCGATAATTCCAATCCTGTCAGTCTGTCGCCCTCTGATGAATTCCCGGGTCACTTTTTTGGCCGCCTGCAAGCGATTCACTTTGTTCCGGTTGATCCAGAAATCCTCCGCCTGCATTGAGCGGGACACATCGATTGCGAGGATCAGTTCGATGCCACTGTCCGTTACCACCTCTTCCCGGTTTACCATTTGAGGACGGCTCAGGGCCACGATCAGACAGATCAAAGAAAGGAACAGCAGGGAAGCTCGAAATCCTCCGGCGCGACCTTTCGATTTAGGGCCGAGACGACGAAGAATGTGCAGCGAGGAAAAAGAAACAGCGCCCTCGCGACCAACCCTTCCTTTCAGTATAGCGAGTAGAGGAAGGAGAATTAACAGGGATAAAGCGAGGGGATAGGCAAGAGAGAATGTGCTTTCTGCCAACAATAACATTACTACCATTTTATCGCAGCACTGGCCCACGTCAAACCGGCCCCGAAGGCGACCAGCAAAATATGGTCACCGGATTTGATCTTTCCTTCGCGATTTGCCTCATCAAGCGCAATGGCGACTGCCGCAGCGGATGTATTGCCGTATTTTTCCAGATTGATGAAAACTTTGTCTTTGGAAACCTCTAAGCGATCAACAATCGCGTCAATAATTCTAAGATTAGCCTGATGAGGAATCACGAGGTCGATATCTTCTGCGCTCAAACCGGCAGATTCAATAGCATGCTCCGAGGCACGCCGCATGGCATTGACGGCATGTTTAAACACTTCCCTGCCCTGCATGGCCAAAGTAGCGAGATTTTCTTCCGCATTATCAATTGTAATCGGGCAACAGGAACCACCACCGGGAATATTGAGCAACTCGGTCTGACGGCCATCCGTGCCGAGATGCGAGGCCAAAATCCTGCCGCCACCATTCTCTGAAGGCACCAAAACCGCCGCCCCGGCACCGTCCCCGAAAAGAACACAGGTATTTCGATCCGACCAGTTCACAAATGCGCTGAGTTTTTCGGCACCGACAATCAGTGCATTCTGAATTCCACCGGCTGCGATCAGGCTTCGGGCCATCTCCATCGCGTAGAGAAACCCGGAGCAGGCGGCGGATATATCAAAAGCCACAGCTCGATCAGCCCCCAGCTTTTCCTGCACATAACAGGCTGTAGCCGGGGTCAGAGTATCCGGAGTAATCGTTGCGACAATAATCAACTCGATCTCAGAAGGCTCGATTCCTGCCTGCTCCAGTGCGTTACGAGCTGCTTTGGTGGCCAGATCGCTGGTAAATTCGCCCTCTGCCGCGATGCGGCGCTCCCTGATTCCAGTGCGCGACCTGATCCACTCGTCAGAGGTCTCGACCAGTTTTTCCAGCTCCTGATTGGTGAGCACCTTTTCCGGCAAATAGCTGCCTGTTCCGGCAATCCGGACAGGTCGCAGTGTCATTGAGTGATCTGATGAGTCCATGATACGGCAAATGACTTCAAAGAAGCCCTCCTTTTTACATTAGACCTGCCTTTTGAGCAATAGCTTCCTCGATTATTGGGTTAATTCCGTGGTCAACGTCTTCAACCCCGGCCCGGATTGCGTTTTTAATCGCCGTCGCAGAACTCGAACCATGCCCAATAATAACCACACCGTTAACTCCCAGCAATGGACTTCCTCCGAACACATCAGGGTTGCCTTTATCTTTCGCTGACTTGAAGGCACTTTTCGCCAATATGGCTCCCAACTGCCGGATCGGGCTTCGGTTGATCTCTTTCTTCACCCACTTGAACATCACTTTGACAGTCGCTTCACAGGACTTCAGAACGATGTTTCCGACGAAGCCGTCACAAACGACCACATCGAGTTTTGTTTCAAAAAGATCGTGCCCTTCGACGTTGCCCACAAAATTCAGGCCCGATTGTTTTAACAGAGCAAAGACTTCCCGGGTGAATTCTGTTCCTTTGGAATCCTCTTCACCTACCGACATCAGACCGACAACCGGATTCTTCTTCCCCTGGACCTGCTCCGCATACACCGAACCCATAATGGCATACTGAAGCAAATGAGAAGGCTTGGCTTCCACATTGGCTCCGGCATCGATTATATTACAGGGACCATACTCATTGGGTAGCGGCGAAGCGATACCGGCTCTTTCGACGCCTTTGAGATGCCGGAGTTTTACCGTTGCGGCGGCGACCACCGCGCCTGTATTTCCGGCGCTGACAAAGGCTGCACAGCGCCCCTCTTTAACGAGGTTTATTCCCACACTGATTGAGGAATCCTTTTTTTGTCGGAGCGATTTAACAGCTGATTCCTCCATCCCGACAACCTCTGAGGCATGGCAAATTTCCAGTTTGTTATGCGCGTAACAAATACGGTGAAGTTCGTCTTTCAAAACCTTCTCGTCACCGACGAGGACCAGTTTGTTGAGGCGACCTCCAAATTCTTCCAGTGCGGCTGCGGCCCCTTCAATCGTGACCTGGGGAGCACGGTCTCCGCCCATTGCGTCCAATGCGATATTCATCTAAATCCGACAAACAACGGGGCTTCCCCCCGGGTTGCAACCTGTAAAAAACAAAAGTCACCCCGTTTGGAGGTGACTTCGTCGTAGGAAAGTTAGTATACGGGATGAATTCTAGAATTCATCCACCACCAAAACCTGACGTCCGTTGTAATATCCACAGGATCCACAGGCACAGTGTGACTTAACGGCGCTTCCACATTCGGAGCATACGTTCAACTTGGCAGCACGCCAACGCTGACCGCTGCGACGGAGCCGTTTCTTCATTTTTGAGGTTCTACGCTTAGGAACTGCCATGTCTTTTTAAGTTAAAATTGCGAGCGGGGAATAAGGATCAAAATTTTTAAAAGTCAACGGAGAAAAACGGATTCCATCAAAATAGATTTGCGGGACTTTCTCCTTTAGCCCTCAGGTATTGGCGGACTCACCACTTTTTTCGAATCACTCTCTTTTTCCGGTTTCTCGACATTCATATAATATTTTGCCACAGCCTGCGCAGTCATACTGCCGAGTTTCAATTGGCCCTCCGTATCAAAATGAACCTGATCGATGCAGGTGGGCAAACGGCCGTGAAATACCGGGAAAGCGTTATCGAGATAGGTGGAAACCCGCGCTTTAGACAGATACAGCGGCAGAGCTTTCGGGCGGACTTTCTCCAAAATCTTCCGGTGTTCCTCAATTCCGGCCTCATCAAAGTAAGTGAGAACAAAAACCGGGAGTTCAGGCGCACCCAAATCCTCCCGGAGATGAT
>JARGOZ010000325.1 GCA_029213025.1 Verrucomicrobiales bacterium
CAGTGCTGAGGATTTTGATTTGTCCAAACTGCCGGATGCGCTGATCACCAAAATCTGGGTTTACGACGATGAGACCGGCGAGGAAATCACGGTAAGTACCAGCGTAGCCTCGCTGAAGGCGGAATTAAAGGAGCAGGTAGAAGAACACTTTGATCAATCTGTCGGCGCCGAGTGGGAATACACTGGATGTAGCGACTGGCAGTTTCCCGATTTGCACGAAGAAGTTCCTGCCGGTGGCAGATCGGGGTATCCGGGGCTGGTTGATGAGGGAAAAACGGTGGGTCTGAAACTTTGGCTCGATCCTGACCAGGCAAAACTGTCTCACCAACTCGGTTGTGCCCGGCTTTTTCTGCTGCGTTTTCCGGATCTGAAAAAGTATTTGCTGAAAAATCCACCGATGGAAATCGATACCCGGATGATGTTGCCTCTGTTTGGCGAGACCGGGGTAGGGAATGAAGAATATTGTTTACTCGCCGCAGTTGGGACTCTCGGTTTGACGATGCCCCGAACCGAAGCGGAGTTTGTCGCCGCAGCAGAAAAGGGGCGGGGAGTGTTTCACGACTGTGCCGCAAAGCTGGGTAAGTGGCTGGATCAATCGGTGAACTACTACACAAATATATCCGCTTTTATCGAGGAAAACCGGAACTGTGATTCCCTCGGGGAAAGTGTAGAAGATATCGAACAGGAAATCAGTTGGTTGCTGCGCAAAAATTTCCTGTGTGAAGCGGGGTGGAACCGGATTTCCGATTATCCGAGATATTTCCGGGCCATCGAAGAACGAATTCAACGAATCGACAGTCAACCCCTGGCGAGAGATCTGGATAAAATGGACCGGATCGCCCCTTTTGTCGAAGAGTGGCAGGAGTTGCTGCAGGAAAATGCCGACAGCATTCCGGTTCGCGATTTGGGTTATGCGATTGAAGAATTGCGGGTTTCGCTGTTTGCTC
Organism: Verrucomicrobiales bacterium; assembly: GCA_029213025.1. Lineage (GTDB taxonomy): Bacteria > Verrucomicrobiota > Verrucomicrobiia > Verrucomicrobiales > DEV007 > Arctic95D-9. Next base: position 948 of record JARGOZ010000325.1, read on the forward strand.
CGGGTGTTCCAACCGGAATCAAGATTTCAGAGAAACGTCTCTCTTCGATGTTGGACTCCTTTGCCTCGTAAATTCTCTACTCCCGCGCTTTGGAATCGATCCAGATGGTGACCGGTCCATCATTAACGAGGGCTACATCCATCATTGCTCCGAACTCTCCGGTAGCGACAGGTTTGCCGTGTTGGTTTTCGAGGTCGGAAACAAACTTTTCATATAGTGGGATCGCAACCTCCGGACGAGCCGCCCGGTCAAAACCCGGGCGGGTGCCTTTCTTCACTCTGGCGTGCAGAGTGAACTGGCTAACGACGAGAAATTCCCCATCGATATCGGAGATGGAATTGTTCATTTTTCCGTCAGCGTCTTCAAAAATTCGCAGCGAAAGAATTTTGCGGGTCAGCCAGTCGATATCCTCCTGTGTGTCGGCGTTTTCGATTCCGAGAAGAATCAGCATTCCCGGGCCGATTTTCCCTTTTACCGTGCCGCCGATCGTTACCGACGCGCTGCTGACTCGCTGTAGAAGGACTCTCATAAAAGTACAGGCACAGTTGGTAAGAATCAGCGGATTTCAACCCGGAAGTCTGGTGATCTGTTTTTCTTCGACTTAACCACGATACCGGAATAGCGCTTTGCAAAACCATCCGACAAAAGCCAGCAAAATCGGTATTGAAACTGCGGCAAATGCCAGTCTGGCAATCGGTCTCCACGGTTTCGTTTCGAGGACCTTAGGACTCGCATTTACGAAATCAACTATTCCGAAGCGGACTATCACAAACAGTAGGTATGACGTTAGGAGGATAGTGGCAGCGTAAATTAAAACTTTCATCTTTTACGAATGGTTGAAGCGGTCGCGCGTAGATCTTCAATCTCGGTGACTTGATGGTATATTAAAACTTTCTGATTTCCTCAAGCCGAAACAAGTGGCCCTTCTCGCCGGCATCGAACAGGACGAAGTCGATTCGTAAGTCGCTCCATTTTCCGTTAAGTGGCAAGTCTACTGAAACAGCACCGGTCAATGACACTTCATTGGATTTATACCAAATAACTTCTTCCAGCGGATTCGGATTTCCTCCCCTGGCCGTCCGCCAGTCAGATATTTTGAATTGTGTCTGGTTTGGGTAAATTGGTGAGCGGTAGTGAACGAGTGGAATCGTAATGTCTTTAATTTGCGGTGTCGAACTCATTCCGTAGCCGATGGATGATATCACTTCCTGGTATTTCTCTGCAGCCAATATATCGATCCATTTGCGGGCACATTTCAACAGTTCTTCATTTGAAATATTCTTTGGTAGGTATTCCATCAGGGATTAGTTAGGAAGTTGGAAAATAAGGGAGCGAAGCTGTTTGTTTAATGTGCCTTCCTGGCCCATTTGACGTAAAATAGTAAGTTGATTTCGGGATCTTAAAGTTAATTCGGATCTCCTTTCTAATATGTGTGGAGGCTCAATCCCTTCTGTATCCGGTGAATTGTTCCGGAATCTCGAAATATATGAATTTAGTCTTTTCAGATCGTTTTCGCAACCGTTCGTCCAGAACGCAAATCCATCCTGATGACTGAGAGAGATCATTTTTGAGATTCCTTCAGCAATGTTGTAGAATAAGTCAGGCGCAGAATACTCGGAAGGAACTCCCTGTTTAATCTTTTCATGAATTTCATCAGTGTGTGCAAGCATAGTTTGGAGAACTTGCAGTCCGCAGACTTTCAGTATCAGTGGTTCTTCGCTCTCGATTTTTCCGGAGTGGTCAAGCCGGCATTGAAGGAGCCGGATATGTTTGTAACCGATAAATTCGTCCCAGTCATCCTCGAACCCGTTTAAGAACTCGTCAAAAGAGCAGAGGTGCCAATGGGCAGACCATTTGGGGAGTTCCTTCCCGTTGAAGTAGAAACTCGATGGCTGAATTTTTTGTAGATGCTTTTTCACTCCCCTGTTGAAAAGATTTATTATTTGTCCGGAAACTACACTGTTTCTGCCTGCCACGGATCCACCTTGATTTTCAATTCTCCGGGAAACGGTTCGGGATCGAGATTGGCTACATCGATTCCCGAATCTTTGGCTACGGAGGCGGCATAGCCGGCGACCTGACCGGTTGTCATCCAGAGCGGTTCCATGCGGAGGACGGACATGGCGAGGTGGGTGGATGAAAGCGCTACGGGGACGAGCAGATTATTGAGCTTCGGCGGCAGCATCGCCCCGTAGGGAACCTGGCCGGGCTGGGCGGGCCCCGACGCTTTTTTCGGATACCAGAGCACACCTTCCATCCAACCGTCGACTGCGAAGCGACGATCATGACAGGGATGTACATCGAAGGAATGCTCGCCTATCGCAATTGGGTGTTCGACGGACGGGGTGCGACCTGTTTTGGGATCGATGATAAAGTTCTGTTGCTTTACTTTGGCCCGGCCTTCGATGCGCCGTCCCTGCCGGACATAGATTTGCCAGGGCCAGTGGTTGTTGTCGGGAAATTCATCCTGGTGGCGTCCGGCATTTTTCCAGAGACCGCGAATTTCGCCCGGAACCCGCGGGTCGTTCTGTAGAAACCAGGCGTAACTCTCTGCATGGTCGACGTGAAAATTTTC
>JARGOZ010000089.1 GCA_029213025.1 Verrucomicrobiales bacterium
GGCGCAGCCATATCTCTATCAAATCAGTAAAGTCATCCTCACGAACCGCTTTCGCCCAGGGCGGTGGTGCTCCGGCGTGTCCCGGAAAATTCACTATCACCAGGCGACATTTCGTCTTTTCTTCCCGTGTGGGAACAGCTGGCAGCGGTAGAGGAAAAGGACTTCCAGATTCTGCCCCATTTCCCGCAGCAATTTTCGGAGGCGCATCATTCTCAACCCGCAAATCGAGAGTGAACTGATTTCTACCATTTTTTGGTTCTCTCATTCGGAAACCTCCGACGAATAGCCCAAGAACCGCAATAATTGCGGCAACAATGAAAACCACTTTTTTCGCGCGATTCCAGAAAAGGTCTTTCTCTGGCGAACTCTCCGACTCGTTCGCCTTTGAACTCAGCTTTTCCCGGATGTCATCCACATCGATGCGTAGATCGGGCGCGCTCTGGTAACGATGTTCAGGTTTGTCGGCAATTGCTCTGAGAACTACCTCATCAACCCGCACGTCGAGTTGCAACTTTTTCGACGGAAGCTCGAAGGCTCCGCGTGGCAAGTGGCCGGTCAACATTTCGTAGAGAGAAATCCCCAGACTGAAGATATCGGCTCGATGATCGACATCCCCGCTTCCGGAAAGCTGCTCGGGTGCACTGTAAAAAAGAGTGCCCATTCCGGCACCCGTTTTTGTCAGATCGATTGATGTTTGGGTTAACTCCTCGTTTTTTTCCTGCCCGACAATTTTAGCCAGGCCAAAGTCTCCCACTTTCACCATTCCCTGCGAATTCAGGAAAATATTCGCCGGTTTGATGTCGCGATGGATAAAGCCCTGTTCATGGGAATAAGCGAGAGCATCGCAGATTTGGCTGACCGCCTGCAGAGCTCGCGCCGGATCTAGTTCTCCCGAACGGATCAAATGATGAAAATCAGTCCCGTCGACATATTCCATCACGAAAAAGTAAAAACCAGCCTCGCTGCGATCAAAGTCGTAAATCTGGACGATGTTGGGATGATTCAGCTTAGCCAATGACTTTGCCTCCCGTTCAAACCGTTTGGCGAACGCTTCGTCCCCCGCAAAAACCGGCGGCAGAATTTTGATCGCAACTGTCCGGTCCAGATTGAGCTGCCTGGCCCGGAATACGGCACCCATACCACCCCGCCCGAGGAGCTGTTCAACTTCAAAAGACGGCAATTGCTCATTCAGTTCATCTACTGTCGGCGGTTCCCAGGCCGCGTTACCCGGGGGAGAAGAAGACACGGCTCTTTCGTCGGAATCGGCAGCAGCAAAACGAAACGCCGCCACCGGATCAAAATCTTCGGGAATGCCCGAATCACCGGAAGTTTCAATTGATTGCCGGTCGTCTGTTTCACTCATTGATCAAAACTTGAAATTATCAGTTCACTTTCTTCTTTGGAAGATCCCAGCCGAAGATCATGAAAATTTGAATCTTTTCCCTAACTTCCTTGAATTAAAGGATTGCAGGCTACGGGCACAAACTCAAGCCTTTACCAAGTAAACCACACCATATCATGCTCCTGCTACGCTGATTACCACGACGGGCTGTAGAAGGAAAAACTCAAGATTCTGTATACATTAATATCACCGAATCCACAGCAAATAGGCTTCTGACGAAGCGTTGCTATCGAGGCGGAGATGAAATGCTTCCGGAGGCAGACCTTTTAACCGGGAGATTGCCGCTACTGCTTCCGGATGGACCGCTCTTAACTTTGATTCCTCGAAAAGATGCCACTCTCCGTCCGCGGTTTGATACATCGGCGGACTATAGATATTATCGCCACCGGCAATCCCGATCACTGCCTGGTCTTTTGCCGTTCCAGTTGAAGTAATTTTGCCTCCAAAGGCAGAAAAAACCTTTCCTGATCTGTTCAGCCCGATAATACCGGGAGTTGTTGACACCGCTATAGAAACTATATCGGCAGAAAATACATCGGGCAAAACGATATAGCCTTCTCTACTCCAGGCCAGCACCGAACCGTCCTTTTTCAGAATGACCGAGGTACGCTCGCCAACCGCTATATCCGTTACCCCGGTGAGTGCCGCGAGGGCCGGACGAAACCGACTGCGCTCCTGGTAGTCTTTTCCAAACGGAATCACCCGGCCGTTTCGATACAAAATCAAACCGTGATTGTTATGAGTCGCCAAATCAGAAACCCGGGTCGAAACATCGGGAATCAAACCCGCCGAGGCCTCCGGATTTGCCGATATGATTTTGCCGGATTTCGATATATAAAACAAATTCCCCGATGTGCCGCTACGTTGGCCAAATCGCATGATTCCGGATTGGGTGCGCAAATCAAAAGCAGAGGATGATATCACAGACCCATCCTTGCGCAGACCGGCCCAGGCTCCCCGGTATTTCCCGGCAAGTTGAACCAGATCGGTAACGCCCTCCGCCTGTCGAATATCCACCGGAACTAGAGCTCCTTTTGAGCCTACCGCCATTTTGCCGAAGGAGTGCAATGCTCCGGGAACGGTCGGTGGCGGGTTTTTCTCAAGTAAAGGCAGGACAAAAAACCCGGTCACCAATGCCAACTCGACCACGGTGCTCACAATCCAAAACCATTTTTTACTCTTTTTCGGTCTGGTGACTTCCGCAGGCCTCTCCTCCTCCCCCTCGTCCGTGGCTTCGGCAATCCCCGAATTAGAGCGGATTTTCTCTACATCAAGGTGTAAGTCGGTAGCTGATTGATACCGGTTTTCCGGTTTGCTTTCCATCGCTCTGAAAACGACATCATCGATCCGGACATCCAGATTCTCTATCTTTTGCGAAGGAGGTTTCACTGCGCCCCTGGGAAGCTCTCCGGTCAACATTTCGTAAAACATGACCCCGAGGCTGTAGAGATCAGCCCGGTGATCGACGTTTCTTTCCCCTTCGAGCTGTTCGGGCGCAATATAGTTGAGCGTCCCTACAGCACAGCCCGACATCGTTAAATTTGATATATCACAATCTTCAGTTTCCGGATCTCCGACGGCCATCAGTTTAGCGAGTCCGAAGTCGCCCACTTTCACTACACCGTCGTTTCGTAAAAAAATATTGGCAGGTTTGATATCGCGGTGAACAAAGCCTTTGTCATGGGCGTATTGCAAAGCACCGCAAATTTGCCCTACCGCAATGAGCGCATCCGCCGCCGTAAGTTTACCGGAACGTGCGTAGGTCTGCAGGTCGCAACCATCGACAAACTCCATCACGAAAAAGTAGTGATTTTGGGTAGTCGTTCCAAAGTCATAGATCTGAACAATATTCGGATGATTCAGCTTCGCCATTGCTTTGGCTTCGCGTTGAAAGCGCGCGGAAAATTGCGGATTCGCCGACAACTCCGGAGGGAGCAGCTTGATTGCCACTTCCCGATCAAGACTTTGCTGCACACCCCGGTATACGGCACCCATTCCGCCCCGCCCCAGCAGCGAGGTGATGGAATACCCCGGCATACATTTTTCCAGCTCCCCGGGTTGTGGAGGGATCCAGGTGCCTCCGGCACCGGGGAGTGTGCTCTGCGACGACCAGTCCGACAGCGGCTTCAGGATACTGCCGGTCGCGTTGGCCTGAATCAGCGCCTCCACCCTGGCGCGGAGATGCTCATCCCCTCCACATTGCTGATCCAGCCAGGCAACCCGCTCTTCAGCCGATTCCAGTTCGACAACGCCCAGAAAGACTTCTTTTTCTCTCTCGTGAGTTCTATCGGTTCCCGGATCAGTCATCAGTAACAGTCTCAAATCACCGGGACAGCCTGGCAAGTCCGGTTACCAGCCTTTTCCAAACATTTGAGTCCAGAGATTCCCGACTCTTCCTATTCCCATTTCGGTATAGACCGGGTTTAGTATATTTCCACGGTGTCCCTCGGAATTCATCCAACTCGTAAACACAGCTTGAACGGTCGTCTGACCGTTAGCAATATTTTCCGCAATCGCGCTCCAATCGTATCCTGCGGCCGTAGCTCTCTCACCCATTCCAACACCGCGAGGGGCAGGTTGACGAGCGTTATGACTAAAATAGTTTCGAGCTGCCATATCTGCTGAATGACCCTGAGCAGCGTTATTCAGTTTGCCATTGTAAGTCAGCGGGCCCGCGCCGTTTTGCGCCCTCGCCTGATTCACCAGTTGAAGAAGCTGCTGTGCGTCTGTGCCGGTCACACCCGCGCCCTGCTGAGCAGATACCATAGAGGAAAAGAGAAGAGAAACAAATGATGCAAGTAGTATGGATTTCATAGAAAATTTATTATAAAAATCAAAATGAAGGATCCGCCTTCATTCCTGTCGTTTAGTTTGTTACAAATCGCAAGCGGGCGATTGAATCGCCCGCTTGCCCGATCTGTTTCTAGGAGGCGGAAGTCATCGAGTAGGCTCCGAATATACTGGAGATTCTGCCGCTGTTAGGATCGGCGGCACCGTAAGTGATCTTCTTTTGATGTAGATCAATCTGCATGGCCATGCCCCGGTTTGCATCGTAGAGATATACGGACCATTCATCCCTTTGCACCTCCGTGAACTGGAACTGCCCGTTGGGAGAATATTCCACCCAAACACCGTTTCCAGTTCGCTTGATCGGCACACTTTGACCGGAATCAGGATCGGTATAGGTCGTGCCTGTCACATTGGTTCCGTTTACACCGGAAGCAGATGCCTCTTGCACGGAAAATACGGCAAAAGCCATAGCGATGACGGTGAAGATTCCGATAGTTGTCCTTATTGATTTTGTATTCATAGTTTTTTTTCGTTGGTTACAATCACTGAATTCATCAGTGAATTTGCTGTTCAACGAGGGAAGCGATTTCCTGCAAAAAAACCGGACAAGTTTTTCGAAAAAAATTTCTCGACTCTATTTGAGCTTCGCAATTTCAAGCTGCAGCCAGGAGCGGGCGTAGGCCCACTTCCTGCGTAAAGTGCGGGTTGAGTCGCCGGTAATATCAGCGATCTCCTCCCAGGTGAGGCCGGTAAAAAAGTGCATTTTCACCAACTCGGCCCCTTCCGGATCGACCCGGGCCAACTCATCTAACGCTTCGTTGACCAAAAGAATCTCGTCGTCTTCGAGAGCTATCGTCAGCTGGGATTCGAAAAGGTCGGTTCGATCAAGGTCACCGCCTCTTTTGTGGCGTTTCTTAGCCCGGGCCCGGTCTATCAGTATACGGCGCATCGCTTCGGATGCCGTGCGGAAAAAATGAGTTTTATCATTCCACAATTTCTCTGCGCCGTCTTTGTTGAGCCGCAGCCACGCTTCGTGAACCAGTGCCGTCGCGTTCAATGTATGCCCGGCAGCCTCGTTGGCCATGCGATATCTAGCCAAAGCACGCAACTCCTCATACACCACCGGGAGAAGCTCAGCCGCAGGTTGAGGCGCAGGTACATTAGGTGAAGGATCTATTCCATCATCGGCACTCATGCCTGGAACTTCCCCGTTTCTCTCCCATTGTCAACGACCGCCATACGACCAAACAGGGTACAATGCGAAACTGTACCCTGTTGAATCAGCGATTGTACCCTGTTTGATTCTCTATATCTGAAAACCGGTTTCGGCCGCTGCCTGCGCAGCATAATAATTCGGGAGTTCCAGCGCCATCGGCTCCTTCGGATATTTCATTAAACCCGCTTTCCACAGGCGCTGGCGGTGCATTATCGAATCCACTGCCATGATCAGGATTCAATACTTCTCACGAGTTGGAAAAAATTTTCAAATCCTCGCTGTCTTCCGGCGGGTCCATCAGTTCCTCGAAATCGAATTCACATCGAGTTCAATACCTTCCTCTACCGAATCGATTCCGGTAAACCCGTCATTAGGAATATAGTTTAACGTACCGTCGGCATTAACATAGACCGTGCCATTTGCAGCTGTCGCCGGAACCACTCTCATACTGTCGGCATCTGCATCGCTGTCGGTATCCAGCACGGAAATACCGTAGAGAGCTACATTTTCATCAGTGCCGGCAGTGTCATCCTGAGCAACCGGACCGGCATTCACGAAAGGATCGGGACACACATGCCATGAAATATCCTGCAAGGAGATTCCGCGCGGACCCGGGTTGGTCGAACCGGCAACCTCATCATACGAAATCGTAATGGAAGTGACCGGTTGATCAAAACTGACATTAACAGTACCCCGGTTGTTATTCGCACTGTCGTCACTAGTCGTTATACTACCCTCGGCTTCATTCACTCCTGTAACGGAAAAGCCGGGGGGCGTGCTGTCGGGGTAAAATGAATCCGGCAGAAAGGTATTCACGCCATCGGTGCCTGATACCGTTATCGTATCGGTTCGCCCGTTTGAATAAGTCGGATTGGATGAATCGATATCCGCAATCGAAAAAGCAACTTCTGAAACAGGTTCATCAAATGTCAGCGTAATTGTTACCGTCGACGGACCGGTAGTGTTCAGCGGGTCCCAGGTAATCTCCAGGTCATCCTCCCCACCAAACAAACCACCGGAAGCCGGGTCCAATTGGGCGATCCCACTAAATCCGGAATAGACACTGCCGCTTACTCCGGATACGTCGATCTTGAGATTTCTTTCGATTCCGCCGGAATTGTAACTGTAAGATTTATTCGACCCTGACCAGCTCGCTGTTGACCCCTCATGAGATTGATCGCCACACTCGTTCACATAGGCTGTAGCGGTATCCAAACCGCCATTGCCATTGATCAGAACTGCACCATTCATACCCTGTGTCTCTGACGTCGCAGAGAGAGTACCATTTTCCGGATCACTGTCATTATTCAAAACAGAAATTTGAACGGCCGTATCCTCATTCGTCGAGCTTGAGTCATTCAGAGCGTCCGGCGAATCGTTGACCGGATCAAAAGGAACATCCGTCCCGTTGTTCACCACTGACCCGAGTAATGGTTGGACGACATTGTTTACCGTCAGCGGACGATCAGCAAGATCGGGATCGCTGTCATTGGACAGAACATCCATGACAACCGTCGCATTTTCCGAAGTCGTTGCTGCATCAGGACTGGTCAACGCAGGATCGTCCGAGCCGTCAATTGTTATTGTTACGGTTACTGTATCGATGCCGCTGTTCCCATCGCTGGTATTATAGGTAAAAGTAACAGTTGCAGTTTCTCCGGCATCAAGACTATCGAAATCAGTTCCGGGGTCGAAGGTTGCATCGGTTCCAGTGAAAGTCACTGTTCCTGAACCGGGTTGAGTCACGCCGGTTATCGTCAATGGATTGTCCCTGGTATCGGGATCGCTGTCGTTGCTCAGCACCGCTACCGTTACCGAACCATCCTCTGAAGTTGTTGCGGTATCCGGTGTTGTGATAAGAGCTTCATCCGATCCGTTGATCACCAATGTCACCGTCGCTGTATCCGTGACTACGCTACCACCGCTGATATCGTAGGTAAATGATGTCGTTGCTATCTCTCCGGCATCCAGTCCCTCGAAATCAGTTCCCGGATCAAAAGTCACATCCCCTCCGGAAAATGTGGCGGTCCTACCGCCGGGCTGAGTAACAGAAGTCACGTCCACCGGATCCAAATCCGGGGCGCTGTCATTGGCGAGGTTGGCCACTACTACACCTGCGTCTTCAATGGTTGTTGCGGCATCATTAACGGCATCAGGAGTGTCATTCTGACCGTTAACTGTGATCGTTACACTCGCGGTATCAGTACCATCGTTTCCATCACTGATTTCATAGGTAAATGTCACGGTCGCGGTTTCACCCACTGCCAGATTGTCAAAATCAGTTCCGGGATCAAAAGTCACATCGATCCCGTCAGTGGGAGCGGTCCCGTCTAGCGGCTGAGCCATACCTGTAATCGTTAAAGAATCGATTGCATCCGGGGCACTGTCATTACTCAGTGAAGCTACCGTTATCGCCGCATTTGCTGTAGCGGTAGAAATATCCTCGACTGCATCAGGAACATCATTCCGTCCGTTCACCGTGAGCGTCACTGTTTCAACCACTGTGTCGCCATCAGGAGTCCCGGCATTGTAGGTAAAAGTCACTGTATCCGATTCATCCGTTCCCGGATCAAACGTTACATCCGTTCCGTTGTTTACCACCGTGCCGCCCGGAGGTTGCGTGACACCGATTATTACCAACGGATTATCAGAGGCATCCGGATCATTGTCATTTGCAAGCAGATCAATAGAAACATCTTGCAACTCCTGAGCCCTCTCAAAATCATCCGATGCGTTTAGGGGTGATACGCCCTCTTTACTACTACCTCCGCCTCCACCTATACCACTGGAACCTGACGTCTGCGGCGGAACTAAATCTTCGGTCAATTTGGCGAACTGATCATCAGAGTCAATATGCCCGGTATTGGAAAACCGCATCAATGAAGAATCGGACAGACCCGGAATATTTCCCACCTGTGCATTAAACTCGTAATTGGCATCTTTGATATCCTCCGGATTCAAAGTAACCAGGATCGGGTCAGCATCTTCCGGATAAGAATAGAAGTCTTGAAGCAACACTTCATACCCGTTATCACAAAGCAACTTCAAATCGGGTCCATCCGGATGTAGATCTGCATTCACCGGGCGTCCCGGTTCATCCACCAATTGAATATCATCCCCGGGTGTTACCACATATTCAAGCCCGTCCGGACCCATTGGGATCTGCACTTTAGAGCCGTCAGCATGAGCGACAATCAGAAAATATTTCATTATATATACAGGGTAAAAAGACTGCACCCAGCCACCAAATTGAAACTACCATAACAATATCAGCCTGCTACTATTTTCTATAGTAAATGAAAGTTTATTATATATACTTAATCAGTTACAAATCTCAGTATAAAAATATATAGCAAGTCTATGTAAAAAACACAAAAACAGAACCGGCAACCCGGCTGCGTCCCCCTGTTGAATCTACGAAAAAGCCGATTACCGGAAAGAAACTGTGTTGTTTTTTCGAAAAAAGAATCATTTTCGTGGCAAACCAGGCATTGTAGCTGCTTTACGAGAGCCGTATACGTTCAAATAATGACAAATCCAACGCTACTCAAGCCCAATCGAATCTCGCTCGAAGTTGCCATCCTTGGCGGTGGATTCGCCGGTGTATACTGTGGTAAGGAGCTTTGCCGGAATCGCAAGAAACTCAAAGATTGCGAGAAATCCGGAATCGTTTCCGAACAAAATTACATGGTTTTTCAGCCGATGCTTGCCGAGGTAGCGGGGGCATCCCTGTCTCCTCAGCATGTCATCAATCCAATCCGGCGCCTCTGCCGAAACCTGCGAGTGATCAAAGGAGCTGTAAAAAATATTGATCTTGAGAAAAAGGAAGTCCTGATCGATACCGGTTCGTTTTCCTCGGGAGTCTGCATCGAATTTAAGCAGCTTGTCGTTTCTCTGGGAGCGGAGATTGATTTGAGCCGCGTCCCCGGAATTCCGGAGCACGCTATGCTCATGCAAAATGTGGGTGACGCCATGGTTCTACGCGCCACAATCATATCCCGAATCGAAGAGGCCAATGTGGAAAGCCGCCCCGATGTGAGACAGAGGCTGCTCACATTTGTCATTGTCGGTGGAGGATATTCCGGGGTGGAAACAGCAGGAGAAGTACTCGATATGCTCCATGAAACCTGTAAGTATTACGGCGGTGTTCCCAGGGAAGAAATCAGAGTCGTCCTGGTGCATAGCAGAGGCCAAATTTTGCCAACTCTAAGCAGCAGCCTTGGCGAATACGCAGCCCGAAAACTGGAGGAACGCGGACTGGAATTATGCCTCAACGAAAGAGTGAAAGCGGTGACGGCGACACGGGTCTATTTAACTTCCGGTGCAACTATAGAATCCGCAACGATTGTATCTACCGTCGGCAATGCACCGAACAGTGTAATTCGCGAAATGTGCGATACCTATGGGGTACCCCATGACCGCTACCGGATCATTACCGATCAGTCGATGAAAGTGCCGGATTTTGATTTCCTGTGGTCGGCAGGCGATTGCGCGGCAGTTCCCTATAGCGGGGAAGAAGGGGGTTATTGCCCGCAGACCGCGCAGTTTGCGATGCGGCAGGGAAAAACCATGGCACAGAATCTGGTGAGGCACATCGAGGGAGAACCTCTCAAACCTTTTCTCTTCAAAGGTATGGGGGAACTCGCTTCAATCGGACACCAAACGGCGGTTGCCAATGTGATGGGCCTCAAGTTTTCCGGCATCATCGCCTGGTTTATGTGGCGATCCATCTATCTATCCAAACTCCCGGGATTAGATCGCAAAACCCGGGTAATTATCGACTGGACACTCGATTTGTTCTTTCCCAGAGATATCAATTTACTCAACCCGCGATACACTAAAGTATACCAGGAAGTCCATCTCGAAGCGGGCGACCGACTTTTCTCCACTGGTGAACCTGCCTTTTCTCTATATGTGGTAAAAGAAGGGGAAATAGAGTTACGGGACGGGGACGATGCGGTCCGGACAATCGGGCCCGGTGACTTTTTCGGAGAAAGGGCTCTTGTTCATGGTTCCGGATATGTCTATGACGCGGTGTCCCCGGTGGAGACCCAACTGGTATCGGTCAGCGGAGAAGTTATCGTTCCGTTTCTAAAGGCCAGCCGCCGCCTTCGCAGAGTCCTTGCAAAAACAACGGCCCAGAAAACCGCCGAAGGCGAAATGCAGTCGATTCGCTCCAAACTGGACGAGGCTATTTTGACTCAACCGATTGCCAACGTGATGCGAACCGATCTGGCTACTTTGAAAACCGGGCAGAGCACCGGCGATGCCATGGCCATGTTCAAGAAACGCCGCTTCAGCACCTACCCACTGGTGACCGACAAAGGAGTTCTTGTCGGGGTAATCGGCAGAGAGGATTTTTTCGACTTCCTGAAACGGGAGAATGTGGATTACTCCAGCAAGCTGGACAAAGTGGACCTCCGTCATCTTCCGGTATGCGAATGTGATCAACCGGTCAGCGAAGCTCTTGAGCAAATGGTCAGAGCCGGTCGCTACAAGTGCCTGATTGTTGATGATAGCAACCGGCTGACCGGTATCATAACTGTGATGGACCTTCTCGGAGAAGCCGCAGACACCCTTTGTGAAATTCCGGAGTCGTAACCTGTAACATTCTTTCCCGGTGACAGGGCTGCGGGACACCGGGAAACACTACTCCGCCCCCTGATCTGCCTGCCTGCTATAGAATTCCCGTATCGGTCCCATGAATGCTTCCGGCTGACTCTCGAAAGCTTTCACACAGGGCGCGCAGCAGAACCCGACGTAATACCCGTCATACTCCCGTCGATATTTGGCCCCCTCTTCTTCATCAAAGGGCTTTTTGACGACAGCACAATAATCGAAAGGATACGGCTTCGGCTTTTCCCCTTTTGCTGCGTTCGTTGTGCAAGAGGAAAGGGTTGTCGCTACAGAGAAAAATGCAGCAATAATTGTTAGGAAACTTCGACCCATGAGAGCAGGAGCGACTTTACCGCCCTGTTTCCATCGGGCAACGAATTTCCTGTGTCAAAATCCTTATTGAATTGCCTGATATCCCGCACAAGATGAGAATGACCGATATATCATGATAAATTTCCGTGTTATCGCCGCCCTCGTCTGTGTGCCATTCTCTATCGGAGAAAAAGCAGAAGCGCAAAAGGACTCTGTTCCGGATCCGGGGAAAATCGAGGAGTACAAAAAGTCGGATCACCTGCTTTCGAGCCACACTGCTATCCGGAAAAAAGGTTGGCACGTTCACCTAAATAAAAGCCTTCTGATAGATAACAGGGAGCGGACTTCGCGGATGCTGGAATTGCTCGATATCCAGCTGCAACGGGTAGTGGAGGCCGTGCCGGACAAGGCTTTGGGGCAACTTCGCGAAATACCGATCTGGATCAATCCGCCCTACCCCGGGGATCGCGGCAGGGCGGAATTTCACCCCAACCGGAACTGGCTGGAGCAAAACGGTCGCAACCCGGAAATGGCTCGCGCTGTCGAAATTACCAATGTAGATATTTTCCTGTTTGAACACCGGCGGATGCCGTATTTGCTACTACATGAACTGGCTCACGGATATCACTTCCGAAACCTGCCGGAGGGATATAGCAACCCGCAAATCAAAGCCGCCTTTGAACGCGCGAAAATGTCGGGCCTGTACGATGAGGTGGACCGGTTCGACGGCAACCGCATTCGCAAAGACAAAGCCTACGCGATAACAAACCCGATGGAATACTTTGCCGAATCGACGGAAGCCTATTTCGGCAAAAACGATTTTTTTCCCTTTAACCAAAAAGAATTACGGGAGCACGACCCTTCGATGTTCAACCTGCTGGGTAGACTTTGGGGAGTGCCCGATTAAAAATGAAAATCTCTATCGCTCAGTAATCATTATAGAAAATACCACGGAGTCGTCGGGACTGTCTGTAATCAACAAAAGCTCGCAGTCTTTCATTTTGATCAAATATTTCCCCCGGTCCTGCTCCCTGGCTCTTTTATCCAGAACTTTTTCGAAATCCTCCACGGTGGATTTCCTCAATTGCAGTCCACCGGGCAACGGAACTCTCTCGCCGAGAATATAGTTCTGGTAATAGCGCCCCCTTTTATCGATTCGGAAATTGATCCCCAAAGGCTGAGATATATTCTTTCCTTCGCCTACTTTTGACTCTCCTTTTATAGGTAGACCTGCGGCTTCCATTTTTTTCCGAACATCCTCTTCCATATCGCCAAATATGGTGCCGCAAAATTCACCGGTCACGAGGTTAAAAACCCGCTCCCCGTCGCCCTGAGTTTTGGGTTCTTTATCCGATTTTCCCGGATCGATAGCTTTTTCCTGTTCAATAAATTTCCGCAACCGAACGGCTTCGTCAATCTGCTCATTCCTGGTCAGCACAATGACATACTCTTCCAGCTTACTGATATATCTGGATTTCAAATGATCCAAAGTGGGTTTTGCCGCCGTCATTCGTTTTTCGCGGTTTTCCAAATATATGGAATGTAGGCGATGAAGCTCCGAATGGGATTGATCAACCCCGGGGATTTTCTTTCCGTTCCGGATTGCCTCCTCCACTTTTGTTATGGCGAGAACGCTATCAAGAGCACCACGCTGTGTCTCTGTCTTCTTCAATGCTTCCAGATTATCGAGGTATAGAGTATCCAGCTGTTTGACCGGCTTCAGCGCCTCTACCGCCATGACATCGTATTCAAATTTTGCCTGCTCAACCATCTTTTCGAAAGCACTCACTGACAGTGGTAAAATCGAGAGATACAGGAAGGCGATCACGGGAAGATAAAATCTTGTTATCATTGATAAAGAACGGACTGTGACCGATAACCCACAGTTTCTCAAGCACAAATCACACCCTGTTTAGCGTGAGTCCCCGTCCTTGAAAAGGCGCGAATTACCCTCCCCCCCGGGGTGTAGATTAAAGGCGCTACTCAACCTGGATTGAATCGCGCCTTCAGCGCTAAATTTATGTATAAATTCAAATCCCGGGGCGTTACCCCGGGCTGGTTTGAATGACGCCGTTGGCGTCCGGAGACACAATAACGAGCAACATTCCACTGTACCCTGATAGGTCTCGCACCGTACCCTGATAGGTCTCGCACTGTACCCTGTTGAATCAGTCCGGCACCAGTTATTTTACTATAGAAAACCGGTACCGCAGGCAACTGTCCACGATAGCGCCCGGGGGAAATCAGACTAAGCCGGAGAAAGGAATTCGACAGCCCCGTCAACCAGCCGGGAAGTTTGCGATAGATTCTGCGCAAAAACCGGCTTTAGTCCTCTCTTTTTGGCATATGAACGAAGACGAGATTTTTACCGTATATATCAAACCGGGCTGCCCGTGGTGCGTCGAGGTGATCAATTATTTGAAGCAGGGAGGATACGATTTCGAAGAAGTCAATGTCCGGGCCGATCCGGCTGCTTATGCGAAGATGAAAGAAATTTCCGGGCAAAGTTCCGCTCCTACGATGACTGTTGGCGATCTTCTCCTCGCTGACTTCGGTGTGGAGGAGCTGGTTCCCTTTCTCGAAGAAAACGGCCTGTTAAATTAAGCTATTTGCCCGGCAGATCCCAGATCGGGCAAAATTCATCGACCGGAAGATCGGAAAGCATTGCTTCGACGACCCTCGACATGAGTTGAAGGCAGGGTCCGTCGTTGCGGGTTTCGACGAGCACGTTGCCGAGAATCGCTGAGGAATCGACGAGCTTGTTTTCCTCGAAAAGGCACAGCGCTTTTTCGTACCGCTTCGCCCGCTCCACCCATTCGTCACCAATGTCGTTCTCCACCAGTTCGTAAAGATCAACCGGTTCGTGGATGTTTTGGACCCGCACCTTGCACAGACGGCGGGTTTTGAATTCCTCACTTAGCTGAGCGACTGTGTTGCCGGTAATAAGCAGAGGAGTTTTGAGAAATTTCGTAGCACCCTGAACCCGGCTGGCGAGATTTACCGTCGTGCCGAGCGGGCCGTATTTGAACTTTCGATGCGTCCCGATATTTCCCACCAGAGCTTCGCCCGTGTTGATCCCCACGCCGACTTTGGTTTCCGCCTCCACGATGGGCTGCCACTTTTTATTTAACTCGTCGAGGCTGTCCATAATGGCGAGAGCCGCTTTGCAGGCCAGATCGGCGTGATCGGGCTGGTGAGAGGGCGCGCCCCACATCGCCAGCAATTCATCGCCCGTGTAGTCGACGAGCACTCCGCCAAAGTCGATCACCCGCGACGAAAATTCGCCCATGATTCCGCGCAGCCAGTCCACTGTCTGCGAGGGCCCCAGTCGCTCGCTGATCGCGGAAAACTCCCTCACATCACAGAACAGCAGCGACACATCGGCATGGCGCGCCGCCATTTTCATAGGATCGGGATTCCGGGCCAGTTCCCGCGCCAGTTCCGGGGTGAAATACTGCTCAAAAACCTGCTCGCGCAGCCGCTTTTTCTCGAGGCTGGCGTTGAGCCGGGCCATAAGCAATGCGGGACGGATCGGACGGGACAGAAAGTCTTCCGCGCCGATTTCGATACACCTCACCGCATCCTGTTCTTCCTGGAGTCCGGTCACCACAATCACCGGCGTCTGGCCGAGATGGCCGCTCTCGCGGAGCGAGGCGAGCACCTCAAACCCGTCCATTTTCGGCATCTGAATATCGAGAAGCACCGCATCGAAAACCGTTTTCCCGATTTGTTCAATTGCTTCCACGCCGTCCTTCGCAAAGTGAAGAGTGTGCCCCGCCGGTTCGAGGAGACGGGCGAGGAGATTGCGGTTTTCCTCGTTATCATCAGCAATCAGGATCACTCCGGGATGGGAAAGCGATTTGAGAGGTTTCGCGGCAGGCGGCGGAACCGGATCGGCAGACGACGTCTCAGAAGAACTGACGGTAAGTATTTTGAGACACTGCTCCAGCACTGCTGATACCTTTTCCAGCGAGGTGCCGATTTTCTTGAACTCCTCCGCGATACTCAGCAGCTGCACCAGATTGAAAAGGTGATTGAGGCTGTTCCGGCAGTCGTGGCGGGATTGCTTGAGGAAATCGACCGGCACTTTACCATCCGGAAAATCGGGATTTTTCGGGAAACAATTTTCCGCATCCTGGCGAAATTCCACCGCGTAGGAACGGATTTTGCCGATATCCTCCCGGGTCTGGCCGGAAAAATCCTGACTCGATGGAATCAACTCCGCCGCCGAGAGCAGATCGGTTGCGGCAGGGATGAGAGCTTCCCGGATTCGGTTGATTTCCTGTTGCGTCTGTTGAGTCATTGTCGATTTAAGTTCAACTATCTGAACGAAGGTGCGACCAAAAATTCTCCGTAAGAATCCCGGAAATTGAGCCGAAAAAAAGCGTCAAAGCTCAATCTGATCGTGATCAATTGAGTAGACAACGTGGACCATCCCCGATTTGGGGCTGACCGCCTCTTTCCACACTGTCATTCCCATTCGCTCAGCGACTCTGCGGGAGGGCAGATTGTCCGGAACCATCCACGAAATCAGACGATGGAATTTCATTTCCCGGAATGCAAAATCCCGGCAGGCGGTAGCCGCTTCGGTAGCGTATCCATTACCCCAAAATTCGCGGTTATACAGATAACCAATCTCCGGGATACTTTCGCCGTCCACTAGTTGGTAGGTAATTCCCGTAATGCCAATCATCCGGCCTTCCCCCAGCCGCTCTACAGCCCAAAAACCGAAGCCATGTTCGGCGTAGCTCTGCCGAATGAGCTCGATCCACCGGGTGGTTGTCTCCGGCGGAAACGCGCCTCCGTAGAAGTGCATGGTTTCGGAGTCGCCATGGATTTCGCGCATCGCATCGAAATCATCCCCGGTAATATCACGAAGCAGGAGCCGCTCTGTCAGTAATTCCATTTCTACTTTCAGTTCCCGTCACCACCTGTCACGGAGACTTTTGGTTCGCCCCCACCGATTTCGACCTTAATGACCACCCCGTCCTTCCGCTCCAGCACTTCGTGAAGCGTCTCGATCAGCGCCGCTTTTTGCGCGCCCGATTCTTTGAGGACCTTCCCGACGAAAAAGATGATCATTCCCACAACGAGGAGTGTCGTGACGGCCCAGATAAGATGCGGTGTGTTTTTCATAGCTTTTCTATCACACTGACCCTCAACAATTCTTCGCAAGCGGTCAATCTCCGTTTTGAAATTTGAGACGGTGCCGATTTTTGGAATCGACTTTGCAGGGAAAAACTACAGAATCTGAAATGACACCCCGTTGATGAAACTCCACTTTTTCGCCCTGTATATCCTGATAGCGACTCCGGCAGCCGCTTCCGATGAGATTCGGCCACCGGTCGGACGCCTCGCCATCGTAGCCGACGGAAATTCGCCCGATCCCGATGACATCGGAGCCACCGCTGTCATGTTTGGCATACTCAAGGGAGCCGACTTGCGCGACCGCCTGGTGCATCTCTCGCACTCCTGCGATCTTGATCCATTCACGAACCCGGATAACCAGACCATTTCCGCCCCGGACGAACAACGCCGCCAGAGCAAACTTCACGAACTCTGTGCTCAGGGAATCAAATTCTTCGGCCCGTTTCCGAACCTCGCGGAAACCTACAACTGCCGCACGGCACAGACCGCAGCGGTAGATAACCTTCGCGATGCCATCAATGCATCTTCGTCGGGCGACCCACTATGGATTATCGAAGCCGGCGAACCGGACATCATCGGGTATGCGCTGCGAGCGGCCACTGCATCGAAACGAAAATACGTGCACATCGTTTCCCATCACCCGGCCAATGATAACAGTGGCGATTTCTTTACCTGGCAACAGATCCTCGAGTTCGGTGTGACCGAGCATCAAATCGGCGATCAGAACACCGGCTTAAAGACCGCACCTCACCCCTGGGACTGGGCGAAGAATCACAACCGACCGGAGATCGCATGGATATGGGATCAGCTCCAATATGCCGAGCAGGACGGAGTCGTAACATTCCAGACAAACAAGTTCGACTGCTCAGATGCCGGTATCATCTACTGGTGGATCACCGGAGCCAACAACGGAGGAAACCGGAAAGCGACGCCCGGGGAAATCAAGACCCTGCTTCTTCAGACTGGCAATTGAGAATCTGTTTCAGAAAGCCACGTTTACTCCCCTACTCCGAGTGGTACTGCTACTCTAACCCTGGAGGATGGCAGCCTGCTTTGCTCAGAGCCTTCCTTAGGTTCACGACCGGCGAACGATTCAGGCACAATCTGGCAATCGAAGCTCGACCTTTCGGTGATAGCCCTATCAATTCTGAATAATCCCCGGACCATTGGAAATGCAATCTCCATTCGTCCGATCTGGGATTGTATAGATCCACTTCGTTGCCCGTTACGGGATCAATGGCAATAGTGGCTGTATACTTATGATTGTTACACCCCTGACAGGAAAGCGCTAAGTTCTCCAATTGATCGTCTCCACCTTTAATGTTGGGGTAGATTTGTTCAATCGCAAACGAATCGGGACAAAAAGCCTCCTGACTAAGGCAATATTCACATACACCCTTTGCTCTTTCAAAAACCCTGACTCGAATTTCAGTCGGGACTCGACTCATTTCGTTTGCGGCGAAATGCCCAACTCGGTCATTAATTCCGGCAGCTCCACATTGCGCAACCTGGCCAATTGGACAAGGTGCTTCATACGCTCCGCGTTCATTGCCTCAAGCTCTGTCGTCAAATCGATCAGCACCGCCAAATCCGCTTCCGAGATTGTTCGTTGATCACGCTGTTCAATTAGTTCCCGATAGCGCAGCCAGCGCTGTTCCGGCCATCCTTGATTGATGGCCTCCAGCAATTGAATCTCATCGCCAGGATCAGGTTCCCGCCTGGCAAACCGGTCAGAAATCACTTCAGCAGCCATTTGCTCCGCTGCAATCCCTTTCTTTAAAGCCTCTCTCTCAAGGGATTCTTCAGTTTCAGGATCAATATCGATGTTCAAGGTCATCAAACAAATAGTAACTCAGAATCGAGCCTTTTCGAAACATAAAAGTGATCCATGCGTTTTCAAATCGCGTTACTTGTTAAGCGACGGTTCACCGGGCAGTATCTGACCCAATGAGACTCGCGATTTTTCTCTCCGTCCTGTGGTTTGCCCTGGCTGCCATGGCAGAAACACCACTGAATACACTTACTATCCAATTTGAAAATGAGCTGCAACCGACGGCAGATGCCGGAGTCGGGCCCGGAATGGACGTGGTCCGCGACGGGGAACATCTGTTCATGCTGCAGCAGAGGAATTTGGTGATCCTCTCGATAAAAGACCCGGCCAAACCGGTGGTGATCGGCAAACTGGAAGGCGTCGGGAATCTGCGGCAGATTGCGGTTCGCGGCGACATTGCCTATATCACGGCGCGGGAGGACGGCTTGTTCGTTATCGATGTTTCAGACCGGGCAGCTCCGAAGTTATTATCCCACTACGACACGATCGAATTTGCGACCGGTATTGCCTTGAAAGACCAGTTCGCCTTTGTCGCTCAGCGCTGGTTCGGTGTCGAGATCATCGACATATCCGATCCGGAGAAGCTGCGTCACGTCTCCGTGGTGCGAGTCGGCGAAGCGCAGTCATGTGTAGTTTCCGACGGGTATTTATCCGCCGGAGCCTGGGAAGAATGCCGCGTCGCGATTTGCGATGTCCGCAACCCTGCCGATCCCAAAGTCGTTGCTCAGGTAAAACTCAATGGTCGCGGCGACGGCCTGTGTGTAGAGAACGGAATTCTCTACGCTGCTTACGGACATCATCAACCCGGAGCCAAACTTTCTCTGGCCGACCCGCGATATGGAAACGGCAACGGGATGGATATTTTCGATGTCTCAAACCCCGCCGAGCCGACGCAGTTATCACGCGTGCAGCTCGGCTGGCGCTACTACTACGGCTGGCCGGATACCTGGCGGGTAAAACTGTCCTTTCCGTATGCCTATCTGTATCACACCCACAATGGAGTTTTCATCCTCGATGTTTCCGATCCGAAACAACCGAAAGAGCTGGCGCAGATTCGGATTCCCCGTGTTCTGGGGGAGGATGGTTTTCGCAAACTGAAAACCGAAGACAAATCCGGAGTCCGCCCCGTCGCCATTCCATTCGACCCGGAAAAAATCTGCTACAGCCCGGTCTGCGGACTGGAGACGGTCGATGGCTATATGTATTTCACCGGCCTGTTCACCGATCTGCATGTTTTCGAAAGCGAAAATCTTGTTAGAGAAATTCACCAGGGAAAGGACGATACCGGCGCACTGGAGAGCACCGGCGATTTCCACGACTTCGGAGCGATCGAACTACACGGACTACAGAATCTGTCCACTTACCGGCCGGGTGGGCAGGTCTACGCAGCCGTGGAAAATGATGGCTTTATTTACTCCGCCTGCGGGTCCTCGGGGATCCATATTCTGGATGAAAACCTGGCTCTTTTGAAACAGTATCCGACCCGGGGCCTGGCTATGGATATCCAGGTGAATGACGGCAAGCTGTATTGCGCACAGGGCTCAGAGGGTCTCGTTTGCTACCAGGTGAACGGCCCTACCCTCAGGAAAATTTCCTCGTATGAAACGAACCGTGCCATCAGGCAGGTGCAGGTTACACCGAATGATCGATTCGCGATCGTCCATGCCGGAGGTGGAGGGTACGAAATCCTCGATGTGTCTGACGGGCAACAGATCAAGCGGGTGAAACAGGAACTGGGTTGGGGCGGACTGGTTTACTACCGGCAACTCTGCAACGGGTTTATCGAAGACAGGCTTACTTGCGGAACCTGGTGCGCCGGTCGTACCTTCATGTCCGACTTGAGCGGATCGGCCCCTGTAACCCTGCCGGATCCGATCGGTCTGCTGCCGGACATGAAGACAGGCGGCTATGCTGCCAGTGGCGAATACGCACTACTAACGCGAAACGGCGGGTACTCCTTTTACCAGCCGCTGCAGAACGGCGAATACGATTTCGAGGTTCCCGTCTATCGGGTGCCGGGTGTGGAATTCCATGGCAAGCCAACCGTTCGGGAAAATACCCTCGTCATCTGTGACCGTATCGACGGAAAGGTAACTGTTGTCGACATAACCGATTTGAAACGCCCGGAGCTGATCGGTAAATTCCAAATCAGCGGCAATCCCGACCTCGCCTTTATCGGCGAAAACTTTGTTCTGATTCCAGCCGGCCGCCAGGGTCTTCTCAGGTGTGAATGGGAATAAAACCATGAAGAGATCGAGTACGGATTGAACTGGAAATTGCGCACAGGTTGTGAAGCGGTGATAGTCCGGGACGCATAACTCATTCAGAGTTTTCTTTTCAGGTGAATCGCCTTTGAGTTACGTTCGCACCATGACATCTATAGAGCCTCAGATCATTGTCGTATCAGGCCTTCCTGGTGTTGGTAAGTCGACGACAGCCAGGGCGCTGGCTCAGTGCTTCGACCGGGCGGCACACGTCGAAGCTGATCGACTTCAGGATCTCATCGTTACCGGTGCTGCTATGCCAGGGCTCGATGGAATCAATTCGCGAGCGCGCCAACAGCTCGAACTGCGGTTGACGAACGCCTGCCTGCTGGCTCGCTCGTTTTTGGAGGCTGGATTCACTGCAATCATCGACGACATTGTGATGGGCCCGGTGTTCGAGGATCTCCGCCGGCATCTGGACGGCGTCTCGTTTACCTTCGTCATGCTCATGCCCGACTTCGACTACATTAAGCAACGCTGGATGGATATGGAGAGTCCGTTTGCCGAACACTGGGATTGGATCGACGACGAGATACGCAACAAGACCGAGCGGATCGGAATGTGGCTCGACACAACCGCACTCGATCCAACGCAAACTGTGGATCTTATTCTGGAGCGCCTCGGTGCCTCTCCCGTTTGAGTTTTCACAAATATGCTACCTTGAAGCGCTAACCAGGATGACAGAGGTAAACAAAAAATCCCGCCAGGTTTCCACGCTTGCAGCCTTTGTCATAAACCTGTTCGCCTATTTCCTTCTTTTCAGCCTCACTGCCGAAATGATGCACTACAACGGCTACAATATATCAAATTCGAGTCGTTCCTTTCATCATTTTTTGTTTTTCCTGCGCACAACCCATTTACCAGGTATTGTCTTTTTTGCTCTACGGTACCAGAGATTCGCACTTCTTCCGACGCTTAGAAAATTCTGGCCTTCGTTTGGAATCGGTTTTTTGGTAGCGAATATCATATATTTCATAACATAGAGGCCGATTAGGCAGGAAGTAGTCGACCTAATTGACCCATGGTCACAGAGCGTCTTGTGAGCGCTCAAGGAACCGGAGACCCGCACTGGTTTAATTTAAGATTCAGGGAAGATTTCAGTTCCTTTTGATACCCTGTGCGGGATCGGGGACTGCGGTCCGAAGGACACCCCGGTGTCGGCCGGATTCCGTACGCTGTCCCACGGCCACGAGAAATTCACCTTTGCCCAGGCCTACAATCCCGAGTGACACATTGCACTCGTAGCGACCCTGAAGCGAAAAATCGACCCCGGTTTTGAGCAGGATCGCCGGGCGTCCGTAACAGCCGAACCACCACGAGCCATCGTGCCACGCCGCCGTCTGGATACCGAGATGTGTCCATCCGCTGTCGATGGTATGTTTCTTCACAAAGGCAAATTCAGTGTCGTATTCGTAGACATAGTTTTCCTCGACTCCATCGGGCAGGCCGCCGACGATATAGAAATGTCCGTCCCGGGAATCCATCCCCCCGGCCCCATGAAAGACTTCAGGCACCGGGTGTTTCTCTATTTCCTCCAAAGTAGCTGCATTGTATACGTAGACCCACGAATCAGCATTGCCTTTTGGATCGTTGAACTTCCCGAGATTGACGGCGACATAGACTTTGCCGTCGCGAAAACAAAGATCGCCGTGATGATCCGCCACCGGAACGCTCTTTACACTCTTCCCCGTGGCGTCGGTTTTCACCAGCTGATCGGTAAACGACCAAAACAGGTTGCCATCGTCATCCCGGCAGATCCCCTGCAGATGTTTGGCGTAGTCACCCTCGCACTCGATGACCTTCGGGCTGCCCTGCCCCGTCACAATCGGCGACCAGGCGAAAAGCACCGAACCGACAGCAAGGCACGGGATAATTCGAATCAGCAGGAGAGTCCGGAGTACAGGCAAACAATTCATAAAGGCGAGGCTACCTGCATCGGCCGAGACATAGAAGGAACGTATTTATGGAATCCATCCACCGTATGCCGGTCCGTAAATCAGACCGAAAAAGTCTCCTCACGTTGAAAAAATCTCTTCAGGATACTTTTATGAAAATGTTCGTTTGGTTGGGAATCTTTACCGTGATCTGTGTCCATTGCCCCGGCGCGGAAGTTGTTGAACTCGGTAGTGAAAATTTCGATTCCCGGCCCGGAGGCAAAGAAGCGGACAGCATCGCCGGAGACTTTGTGCTGCGTTCAAAATATGTAGAAGCGGTCATAAGCGGCGATCTACCGCTGCGACGCGCCAACATGAGTGCCTATTACGGCGACGGAAACCACACTCCGGGATGCCTCTATGATCTGACTCCCACCGGAAAAAATAACGATCAACTGACAGTGTTTTCCCCCTGTCTGCAGAAAGGGGATGTCAGTTCAGTCACCATCGACAGGGAGAATCCCTCCGGCACCGCGGCGGTTAAAACCTACATCTCCGCCGCTACATCAGGGAAAAACGTGGCAGTGACACACGAGTACCGGGTCAGCGACAGTTGGAACGGAATTTTGATCTCGACGACTTTTGATAATCAGTCGGACAAAGCAGTCCCGCAGAATATTTATGATCACTGGACTCAGATGCGGGTACAGGGCTCTACAAAAGGTATTCGCTGGGCGGATGCGATCGATCCCGCCGACAAATGCGGCTATGCCTTCGCCTGGGTGACCGAAGGCGGAGCTACCGATGCGGAGTCGCGAATCGTAAAGCGCTCCAATCGGAATCTGACCATCGAGCTGGCGGCCGGCGAGACTCTGAAAATCGCCCGGTTCCTCGCCGTAGGGAATTCCCCGGCGGAGGCAATTGGACTGGTAGCAGAGGTTCGAAGAAAACTGAATACCACACCGCTAACCTGGCAACTCTCGGCGATCGATAAAAGCCGTGTAACCAACGCCAAAATCCTTTTTCCCGGCGATGGAAAAGCCCACCCGGCGGCTTATCCGGATGCAGCAGGCAAATTGTCTTTCCCCTGGTTTGTCGGCAGTCATCCTGTTGAGATCCGCGACATCGGTCGCGAAACTGTGACCGATGAAATCGCACTGGAAGTAAACAAACCGGCATCGAAAACAACGCAGCTACCCGCCCTCAGTTCGGTTCAATTCTCTATCAGTGCCGATGGCGGCGATACGCCGTGTAAAATACAGTTTGCCCCCCGCCAGGGAACGGCAAAACTCAATCTCGGCCCGTCCGACCGGGCGCACGGTTGTGTGGATCAGTGGCATTCGGAAAAGGGGAAATTTACCGTGCCGCTTCCGGCCGGGGAATATCAGGTCACGGTCACACGGGGACCGGAATTCAGCCGCTACACGGAAATGATCGCTTTGAAACCAGGCGAAACGATTCCGATCGAAACAGACCTCAAACGGGTGATTGATTCCACCGGCTGGGTATCTACAGATTTTCACAATCACTCCACTCCGAGCGGTGACAACACCTGCGGAACTGACGACCGGCTGATCAATCTGGCAGCGGAGCACATCGAATTTGCCCCGACTACCGAGCACAACCGTCTCTATGACTGGAAGCCGCACATCGACAAACTGAAGCTCGACCGCTTTGTCAAAACGGTTGCCGGCATGGAGCTGACCGGTCGAGGAGCGCATATCAACTGTTTCCCGCTCACGCCGGAACCGATGAAGCAGGACAGCGGTGCGCCGGTATGGAATAAAGATCCGCGAATCTCCTCCCTGTCTCTGGAAAACTGGCAGAAGCGCGACCCCGACCGCTGGATTCATTTGAACCACCCCGATATGTCGGAAAATTTCGTCGATCGCGACCGGGACGGCGTGGCGGACGGAGGCTTTGCCTATTTCGGTAAATACATCAATGCTCTCGAAACCCAGAACTACCGGAACAGCAACATCCTTTCCAAAGCGCCATTTACCGTGGGACCGGCCAAAACCGGCCTTGGGAAACAAGTCACCGTATTCCGCGAATTCATCTGGCTCCAGCTTCTCAATCAGGGAATGAAAGTCTGGGGAATCGGCGTGGCGGATGCCCACCACGTCCACGGTAACGGGGTGGGAAGTTGGCGCACCTACCTACCATGCAGCACCGATAATCCTGCGGAAATCGACTGGCGGGAAATTTCCCGCAACGCCCGCAAAGGGCAGATGGTTCTCAGCTCGGGCCCGTATCTGGAAGTAGAGACGGAAAAAGGCACTATCGCCGGCGGGGAGGAAGTTCTGAAAGGCGGGAAACTAAAACTTAATGTAAAAGTACAATGCCCCGACTGGATGAAACTCGACCGCGTACAGGTATTGATCAATGGCAGGCAGGACAAAAACTACAACTACACAATCGCAGATAACAAAGCGATGTTCAAAGACGGCGTGGTACGGTTCGATGAATCACTATCGATCGAGCTACGGGAAGACACCCACATCATCGTCGTCGCCGCCGGTGAAAACGGCGATCTGATTTCCTGGTTCGGCACAAGCTCCCAGGGAGGCATTCGACCCTGCGCCTACAACAACCCGATTTTTATCGATATAGATGGCAACGGGTTCCAACCAAACGGCGATACGCTGGGATTTGAACTTCCTGTAGGGCGGTTAACGGTACAAAAAGTGGAAGCCCTGCTCGGAAACGGATAGAGTGAAGCCGACATGAAAAACGTTGCGATTTTTTTCGGTATCGGATGCGGCGGACTCGCCGTGTTGGCAGTGGTGGGAACGTTTGCCTACTTCACCGTTGTCGGCACCATCGGTCCGGATACCTCAGTCTACACCGGTAACCGGGTGCCGGCCCGGTTCGTGACGACGGTGAAAGACCTCGGACTTCTCGAAGAGGATGAAAAAATTGTCTGGTTCTATTCGGACGCGTTGACCGATATCCGATCAGGGCTCTACTTTGCGACTGAAGACAAACTGGTTCTCTATTCGAAAAACTGGGACACACCCGAAAACATCATTCCGCTTCAGGAAATCACCGCCGTACAGGCAGCGTATGATGATTCTTTTTTCGAAGACTCGGAGTTCTTTATCACCACCAGGAGCAAGGAGGAGTATTCCTTCCCTCTCTCCAGTGACAACGGCCTCGACAAAAGGTTTGTCGAGTGGATTGAGAAGAAAATCCCCGACCGGTAATCTCTAGCGCATCACCCGGCGCGGATTCTTCAGCAGCCAGAGTTCCTCATCTTCGATAATATGGGCGGACTTGTCGCTCTCTATATTCTTAATCCGGTGACGAATATTTTTCCAGATGGTGCGATGGAATCCGACACTCGCAGAGAACAGAGTTAATAGATCCAGAAACTTTTGATCCTGAGCGAGAGCAGGCTCTTTGATTTTAATCCGTGAATCGGTGCCGAGAGCGAGAAGTTTGCCGTCGATTTTACCGATCCGTTTGCCCTGCGCCTCAATATGATAATCGATACCCCAGGAGAACCAGTATTTCTTCAAATCGATATACCACATCTCTTCGGTTTTATCGTTGAGGTAGGCAAAGGAAAACACCGCCGGGCGGAAAAATCTCCGGCACTGCTGGATTTGCACCAGGTATTCATAGCCCGGCAAATTGATCGCAAAAGTAATCAGAGCTTTTTTACTGCCGAGAGATTGGTGGACTTCGCGCACGGTTAGCTCCTCCAGGGAGCCTTTCCAGTTGATGTTCTTACCGGTGGACCGGAACAACTTGAGAACGAGTCGCGCTTTATCGACGTTCTTTGAGTCCATCGACATCATATCATCGTTGTCGACTTTCGCCTCCAGCTTGGTTTTTTCCGCCTGGGTGAGACGGCCGCCGCTTTTGATCTGATCCCTCAGCTCCTGCTTGCGCTTTTTCTTTATCGCATTGAGAGAGCGCTCCCGGTCCTCCTTACTGGGCTTCCAGATATCGGTCCGAATTCCGATGATGTGTGTCTCGTCATCCGTCTTCGCTTCGGTGTCTTTATCGAAGATTTTACCGGTGATCGCCATGTTCTTGGAAAACTGGCGGTCCTCTGCCGATTTCAATTTCGTGAGCACATCAATATTTGTCGGGTTCAGCCCCGGTGCAGCCCACATGTCAACAAGTCGACTGTATCGCTTTTGTGAATCTCCCGAAATTTTGCCTTCTGTTGCCATATGCTTAACGGGACAAAGAATTTCACTTAAGTCAAATAATTACGAATATAATCAGCAACGTGTTTTGTAATCGAGAAAACGTGTCGCGAAGCCGGTTCAGCGCCGATTGTACCCTGTTTAATGCAGAACTGTACCCTGTACGATCTGACACTTAACAGGGTACGATGATTGATTTTGCTGTATCCAGCCTGATCCGCAGCAGCCATAGACATATGTTCGACATGTAGCATATTTTGTTAAACATTTTTTATACAAAAGTGCATCCTATTCATTGTGGAAGCGCGTTTCCTATTCCGGAAGCAATTCATGCTTCACCAAAACAAAAATCAAAAACAAAACAATTATTATGAAACTTATCGCAACAATCGCAGCACTGGCACTCGGACTGAATATGGCAAACGCTGACCAGGGAGACATCGTCGATGTCGCCGCTGGAAACGAAAACTTCTCGACCCTCGTGGCAGCCGTGAAAGCAGCCGGGCTGGTTGATACTCTGAAAGGCGACGGACCATTTACGGTGTTCGCCCCAACCAACGAGGCATTCGCCAAACTGCCCGAAGGCACGGTGGAGTCCCTCCTCAAGCCGGAGAATAAAGACAAGTTGATTTCCATTCTTACCTACCACGTCGTGGCAGGCAAGGTAATGGCAGCTGACGTTAAGGCTGGTGATGTAAAGACCGTGCAGGGTTCGGATGCAACAATCTCAACCAACGACGGCGTCAAGATCGACAAAGCGAATGTTGTGGCCACTGATGTCGCTGCGAAAAATGGTGTAATCCACGTCATCGACAGCGTGATAATGCCCAAAGGATAATACTTTCCGAACACGGAAACAATCAAACCGGGGGGCACCATTCATTTGAGTGGTGCTCGCACCGTACTAAACATTGCCTTTTCTATATAGCAAAACCATGATAAAACATATACTTATCGCCGGAGGAACTTCAGGCATCGGTCTTGAGTTGGTAAAGCATCTCGCCAGTTCCGGAGATCAGATAACAGTTGCCTGTCGGAATCCGGAAAAGCTGTCGGAATTTCCCGGCGTGGAAACGGTCCACTTCGAAGCGACCGACCCAGCCCCCGGCTTTTCTGAGCCCGACTCGCTGGATGGTTTTGTGTACTGCCCGGGAACGATCAATTTGAAGCCTTTCCCCCGGTTGACGGAAGAAGACTTTCTAAAAGATTTCGAAATCAACGTGCTCGGGATGACCCGCATCTTACGTCACATCCTGCCTGCATTGAAGAAGGGCAGCGATCCGGCAATCGTACTTTTTTCGACGGTAGCGGTGCAAACCGGGCTCCCCTTTCACTCCAGTATTTCAGCCTCCAAAGGCGCTGTCGAAGGGCTGATCAGGGCGCTTGCGGCGGAGTTCGCACCGAAAATCCGGGTCAACGGAATCGCACCGTCTCTAACGGATTCGCCTCTCGCGGCCCAACTTCTGAACGGGGAAGAAAAGCGGGAAGCCTCGGCAAACCGCCATCCTTTAAAGCGGATTGGAGATCCGGTCCATTTCGCGAAACTTGCCGCTTTTCTACTCGGTGAAGAATCTTCATTCACCACGGGACAAATATATAAAATGGACGGCGGCCTTTCCGCCATCAAGTCTTTGTAGATTCCGGCAGGTACCCCAAAGCCACGACGTGCGAACCCGGGTAGGTTGCCGACGAATCTGCGATACCGAGAATTAACGCATCTCTATCCGCCTTCAGGGTTTCCAGCACACGTCCGAATGCATCGTGAACCCGCGCCAAAGTCTGACCTTTCTTCACCGTCTGTCCGGGCTTACAACGGAACCGGAGTATTCCACTGGTCGAGCAAACCGGTTGGCTGGAATACA
>JARGOZ010000090.1:0-25603 GCA_029213025.1 Verrucomicrobiales bacterium
AAATTTTCCACCGCAGGACGGTTCACGCCTCCGCTGTACAGAATCAAATTCGGCGTATCCTCCCAAACATCCCCTGCCAGAGCTTTGGCTCCGGATTGCCGGATGATTTGCCCGCCCTTTTCCGGAGCGGCGAGATAACGGGCAAAATGAAGGGCTTTAGCCGGATTATTCCCTTCAGAAAATACCCCGGCGCGAATCTCTTCGCCGGCAATCACCGCAAACGGGATCACTTCTCTAATACCTTCGGGACGGGATGATTTGCGGAACATTACCATATCCCCTCCGGTTTCGACCTGCGTTATCTCTACGCCAAATTCTTTGCTGTATTCACCTGCCACCGCTTTCAGAATTGTTTGCGCTTCTTCGCAGGAACGAACGGTTAGTGTAAAAGCTTCGTCCTTATCGAAAAGGAAGGTAGAAGCCAGAATTCCTACCGCGATTACAATTAAAAGCCAAGGTATCCAATTCTTCATTTCTTTACTTTCCTTCGGTTTCTAACTATCAGAAAAACGCCAACGGCAAAAATCCCCAAACCAATGATTGGCAGGAAATTAATTTCCATAGCCGGCGGGGCAAAGATCACCTCAAAATCACCGGGATCCGGATCTTCTTCCACTACAGTTTCGGTCTCGCCCCCCTCTTCCTGAAAGACGGCCAGCAAGCGTTCATCCCAGTCGACATTCATTACCAAATCCCATCCGGGATTCTGCACTTTTACCTGGCAGGAGCAGGCCCCGGTCAGATAAAAACAGGCTTCGTCAATTCCTTCCTCATCCATCCGGCTCGCTTCCCAAATCCCTAAAACACGACCGCGTCCAAATATCGGCGCAATCCACGGCTCTGCTTCCGGAAGTGAATCCAGCTTGTCCCCGGCGATCATTTTGGCGACAGGATTCTCTCTCTTGATTCGAAAGGCGCTGAACTTCAGCTCCAGCTTTGGTCCCGGTCCAAGGCGGCTGGAAGGATCATTGGGATCAATTTCCGGAAGTTCCGCTACCGCTTCGAAAAACTTGAGCCGGGATTGCAGTCGCTCAAAAGCTTCATCATCCGCTGCCTGATTTCCTGAATCCACCTGAACCCACACTGCCGAATTCCCCTCGATTATCATTCTGGCGATCTTTTCCAGATCCGCAAAGGACTCTGTAGCGGGGTCTGACTTACCCTGCCAATTGTCCAGCGCGTACCGGAACACCGGAACTGTACAGGCCGAAGCGCCCTGAACGAAGGACCAGATGACCGAAACCACCACGAAAAGAAAACTGTACCCTGTTGAATGTATAATTGTACCCTGTTAAGTCTGCGATTGTACCCTGTTGAATCCCTACTTTGCGGCGAAACATCGGACACTTCCGTCTTCGCCGCACACAAATAATTTCCCCTGAGCTACCGCCATCCCGTCCCACACCGGAAGGCTTTCCAGATCCAGACGCTGATTGACTCCGCCATCCCTCTTTGACACCAACTGCATAATAGCACCGTCCTCACCATTTAACGCTTTGTCCTGGGCTGCCAGTTGCTCATGAACCGAAGTATCCTTTTCGGCCAGCCGCTCAAACGTATACTCTTCGTCGATGATATCCGGAGGTCCGGCGATCACTAAAGTATCATTCGCCAGCGCCATGGCCCTGGTATAGATCGGAACGCGTTGAGTCCACTGGTGATCTACATAAGTATTATTTTTCGGAAGATTGGTTTTCGGTTTACTGCCTTTACCTTTGGCCTTTCCTTTCCCTGCTTTACCCCGTTGAATCCACAGAGCTGATCCGGCGATGCCTTTCCCGGAATCCGCGCCACTCATCACACCGTGGTTTCCGCCCCCGGATTCATCATTGGCATTGCCGGCATCAAAAGAACAGAAGATAACAGCCTCTTGCGGCTTCGATCCGGGCGTTTTGACACGACCCTCAATTTCCTCCGAACTGAGAGCACGGAGATATACGGCTACTTCATCGATCAAACCGGCCGTACGTTGATTGGCGGGGTAATTGCCTACCGACAAATTACTGTCTCCACCAAACTCCAGAGGCTGAACGGGTTTTTTGGATATCAGGCCACCGGCAGATTTCGCCGCCGCCGCCTCTTTGCCGTCGACATACAGTTTCATGGCCGAATTTTCGTTTAGCACACCGGCCAGATGATGCCACCCGCCGCTCAGTTTTTTGCGGCCTTCGGCTACCGAAAGTTTGGCATTGGCCCGAACCTGAAACTGAGGCACGCCATCTTTCAACGTCAGAGCATAGCCGTTCAAATTCCCTCCATGAGACACAACTACGCCCGATTTTGCATCAGCCATTACCCACGCTTCCACAGTGAAGGCGGACTTCGCAGGATTGATCCGGTCCGTTCCCCTGAAAACAACAGGCATACTGCTTTTCGGTTTGGTATTTTTCCTGCCGGAGGCCGCGGCCGCTTTGGTATGGTCTTCAATTTGCCGACTCGCGGAAAACAATTGGTGCTCCAGTGTTGTAGTCCATTTCAAATACTGCGGTTCCCGGCCATATCCGTAGACATTTTCTTTATCGAAAACAAGGATTCGACCAGAAGGAGCATACTTTCCTGCCTGATAGTATCCGTTGTGCCCGCCTGCGAAATTTTTACCATAGACCCAGTAGCTGCGGTGAAACCAGGTGTCATCGAGGAAACCCATCGGAGCAAATACATGAGCGCCTTCTCCCGCCTGAGTCCCCCCGTGCAGAGCCGCATTCCCGGACACGGGTCCGATATCAATGCGCGTTCCGTCTTCAGTAATTTTTTGAGAACGAAGATAGGTATGGATTCCATTGCTGGAAAGAATATCATTTAGCCCAACCGGCATTTGCAAAGTTTGGACACGGTCCTGCAAATCACCTCCCGTCTCCGGGTCGCGGTCGTTGATAATCTTCTCTACCAGAACTTCACCGGTTATTTCATTCAACCGGTAAAATTTCATCCCCCCGTCCAAAAAGGCGGACCGGCCTGCCACAAAGCTGACTTTTTCATCTTCCACCAAAACGCTCCCGGGAACGGGCCAAAGCGATTCCAGCTGGTCGAATACCATCGTTTTCCGGTTCGAGGGAGCGGCCCGGAATTTCCAAAACAACTCCCCGGTATCAGCCGTCACGCAGTAGACATTTCCGTCCGAGCACCCGAAAACCGCCCGGTTGTGATGGATCGTCGGAGGGGAGTCAACCCGTCCGCCGACGGTAAGATTCCAAACTTGTTCACCCGACTTTTCATCCAATGCATAAACGGTATGAGAATCGATAGCAGATATATAGACTTTGCCGCCGGCAATCGTGGGCGCACTGAGTTTTCCACCAATATCGATTTTCCACGATTTTGACAACTCACCACCAAAATCCTGCTCGGTAAAACCGCTTCGTTCTTTGTCGTGACGATATGTGGGCCAGTCATCGGGATCTTCGGGAGACTGATCCCATTTTTTATCATAAGCCGAACCTTTGAGCAGCCGTTGGTCCGCTGCAATTGGAGGCGGTTCAGATCCTGTCGCGGAAAGGGCGTTGAAACCGAACAATTTTGCCTCAGGGTAGCAGGCGCAGTTGTGCGGAGGAGCATAGGTGAATCCGTTGGCGGGCATCACCCCGTAGAGACATCCGCCGCGCACCCAGTGGTTGATATCCCAATGCTCTTTTTCATGATCGATAAATTCGATTCCCGTCCGGGACGGCATAATATACTTTTCTGTCGCTTTTGATATATAGCACCGGTGGTGAAACCAGTAAGTCTCTACATTGGGAGGGAACTCTTTCTTTACTTCTCCCGATACAGGATCGAGCCCGGTAAACACGCCGGAATCTTTACCGGACGTCAGCGGGGCTGTCCAAACCAGACCACTGGCGACAAGAAGGTCCTGCGGACTTTTGTATCCGGACTTCGGATCCCCGGCTTTCCACATTGTTTCACCGGTGTCCGGATTCAGTCCCATTTTTTTCCCGTCTCCGCCGGCATAGAGAACGACATTGTCGTGCAGGACGATTCGCGGACCGAAATTAAATTCGAACAAACTTCGCCGGCTCGCTTCGGTATTCCTCCAGTTTTGCTCCCCGGTTTGAGCATCCACATTTACTACCGCTTCCCCGTCGTGAAAAATCACCCGGGTTTCATCGGCTACCAGAGACAAAGGCGATACTTTGGTTTCTTTGGCCCAGAGGGTTTCCCCGGTCGCCACATTAATCGCAGAAAGCTGTCGTTCTTTTCCGTTCCAGCCAAACTCTTTTGACACCCGGCCCTGATCGCCGGTATTGAGTTTTACCGTAAAATCTTTCAAAGCCCAATCAGCCGGGTTGGATAATACATACAGTATTCCGTTGGAGAGCACCATTTCTTCGGCATTTGTTGTTTCATCGCAAGTAGCGAGAATTTTTCCGGTAGCCGCATCGAGGCAACTCACCGGAGCCCCCAAAGCCAGCGGGGCAAACACCCTTTCGCCATCGGTGACCAGTCGTTTAGCCAACTGAGTTGGACCGCTTTTTAACGGCCAGAGTTGATCGTGCCAGTTCTTAATCGGCTGTTTCCACAGTATCGTGGAATTGAATGCATCCCGTGCGACCAGCATCCATTTTGAAGGAAGCTGGATCGATATCCGCGAACCTTCATCCATGATATAGAAAAGCCGTCCACCGCCACTGACCAGCGCACTCATACTCGCCATGCGATCGTGGTGGCGCGACCAGCGCGGATTGCCAAGCCACTGAAGACGGGTTGGCGGCCCCACTTTTTCATCCTGAGCGACTGCGTTTCCATCAGCCCCATGAAAGTAGTGAGTCCAGTCATCAATATCCTCCGGTCTGGGTTTTACCGTTTTCTTACCGCTGATAAGTGCCACTCCGTTCGGGCAAAGCACCCGGTTCACTTCGTCCATCGAAATACCGTGCAGGTCATCGGCAATAATAAGATTCACTAAATTATCATTGAGCGGCAAATGTGAGTCTTCGAGCAACTCAATTGAAACCGGCCCGTACACACCGGCTTTCATCAGATCATCCCGGGTCTGTTTTACTTTTTCCGCTGAGGTAGCCAGACCGTGCACCACGAACGGTCCGGACTTGTGCAGAGCTGCGGCCAATTCTCCGTCGGCAACCCCGATATGCACAATCAATCCGCCCTGAATTCCACTTTCTCGCAATATTTTCCGGGCTTCTTCATCGGCAGCAGCGATCAGAAATGAAGCAGAAAATAGCAAAAGAGCGCAAACGGCGGGGAACTTCATCATTCAATGATTGTAGCGATCTGAGTGCTCACGGCAATCCCCGGAAACAGGGATTCAAAAATTTTCTTTATTTTTCCTTCAACACCATGGTGAATAGCCGGAGCTTTCGTTCCATGAACCCACTTTCAGATCAGGACCGCTCGATTTACGAATGGCAACTCGATGTGCCCGGCTTCGGCGAAGAGGGGCAGGAGAAACTGCGCAATTCAACCGCACTCGTCAGTCGGGTCGGCGGCCTGGGAGGTCCGCTTTGTTTTTCGCTCGCAGCAGCCGGAATCGGAAAACTGGTAATTGCTCACGGAGGCGACCTGCGACTCGATGACCTGAACCGGCAAATCCTGATGAGCTGGGACGGTGTCGGGAAATCACGATCCGACAGTATCGAAGAAACATTACGGCGCTTTAATCCGAATATCGAACTGCAGGTTGTTCCCGAAAATGTCACTGAAGAAAACGTCGAGGCTCTCGCGGCCGGAGTTGATATCATCTTCGGTGCGGCGCCCCTCTTCGAAGAGCGCCTGCTTCTCAATCGCGAGGCGGTTCGTCGCAGGATTCCCCTGATTGACAGTGCCATGTATAACCTGGAGGGGCGAATCATCCCCGTGATCC
This sequence comes from Verrucomicrobiales bacterium, assembly GCA_029213025.1. Taxonomy (GTDB): domain Bacteria; phylum Verrucomicrobiota; class Verrucomicrobiia; order Verrucomicrobiales; family DEV007; genus Arctic95D-9. Next base: position 5,819 of record JARGOZ010000090.1, read on the forward strand.
CCGGATAATCACCGTGCCTCGCCTGTATTTATCCTGAAATCCCGCCGAACTGGAAACGCCGCTTTCCTGTTTTCGGAGCGGTGTCCGCTCTTGCGGCAAATATCGGCGCAATGGAAGGGATCAAATTTCTCACGGGAATCGGGGAAGTACAATCCGGCAGAATGATATATTTTGAAGCTGCCTCGATGAATTTCCAAAAAATCAAACTGAAGCGGAATCCGCAATGCGCAATCTGTGGTGATTTATGAAAAACTTCCGAATCCTCAGCGCTCTTTTGGCTCTCGTCGCGCTCATCAACTGCGGCGGTCCGGCAAATGACGGCGAAACGACCGAACTGGTTCTATTTTGCGCAGCAGGATTGAAGTCGCCGGTCACCGAGATTGCGGAATTATACGAAAAAGAAACGGGAGTGGCTGTCCGAATGCAGTTCGGCGGATCGGGAACGTTGCTGAGCAGTTTGCAGATCGCGCCAGGAGACATTTATCTGGCTGCGGATTCCAGTTATACCGACGAAGCGATGAAGCGGGATCTCATTTCCGGGCCGATTCCGGTCGCGCGGATGAAAGCGGGTATCGGCGTTGCCAAAGGAAATCCGAAAAACATCGTTTCGCTCGCCGACCTCTCCCGCAAAGAAATCCGGGCGGGCATCGGAAATCCGGATGCCGCTTCAATCGGAAAATTTACGAAGAAAATCCTCTCCAAACACAATCTCTGGGAAAACCTGTCGCCTGTGCTGGTAACACCGACTGTCAACGAACTGGCCAACGCGGTAAAATTACAGTCCGTGGATGCCGTGATCCTCTGGAATGTCGTGGCGCAGCAATATCCGGATGTAGATTTCATTTCCGTCCCGGAATTTGATGCCGAAAAAAAGGGTGTCACCATAGCCGTCACAAAATCAAGCAAAGACCCTGCCGCTTCTCTGAAGTTTTGCCAATTTCTAAGCGGCGCAGATAAAGGTGCTTTGATATTTCAAAAACATGGTTTCGAATTGGAGACGGCATCTCAATAAGGTATGGATCGCTTCAAGGGTATTCGTGCCGATCTGCCGTTTTTTGCCGCGATTTTCTGGATATCCGGCATGTACTTGCTTCTCATTGTCGGGATGCTTGCCTCGGATTTGTGGTTTGCCGTCACCCATGTCGACAGCAAGCGGTTTATCGAGATCCTGAGAGACTCAAATATCATTTCCTCGGTGAAGCTGACCCTGTTTACCTGCACAGTTTCCGCTCTGTTTTCCGTTCTGGTCGCAATCCCGACCGGCTATATACTATCCCGATACAGGTTTCGGGGCAAAACACTGGTAGATGCGGTTCTCGATATCCCGATCGTGCTGCCCCCACTGGTAGTCGGGTTGAGTTTGCTGATTCTTTTCAACAAAATGCCGCCGTGGAACGGACCCAGCTTTGAAGAAATGCTGGGGCACAGCTTTACCTACAATGTTCCCGCCGTCATTCTCGCGCAATTTACCGTCGCCTGCGCTTTCGCCGTCCGCACGATGCGCAACACCTTTGATCAAATCAGCCCTCGAACGGAACACATCGCTCTGACTTTGGGCTGCACCCGGGGCCGGGCGTTTCGATCGGTCGTTATTCCCGAAGCCTGGCGCGGTATATCCACCGCCGGAACCCTGGCGTGGACGAGAGCAATGGGGGAATTCGGGCCGATCCTCGTTTTTGCCGGTGCGATCCGGGGCAAGACAGAAGTGCTTTCCTCGACCGTCTTTCTGGAAATCAGTATCGGTAACCTGGAAGGAGCCGTCATCGTATCGCTGTTGATGGTCACCATTGCTATCATCGTTCTGGTTGCCGTGCGGATTTGGGACAAAGGGAACGGAACTCGATTCTTGCAATGATAAAGGTGGATCAGCTCGAAATCAGGGCCGGCAATTTCCGGCTGCAGAACATCTCTTTTGAGATCCCCGGAGGAAAGTACGGGGTGTTGATGGGCCGCACCGGAAGCGGAAAAACCACTGTGCTTGAGGCGATCTGCGGATTAAAAGAAATCATCTCCGGACACATTTTTCTCAATGACAGAGATGTAACCCACTCACGGGCGGGCGAACGGGGCATCGGCTTTGTTCCCCAGGAAGCAACGCTTTTCTCGACTATGACGGTGCGGGAGCACCTCTCTTTTGGTCCCAAAGTTCACAAGTGGACCAAACAACAAATTGCCGACCGGGTTGAAGAACTATCAACTCGTTTGGGTATCGCAAACCTCCTGGACCGCAAACCCCACGGCTTGAGCGGCGGAGAACGCCAGCGAATTTCCCTGGGCCGGGCCCTCGCCACCCGGCCGGCGGTCATCTGTCTCGATGAACCTTTGAGCGCGCTGGATGAAGACACTCACTCTGAAATGAGCGATCTCATCCTGCGAATTGTGAAAGAGACCAGTGTGACAGCACTGCATGTCACCCACAGTCGTCAGGAAGCGGAAAAAATGGCCGATTGCGTTTTCCAACTCGTCGATGGAAAAATCGACCGCATTCGGTGATCCCGCGTATTCGGAGGTGGATAAGGCAAATTTACGTCTTAGGTTGGCTGAAGTGTTATGCCGCGCACTGCGTCCATTCTCCTTTTGCTGCTGTTGACCACCGGTTACAGTTTGGCAAATGAAGGAATCGAATTTTTCGAAAAGGAAATTCGGCCTATTCTGGTGGAACGCTGTTACAAATGCCACTCTGCTGAACATAAAATCAAGGGCGGCCTGAATCTCGATTCCCGCGCCGGACTTCAGCAAGGCGGCGACAGCGGAGCCGTCGTAGTGGCGAAAGACGCCGGGGCAAGCCTGCTGATTGAAGCCGTTCGCTATCACAATCGCGACCTGCAAATGCCTCCGAAAAACCGGCTCCCGGATCAGGAAATTCGCCTGCTGGAAAAATGGGTAAACCTCGGTGCGCCGGACCCGAGAGAGGGCAGCGCAACTATCGATGCCGGCGGAATGAGCCTCGAAGAAGGGAAGAAATTCTGGTCTTTCCGTCCCCTCGCCGCCGTCAGACCTCCGGAAACGGACCCGTCACCGGTTGATGCCTTCATCCGGAAAAAACTGGAAGAGGAAAATCTCAGCTTCGCCCCGCCGGCGGATCGCAGGACCTTAATCCGCCGAATCACCCAAAATCTGACCGGTCTGCCTCCGACAACAGAAGAAGTCGACGCATTTGTCGCCGACACTTCGTCCGAAGCTTTCTCAAAGGTGGTCGACCGCCTCCTTGATTCGCCCCACTACGGCGTTCGCTGGGGAAGGCACTGGCTGGACGTGGCAAGATATTCCGATTCCAACGGTCTTGATGAAAATTTGGGCTTTGGCCAGGCATGGCGATACCGGGACTACGTTGTCGCTTCCTTCAACGAAGACAAACCGTACGACCGGTTCCTGATCGAACAGCTCGCCGGAGATCTCCTTTCCGATGCTGACACGGAAAGCATTACCGGGACAGGATTTCTTCAACTCGGCCCCAAAGTTCTCGCTGAGCCGAATCTGGAGAAGATGAAAATGGACATCATCGACGAACAGCTCGATACCCTCGGCAAGGCGTTTCTGGGTATGACTTTCGGCTGTGTCCGCTGCCATGACCACAAGTTTGATCCCGTAACGCAAGCCGACTACTACTCTCTGGCTGCGATCTTTAAAGGCACCAAGACTATCCACGACAGAGATCGCGGGATTAAGAAATGGGTGGAGTATTCCCTCGCAACCGAAGAGGAAGCCGCCCGGTTCAAAGAGCTGGAAAAAGAGATCGCGGCGAAGAAAAAGGTGGCCACAGATTTTAAAAGCAAAGAGGTCGTAAAACTCCGCACCGAAGCGAGATCAAAAGCGGTTGAATACCTCGTGGCGGCAAAACGGTTCGACACGACCGCTCCGCTTTCGGTTGTCGAAGAAATCGCCGCGCCGGAAAATTTGCACCCCCGAATCCTTCACCACTGCCGGATGCATCTCTCTTTCCATCGGGAAGACCCGTTTTTCGCAGTGTGGCACAACGGAAATGAGCAGCAGATCCGGGCTCACTACGGACCACTCTTCGAAAAAGCGGAAAAGATAAAGAAGGGCGACCCGAAAAATCCGCAGTTGGAAACCGCAAAAGCAGTTCTCTATAATAACTCAGGATTTCTCGCCGTGCCGACAGTGGAGGCGTTTGCTTTTGATAAAGAAACTCTCGCCGAATACCATCGCCTGCTCGATGAGCAGCGAGCCTTCGAAATATCAGCCCCGGATGAACCCAGCCTGATGAGTGTTTGCGAGGGAGACGAAGTCGTAGCAGAGATCCCTATCCACATCAGAGGCAGTTACCAAAATTTGGGCGAAAAGGTTTCGCGCAGTGTGCCCGCTGTGATGAGATGGTCGAACGAACCTCCAGCCTTTTCTCCCGAATCCAGCGGACGCCTGGAACTGGCCAGGTGGATGACAGATACCCGCCATCCTTTAACAGCGAGAGTTATCGTCAATCGAGTCTGGGCCTGGCACTTCGGAACCGGCCTCGTCAAAACTACGGAAAACTTCGGAGTGATGGGCGACCGCCCTTCACATCCGGAATTGCTGGACTGGCTGACTGGTTATTTTATCGAAAACGGCTGGTCACTCAAAAAGTTGCATCGCTTGATCCTCAATTCCCGAACCTGGCAGCAGTCCGCGTCGCATCCCGAATTTGCTTCCTATTCTCTCATCGATCCGGAAAACCGCCTTCTGTGGCGGGCGAATATTCGGCGCCTCGAAGCGGAACAAATCAGGGATTCCATCCTGTCCGTTGCAGACCGACTTGATACGGAGTTTGGAGGAAAGACTTTACCCCTCAGAAACCGGCAGTTTGTCTTTAACCATACTTCGCAGGATCACACCAAATACCACAGTCTCCGCCGCGCGATCTATCTGCCGGTGATCCGGAATAATCTGTATCCGATGTTCGAGCAATTCGATTATCCCGACCCGACCATGCCCACGGGAGTGAGGAACGAAACCGTGATCGCACCTCAAGCACTCGTTTTGATGAACGATGGATTGATTATGGACTCAGCGGAAGCTCTCGCCTACAAAGTCACATCATCTTACCAGGAAGATACCGGTCGAATCCGCCACCTCTACGAAGAAGCTTTCGGCCGCCTCCCGACAAAAGAGGAGACCTCCCGGATTGAAAGTTTTGTGAAATCCGTCCCTGGAGACAAAGCGTGGCCACTGGTGTGTCAGAGCCTTTTGGTCAGTAACGAATTTATCTACCTTCGCTAATGGATTTCGGAATTCAAAACCGGCGCCGTTTACTGAAGCAGTCTTCTATCGGATTTGGCGGGCTCGCTCTAAATGCGATTCTGGGTAAACAGACATTAGCTGCGCAAAACCCATTGCTTGCCAGAGAAACGCATTTCCCGGCCCGGGCCAAACGGATCGTTTTTCTGTTTATGAAAGGCGGGCCGTCTCATGTTGATACCTTCGATCCCAAACCACTGCTTGATCGTGACCACGGCAAGCCACTGCCTTTCGATCTACCGAAAGTCACCTTTGCCAAACAGGGAAATCTGCTGAAATCGCCGTGGAAATTCAAACAACATGGAGAAAGCGGACTCCCCGTCAGTGAGCTGTTTCCTCATGTAGCAAAACACGTCGACGATCTTTGTATTCTACGATCCGTTCACGGAACAAATCCAGCCCACGGCGGCGCGTTGTTAAAACTCCACACCGGGACGGATCAGTTTGTCAGACCCAGCCTCGGTTCCTGGCTGACTTACGGTCTGGGTACCGAAAATGAAAATCTGCCCGCCTTTGTCACCATTTGCCCGACTTTGGCCCATGGGGGTGTAAATAACTGGGGCGCCGCTTTTCTCCCCGCTCATTGTCAGGGAACCCCGATCGGCAATGCCAGCCTGCCCTCGACCCAGGCCACAGTTAAACACATCAATAACTCGCGGATTCCCCCCGAACTGCAGCGAAAACAACTCGACCTGATCGGCTCACTTAACAAAGATTTCATCGATATCGCGGGGAAAAATCAGGCATTGGAAGGTCGACTCAATTCTTTCGAACTCGCCTACCGCATGCAAACCGCGATGCCTGAGGTTCAGGAAATTTCCGGTGAATCCCCTGCCACCCGCAAATTGTATGGAATTGATGACCCGGTGACCGAAGATTTCGGCAGGCAATGCCTGATGGCTCGTCGTTTCCTCGAGCGCGGCGTCCGTTTTGTTCAGGTCACCCACAGCGACAGCCTCGTGCAGTGGGATCAGCACGGCAATCTCTATCAGGGCCACACCAAAAACGCGGCGGAAGTGGATCGGCCTATTTCCGGCTTCCTTACCGATCTGAAGAGTCGGGGACTTCTGGAAGACACACTCGTTCTCTGGGGGGGCGAGTTTGGGCGAACCCCGACGGCTCAGGGCAAAGACGGCCGCGATCACAATCCCCACGGGTTCTCCATGTGGATGGCAGGCGGCGGAGTCAAAGGCGGCTACGCTTACGGGGCCACCGATGACTACGGTTACTACGCGGCCGAAAATAAAATGCACGTCCACGATCTTCACGCCACAATCCTACACCTCATGGGCCTCAACCATGAAAAACTGACGTTCCGATACGCAGGTAGGGACTTCCGACTCACTGATGTTGATGGAATAGTGGCAGAAGATATTTTTGCTACCTGATGAAATTCCTTTATCTCTTCGCCGCCTTTTCACTACTCTCTCAACTAACCGCCGAAGAATTCAAAGTAGGCACCGGCATTGCCGATATTTCACCCACCGTTACCCCGTTCCAGCTGCGGTCCGGAAAATCTCAATACGTTCACGACCCACTACACGTCAGAGCGCTCGCTTTTGAAAACGGCGGAGGCCGTGCGCTGATCACTCTGGTCGACGCAATCGGCGTCGGGAGGGAAATGACCGATGAAGCCAAGCAAAAAGTGGCCGAAAAAACCGGTTGGGATCCTAAACAAATGCTCGTGGCCGGAACCCACACCCACACCGCTCCTAAAGGCGGCGACACCTCGCCCGGGCGGATTGCCTACGAAAAAACACGCCGTGAAGGACTCGCCCAGGCGATGATCAATGCCATCGAAGCTCTCGAACCCGCCAAAGTGGGCTTCGCCTCCGATGAAGAACCTTCTGAAGTTCGCAATCGCCGCTGGTACTTTAACGAAGGTTCGAAAAAAACGCTCAATCCCCTCGGAGGCTACGACAAAGTGCGGACCAATGGCGGCGGAATCGATATTGTAAAGCCAGCCGGTCCGGTAGATCCCGAAATCTGCGTAATCGATGTACGAAACAAAAAAGGCCGGTCGCTGGGTTTAATTGCCAATTACGCGCTGCACTACGTAGGCGGAATCCCGAAGGTCACCGAGGAAAACGGAAGAGTGGTCGGCATGGCGTCAGCGGACTATTTTGGCGAATTCGCCAGAATCATGCCTTACCGCGTGGGCGGCTCCAATCCTCCCGCGAATTTCGTCGCCATGATGACAAACGGAGCCAGCGGCGACATCAATAACCTGACTTTCAATATCACCAGAGCCCCGCGAGCCCCGTTTGAGCAAGTCAAAATCGTCGCATCCAAAGCCGCTGACACCGCGTGGCGGGCCGTGAAGAAAATCGAAGCCTACGACCAATCCCCTCTTATCGCGACCCGACAAAGAGAAGTAAAGCTCAACTACCGGAAACCCACGGCCGACGAAGTCGCCAAAGCGATGAAACTCCTCGAACTGACCATGAAGGAGCGCAACGCGATCCACAAACGGACCAACTCGGTAGCAAACCGCACAGTGGAATACGCCAGCCCGGAAGGCCCCAAAACAGAAGAGGTCATCATCCAGGCGATTCGGATCGGAGATCAGTCCATCGTTTCGATGCCTTTTGAGGTGCTGGTGGAAATCGGTTTGGAGATCAAAGCTAAAAGCCCGTTTCCCCACACTTTCCTGATCGAACTGGCCAACGGCGGCTATGGATACCTGCCACCTCCCAACCAGCACGAGCTTGGAGGATACGAAACCTGGCTGGGAACGTCGCGCTTTGAAGAAAATTCATCGGTGATTTTGATCCGCGAGCTGCTCGAAATGCTCGAAGAACTGAAGGCGCTTGGCTGATTCAACAGGGTACAGTCACCGACCTAACAGGGTACAATCCGCCATTCAACAGGGTACAGTTACCTCGAAACCGGAAAAATCCGCCCCGGACTGCAGGCCCACATCGTTTCTTTTTCCTCTGCCGGGCAATTGACACCACCCGCCCAAGGGGAAAAAGCCGGCATGACCCATCGTTTTTCTTCTTGAATCAGCGCAGGTAACTTGATCGAAAGCCCCGCTCCGTCACGATAGGTAAAACAGGGATGAACGTGCCCCACCACTTCCACTCCTACCGATTCGTCCTTCCGGCGCGGCAAATGTCCGTGATGAAACAAAAACTCCCCGATTCGAAACTGCCGGACAAAGCGCATTTCACGTAGCAGCGGGCCCCGGTCGTGATTTCCCTCAATTAAAATCAACTGCCCGCATTTCGATTCCAGCGACTTCAGCCAGTCAACCACCTCCCCGCACCCCGAACTCGCACCATCGACGATATCGCCATTCAGGATCAGATACTCCGGTTGATAATCACCAAGTAATTCATCAACTCGCGCCTCGATGGTTTCCCGCCCCCACATCGGAAACAGGCCGCCTTTGGCCCGCCGGCGAACTTCGAATCCGTAGTGCAAATCGCTCAGAGCAAGCCAGCTGCCTTTTTCACCAAAAAGAGCCAATCGACTGTCGAGAAACACAGATTCGCTATCACTGCTCCAAACCAGTTCCTGGACGATGGCTTCGGTTGATTTTTTGACGGGCTCGACCATGCTTGCGCCAACCATACGTAAAAACAATCCAATGTCAGAAGAAACCAATCCAGAAGAAGAAATCGGTGATCTTTTAAAGTTTCGCCGTGAGAAGATGGAACGGCTTCGCGAAATGGGTATCGACCCTTTCGGAGCGAAATTTGAAATCACTGACACCCCTCACAATCTGAGGGAGAACTTCGAGGAGGAGAAACAGGTGAAAATCGCCGGTCGGATCACCGCGCTCCGCGACATGGGGAAGAGTAATTTTATCGATATCTCCGACATTCACGGGAAAATTCAGTGCTTCCTGAATCAAAAAGGTCTCGGCGAAGAACAGTGGGCCGCCTACAAGTGTCTCGATATCGGGGACTGGATCGGGATCGAAGGGGAAACCTTCACTACAAAGGTCGGCGAACCCAGTGTGAAAGCTGAAAAAGTCACGATTCTTTCCAAATCTCTCCGCCCTATGCCCAACAAATGGGACGGCGTCGTCGATCCACAGATCAAATATCGCCAACGATACCTCGACTTAATCGCCAACGAACGGTCGCGCGAAGTCTTCCTGAAGCGCTGCCAGATGGTTCGCGAGATCCGCAATTTCCTGAGTGATCGTGGTTTTCTCGAAGTTGAGACACCCATTCTTCAGGATGTACCCGGCGGAGCTGCGGCCCAGCCGTTCGAGACCCGTCACAATGCTTTGAGTATGGATTTGTTCCTCCGGATCGCCCCCGAACTTTATCTGAAAAGACTACTGGTAGGCGGCTTCGACAAAGTATTCGAATTGAATCGCAGTTTTCGGAACGAAGGAATCAGCCGCCGTCACAATCCGGAATTCACCATGCTCGAAGCCTACTGGGCCTATGCGGATTTCGAGCAAATGGCGGATATGGTGGAGGAAATGGTCTGCACCCTCGCGGAAAAATACTGCGGCGGGCTGAAAATCGAGCACAAAGATGCCGAGGGCAACGTCACAAAAACCATCGATTTGAGCCGCCCCTGGAAAAGAGCCCCGTTTCACGATCTCGTCAAAGAAGTAGCGGGAGACGACTGGTTTGACCTGACGCCGGAGCAGCGCAAAGCGAAGTGCAAAGAACTCGGCGTGGAGATTTCGCAGGAAATGGAAGATTACGAAGTCAGCCAGCAGGTATTTGAAAAACTGATCGAAGAAAAATGCATCGATCCGGTTTATGTGACTCACGTGCCAAAAGAGCTTGTTCCACTGGCCAAGCAGAATGCGGCAGATGATTCCGTGGTGGATGTCTATGAGCTAATCATAAACGGAGCGGAGATCTCTCCGGGCTACTCCGAACTGAATGATCCGGATGTTCAGCGAGCCCGACTGGAAGAGCAGGCCGGGGAGGAAATCCAGAAAGTCGACGAAGACTTTCTCCTCGCCCTCGAATACGGAATGCCACCAGCCGGCGGGATCGGAATCGGGATTGATCGACTCATGATGATGTTAACTGGAGCGGAGTCCATTCGCGACGTTGTGCTGTTTCCGCAGTTAAAACGGGCTGATTCATAAGTGCCCGCGACAACATTCCATCGTAAATCACGAATCCTCTTTTCCGTTCCGGGAAAGGGGATTTTTTTTCGTGTAAGCCCTTTACCACCCGCTCGCAAAATTGCGAAAAACTTTCAAAAAACTCTTTCGTATAGCAGTATCCAGGCCAGTCCTGAAGCCATCCCCGCAATATTGGCTAAGGTTTCCTTATAGTCAGGCAGTATTGATCTACAGGGATTTACAAAGAAAAATCGGCTGGAAAATTTATTAGTAAAATATCTATCTTTTTTTCTTGAACATCCTCGCAGATTTGCGAGACTCGTGGCTCAGTGACGGAAATAACTCCGCCACTGAAACGAAACAGAAAAGATAAAGTACCAAGAAGTAGATATGAAAATCAAAGCATTTATTGCTATCTTAGTAGGTGCTGTTGCGTTCCAGAACGCATCAGCAGGAGACTGGTGTCCGCCAGTAGTAGAAGACAAATGTCCCGTAGATTGCTGTGAAGACCTTCCCGGAAGCGTTTCCGTTGGATACGATACAGCTTACGTTTGGAAAGGTGTTCGTCTTGCGAAAGACAGCATGTGGGGTGATGTTAACTACACATTCGACATTCCTTATGTAGGCATACCGATTAATGTTGGTGTTTGGCACCTGACATCTTTGGGTAGTTGGCCCGCAGCTGGAACTGCAGGCGCTCCGGGAAATGACAATTATGGCGACGAAACAAACGTCTATGCCAGCATCGATCTTCCATCACTTTGTGGATTCGATCACAGCGTAGGATATACATGGTATACATTCCCTACCCTTCCAGTCACTGGATCTTCTCCTGATTCTTTCAGCGGCATCAGCTACTCAATCAGTCGTGAGATCTATTGCGGAGTTACACTTGGCTACACAGCTGAATATTTCCTCGGACAGGGAACTGCGTTTAACGGAGCCCTTAATCCGAACGATAGCTTTGGCGATTGGTTCCATACACTTGCCTTGTCTAAATCGTTCGACATCACCGACTGCGTTGCGCTTGATCTCTCCGCTGAAGTTGGCTACAGTGACGAATTGCAATCTGGAATTGGCTTAACCCCACGTTCCGGCGGTCTAAGCACCGGGTCAGGTTGGAACCACTACAAGCTCACCGCAGCAGTCCCATTGGCAGTTGGTCGTTGCGCTACTCTTACCCCCTACATCAGTTACAACGGCACTCCTGATGGCTGGGTTGCTGACGACCTCGGCGTCAATCTGCCAGTGCACTCTAACAGAAACGACGTTTTCTCCGGCGGTGTTAGTCTGAGCGTAGGATTCTAATTTAACGAATCACAATCTTGGTTTGAGTCGCCTTCCCTTTCCCGGGAAGGCGATTTTTTTGTATCCGGCGAAAAACTCTAGAATGGAGATGGGCTGGAGAATTTCATCAACTCTCCTGAATCCGGGTGATGAAACGACAGCTCGCAAGCGTGAAGCTTGAGCTTTCCGGGTTCGGCGCCGTTGCCGTAAAGTGGATCACCTACGATCGGAATACCCAATCCCTTTTCATGCGCCGCGTGAACTCGTAACTGATGAGTCCGGCCCGTGACCGGTTGAAAACTTATCCGGGTGAATTTTTCTTCGATACCGATCCTTTCCCACAATGTGATTCCCACCTTGCCATGGATTTCGTCATAGATCTGGTAGGGACGGTTATCGATATCGAGGCGAAAAGGCAGCTCAATACGGCCTTTTTCCGCCTTCAAAATACCATCGAGCAAAGCGATGTACCTCTTTTCGGTCTCTCGGTTTTGAAATTGCATGGAAAGATTCCGGTGAGCTACAGCCGTTCGCGCCACGACGAGTAGCCCGGAAGTATCCATATCCAGTCGATGGACCGCAGGTTGCTCAATGCATCCCGGATAGGCTTTTTTTACTCGCTCGGTCACGCTGTCCAGCTTCTCCGGCCCTCTTCCAGGGACAGATAAAAACCCACTGATCTTTTCAACCACGACAAACGAAGGATCTTCGTGGATCACTTTCAGAGCTTCGCTATTCATCGCCATCCTCCAAACCGCAAAGCATGAATCCGAGAATCGGCTGACACTTTTCTTCACAGGCCGGGAAAAATTGCCCGGGCTGTTTTCGGCCCGACTTATTCGCTCCGCCCCAATAAAATTCAGCAACACTAACCGGTTTCAGATCGTGAACCGCTGCGAAATTCAGCAACTTCGGGGCACAACAATCACCCACTCCACCCGGAATCCCTCCGTCTTTTTGGAAAACTTCACGCAAAGCCCGGGTCTCTCCCCGAAAATTTCGAAACTCATATAGATCATGAATCTTCGGCATCAACTCCCTGGAAATCATTCGGCGTTCATTTTCAAGGTGGCTTCGAAGAGGATCATCAGCATCCAAAGCGTTTCGTTTCACAGTCATTTGCTTAATAATATTTTGCTGCGGCAGAACCATTTTATTAAAAACTTCGTTATCAGGAATATAAGGAACCCAACCCGACACTTCCCTAACACCGGTTCCCAGAGAAGAATACGCCCGTAAAATTACTGTTTTCCCTGCCCTGTCGAGGCATTCCATTACACCGAACATATGACCGCGACTTCCGGGCAGTAGAATTTCAAATGAGAGCGCAGAGTCGCTGCGATCAGCCGGAACGTCGTAATCGAGTCTTTGTTCACGCCGAAATGCCGCCATCATATCCCGGGCAAACTCCACGGATCGACCGTATCGCAGACTGTGAACCTTGCGGCAACGACGGCAATATCCCTCACAACTGTTTTTTTTAAAAGAACCCTGGATCATTCCCGAACTTCCACCGTAATGTCCGACCATTCGTTCGTGATCTCAATTCCGAAATAATTTGTTTAACTAAGACAGATATTTAAGAAACATTAAACAATTCACTTGCCTTCAGCCTGTTCTTTTGCCACGTATCGGAAAATGCCGGGGCTATTCACAAATTCGAAAACGCCGAAAATCGGACAAAACCGAAAAGCGGGAACCACAAAGTCATCCCCGATGATTTTCGCCCCGCTCATTCTGTTTGCGATAGTTTTCGCCGGCTGTCAGGGGAGCTCTCCTGAAAACATCTCTGCTTTTGCCGAGTTTCCCAAACCGAAAGCGTGGAAAGCCAAAACCATTGAGCAACCGCAATATCAACCGGATCGGTTTTGGATTTCAGATTTTGGAGACAAAAATCTCGATGCATTTGTGCAGCAAGCCCTGAAGTGCAACCGGGAAATCAAAGCTGCCCTGGCCAGAATTGAAGTAGCGGCAAATACTGCGCGAATCACCGGCGCTGATATTCACCCGAAAATCAGCGGCGGTCTTGGCGGTCAACGAGCCAAACAGAATTTTATCGGATTTCCATTCGGCGGCGCCGGAGGAGGTGGCGGAGTGCTCTCCAGCCATTCTTCGCAGTGGAACCTTTCGCTGGATACCAGTTGGGAGATCGATCTCTGGGGCCGGGTGAAAGCGGCTCAATCCGCTGCAATCGCCGAAATGGAAGCATCTCAGTATGACCGGGCTGTTCTCGATCTTTCCATTGCGGGCCAGGCCGTGAAAGCCTGGTTCCTTCTGGCTGAATCCAGAGATCAGGTGAAACTGGCAGAGGGCACCCTGGTAATTTTCAGAAAGACCGAAGATTCGATCCGGGATCGTTTCGAAAGAGGAATCGAAGAAGGCAACAGTGGCAGTTTCGGTTCCCAGCTCCTGCTCGCGGAAACCGATGTTGCCACAGCTGAAGATGCTCTCGCCAGTCGAAAAGAACTCGTCTCCCGCACGGCCAGAACTCTCGAAGTTTTGGCCGGTAAATATCCGGCAGGCGAAGCCGGGAAAAGCGCCAAACTCCCTCCGTTTCCCGACAAAAGACCGGTCTCTCTCCCCTGTTCGGTTTTGGAACGACGCCCCGATCTGATTGCGGCAGAGCGCCGCCTCGCCGCTACAGATAAACGTCTCGTTCAGGCCAAACGGGCAATGCTGCCTTCTTTAGGGCTGACCAACAGCGTAGGAACAACGACCGAACGATTCGGCCATTTGCTAAACGACCAGTTCACAGTCTGGAGTGTAGCCGGAAATTTGACCCAGCCGATTTTACAGGGCGGTATGCTGCGCAACACCATCCAGCGAAATCACGCGGAAATGGCGGTGGCCAAAGCGGAGTTCGAACAGACGGTACTAACAGCTTTTTCCGACGTGGAGAACGCCCTTTCAGCAGAAAAATTCTTTGCTGACCGAATTGTAGCACTAACAAAGGCGGCAAAGTTGTCAAAAGAATCGTATCATAGATCCGGAGAGGAGTATATTAACGGCACCGGTGATCTCCTCACCATGCTGACTGCCCAACAAAGGATGTTTACCCAACAATCACAACTTATTTCACTGCGACGACAGCAACTCGAAGCCCGGGTTGATCTACATCTGGCTCTGGCCGGAAGCTTCGAGTGCCCGGTCAGTATTCATACTGCCGCCAGCCCTCTGTCTCCATGAGAGTGAAGAAGATTCTGAAAAGATTTCTTCAGGTATTTCTCATCCTCGGCTTCGTAATCGTTGCCGGTTTTCTCGTTTGGTTCCTCAATGCAACGAAACCGGTCGCGGAGGAAAAGAAAATCGTGATTACACGACCAGTCGTAGAGGTAATACCGGTAACGTTTGACAGCACAACGATAGAAGTCGCATCACAGGGCGTCGTGCAGCCAAAGAAACAAACCCAGCTCGCTTCGGAACTTTCCGGAAAGGTAAACTGGATCTCGGAAAACTTCACGGTAGGAGGGCGTTTCGAAGAGGAAGAAATCATTCTCGAAATTGACCCTACTGACTATAACGCTGCCGTAGCCGAAGCCGAAGCAGCCCTCGTGGAAGCCGAAGTCTCCCTGACTACAGAAAAAGCCAGAGCAACTCAGGCCGAACGGGATTGGAAACGATTGGGTAAAGGTCGACCGTCGTCTCTAACACTCCGCGAACCGCAGATTCGAAATGCGAACTCGCGCGTATCAGCGGCAAAATCCGCTCTCGAACGGGCAAAGAAAAATCTGGAGCGGACGGTAATCAAAGCCCCCTTCATGGCGACGGTTTCCGCGAAATCCACCGAGATTGGTAACTACCTGGCACCCGGCTCACCGATTGGCGAATTTTTCCAAACCGAACCACTTGAGGTCAGGCTGCCACTGCCTCTTGAGGAGATTCGCTTCCTCAACTCGACACCGGAAGGTGAAATACTCGGAGATATGGTCATCGCCACAACTCTTGGCAATAAATCCGTGGAATGGAATGCCCGTATTGATCGGACAGAAGGCCAAATCGACCAACAAAGCCGCTCGATAATTTTGATTTCTGATATCGTGACGGATCAAAAATCCGGCACCCCGATTCGCCTCCAACCAGGTTTGTTTCTTACCGCCACTATTTCGGGTAAAACGTATCGTGATGTCGCCAGGATTCCTGCAGCGGCATTCCTTGATTTAAATCAGGTCGTATTAGTTGATGAAAATGACAAACTGGAATTTCGGGAAGTCGATGTACTCAGAAGAGTAGGCGATTATGTATATGTTACAGGCGGTTTGGAAGAAGGCGAAAAACTTTGTCTCACAGAACTTTCCACAATGATTGAAGGAACCAGCGTAGAACCCCGCCTTCTACCGAAACATATCCAGGCCGGGGTCGAATATGACCAGAGATAACACAAAGCTGTTCAGAACGTACCCTGTCCATTCCCTGATTGTACAGGGTACATTCACGGACTGTACCCTGTTTGATGATACTTACTAGGCTATGGAAGGTCTTATCACCTGGTTTAGCAAAAATCACGTAGCGGCCAATTTTGTCATGGCTCTTGTGATCATCTACGGAGTCATCACCTGGCCGACAATGAAGAAGGAGATCTTTCCGGAGACGGCTATAGATGCAATTCTCATTTCTGTTCCCTTTCCCAATGCGACACCTACTGAAGTCGAAAAAGGTATCATCATTCCGATCGAAGAATCGATACAAAATCTCGACGGTATCGAATCGATACGGTCAACAGCGACTCAAGGCAGAGCAGGAATCACGGTAAACGCCGCAGTCGGGTATGACGTCCGAAACGTGATGGACGACGTCAAGACGAGAGTCGACGCCATTACCAACCTGGCGGAACAGGCTGAGGAACCTGTCCTCGAACAACTCATTCTGAAAAACCAGGTTCTCAGTCTCGCTCTGTCAGCCGATACCTCCGAATCAGCTCTCCGCGACCTGGCCGACGAAATAAGAACCGCCCTCCTGACCTACGATCAGGGATCTACGAAAATAACCCAGGTCATTATCGCCGGAATCCGGGATTATGAAATCTCTATAGAAATTTCCGAAAACCGACTGCAACAATATGGTCTGACTTTTGATCAGGTATCCAGAGCCATTAGGCAGTCCTCCCTGGATTTGCCGGGTGGATCCGTGAGGACATCCACAGGCGAGGTCTTGATACGGACCGAAGCCCGCCGGTATACGGCGAAAGAATTTTCCAATATCACAGTAGTGACCCGTCCCGACGGATCTGTAGTAAAGTTAAGTGATATAGCCCACATTCGCGATGCATTTAAAGAAGGCGATGTCGATACCCGGTTCAATAACCGCCCGGCGCTTCTGATCAACGTTTTGCGGGTAGGTAATGAAGACACCCTGAAGATCGCTGAAACAGTTAAAAAATACATCAGTGAAGAATCACCGAAAATCCTCCCCCGGGGAGTCAGCCTGGAAATTTGGCGAGACGATTCGCTCCTCCTTCAGGGGCGTCTGGACCTTCTGATCCGCAACGGAATATTTGGTCTCATACTCGTGGCCATCGTTCTCGCTCTATTTCTGCGCCCCAGCCTGGCTTTTCTTGTTGCACTGGGTATACCGGTTTCGTTTTGCGGCGCCGTGATTCTGATGCCCTATACCGGTATCTCGATCAATCTGATCTCCCTTTTCGCTTTCATCCTGGTTCTCGGAATCGTCGTCGACGACGCCATCGTCGTAGGGGAAAATGTTTACCGTCGCATGCGACTGGGAGAACATCCCTCCATTGCCGCGCCAAAAGGAACCCATGAAGTAGGCGTAGTTGTCATCTTCGGGATTTTGACCACGGTAATGGCCTTCACTCCGATGCTCGGCCTTAGCGGGGTCAGTGGAAAAATTTGGCCGAACATCCCGCTTATCGTCATACCTACTCTGATCTTTTCTCTACTTCAATCGAAGCTGATTCTCCCCTCCCATTTGGCAGCGTTAAAGCCCTACGATCCGGATCAAAAGAAGGGCGCTATTATGCGATTTCAGGCCTTCTTCGCCCGGGGACTTGAAAATTTTGTTACCAGCTTTTATCGGCCGGCTCTGGCTCTGTGTCTGAATTTTCGCTGGGTTGTATTTACCGGATTCGTCGCTCTTCTGGTAGTCTGTTTCGCCTATGTAGCCAATGGACATATCAGGTTCGAATTTCTACCTACCGTAGAGGGCGATGTCATTTCGGCCCGCCTTGAAATGTCGGAAGGTGTGCCTTTTGAAACTACACAGCGAGCCGTCAATCAACTCACCGCTGCCGGCCTGGCCCTGGGTGATAAGTTCAAGGATCAGGAAGGGAATTCAGTAGTAAAAAATGTTCTTTCCAGCGCCGGATCCCAGCCCTTTGTCCTCGGGTTCGAGGGCCTTGGCGGAACACCTACAGCGACAAATATTGGAGAAGTTACTATCGAACTGAGCCCTGCCGCCGGCCGGGACTTTACTACAGATCAACTCATTTCACAGTGGCGGGAGAACACCGGAGCAGTCCCGGGAGCGATAGATCTTCTTTTCCGCACCGAAACCGCGTCCGGCGGCAACGCCATCGACCTCGAAATCACCGGCCCCGCTATTGCCGACCTAAAAGCGGCGACTGAGGATATGAAATCATATCTCAACAACATCGAAGGCGTGATCGATGTGAGTGACAGTGATAAAGAAGGAAAAAGAGAACTGAAACTGGAAATCCTTCCGAAAGCCGAAGCACTAGGCCTGCGTCTCGAAGATATAGCCAATCAAGTCCGGCAGGGATTTTTCGGCGAAGAAATCCAGCGGCTGCAACGCGGCAAAGACGAAGTCATTGTGTATGTGCGCTATCCACGCAGCCAACGCAAATCGATTGCGGATCTCGAAAACTCACGCATTCGGACAGCAGACGGTTCTGAAGTGTTATTCACCGAAGTCGCCACGGCATCATTCGGCAGATCACCGTCCGCTATACAGCGCACCGACGGACAACGCGCTATCCAGATCACAGCTGATGTAGATAAAGGGGGCGGCGCCAATGCGAACGAAGTGGTTGCCTCTCTCAACCAGGGACTGGAAACCTATCAGGATAAATAGAAGCAAAACATCGCAAAGAAAATCAGCGACTGGACTGGAAATGAGGTCAAAAAGGTAGATGACGGGGCGATCAAAAAGGTTCTCGATAAATATCCGGGAATCACTGTGAAATTTCAGGGCGAACAAAAGGACCAGGCGGAATCTGTATCCGAAATCGGTTCAAAATTTGTTCTCGCTCTTATCGGTATGTATATACTGATGGCGATCCCCCTGAAATCTTATATTCAGCCGGCGATTATCATGTCGGTAATCCCCTTCGGATTGATCGGATCCATTATCGGCCACGTCATCATGCAATACAATTTGAGCATTATGAGCATGTGCGGAACCATTGCTCTGGCCGGTGTGGTAGTGAATGACAGCCTGGTTCTTGTTGACTATGTAAACCGGGAGATTGCAAAGGGGCACGATTTAGTCAAAGCAGCGTGGGAAGCCGGAGCCGCCAGGTTTCGGCCTATTTTGTTAACTTCAATGACGACCTTCGCCGGGCTGACCCCGATGCTCATGGAAACGGATTTACAAGCCCGGTTTTTGATACCCATGGCGGTGTCCCTGAGCTTCGGTATCCTTTTTGCTACCGGAATCACCCTTATCCTGATTCCCTGTGTTTATTTGATGCTCCACGACATTGGTGCAATTCTGAAACGGGCAGTCACGTAAGTGTCTGTTGAAATTATGGTAAGCTCAAGTTACCCTTGCAGAGTAGGCACAGTTTCATGAAATCAACACAAACAGACCCTTTCGACGTTCTCATAATGGGAGCCGGTTTTGCCGGCATTTGCCAGGCACGACACCTGAAGCTGAAATGCCCTGGAATTCGGGTAGGTCTCATCGACCCAAAGGGGACGGATGTATCGACCAGAGATTTTAAAGTCGGTGAATCTCTGGTGGAAATCAGTGCCATGTTTCTCTATCGGGAACTGGAACTCCACGAATACCTGATTGAAAATCACCCGCCCAAATACGGGTTAAACTTTCACTGGCCAAAACAGCCCGACAAAACGGAAACAATCGAAGATTACTACCATGTCTGGACTAACGCCAATCCGCATCTGCCCAGTTATCAGTTAAACCGGGCAAAGTTCGAAGCCGATGTCTTGAAAATGTGTATCGACCAGGGCGTAGAATATATACAGGGAAAAGTCGTCGATGTTACTCTGAACCCGGAT
>JARGOZ010000090.1:25613-26271 GCA_029213025.1 Verrucomicrobiales bacterium
AAAGCGCTGGTAAAAACTGTCGACGGCGAATTTGAACTGTCTGCCCGCCATCTCATTGATGCGGCCGGGAGAAAATTTCTGATTGGAAGAAAAACGGACAATCTGGTGACAGATCCGGAAAAACTCGCCGGTATCAAAACCGGCTCTTCCTGGCTGCGGGTCGATGATATAGACAGAAGTATCTTCCAGAAACAGCGGGACGAAATCAATGGATCGTCGAGCCACTACTACGGAACCAATCACTATTTCGGTCATGGACACTGGGTCTGGATGATCCCTATCGAAAAAGAAAGCCGCATGTTATCGATCGGCCTGGTTCATCATAAAGACGTCATCGACGGCAAAAGTGTAAATACCAAATCCAAACTACTTTCATTCCTCAAGGCGAACCACCGGATCGTGTACGACATGATCGAGAGCGGAGAGGTAAAGGATTTTAAATATCTGCCTACAATTGCTCATGCCAGCAAAGAGATGCTTTCGAAAGATCAATGGTATGTAATTGGCGAGGCCGCCAATATGTTCGACCCTTTCTACTCGACCGGTCTTGTTCTCGCCGCCCACAATATTGAAGGTGTTACCGAGGTTATCCGGGCCAAGCTGGCCGGTGAAGAAGACGCCGAAGGGAAACGCATCGACTACAATAAGTTTATCCTGA
>JARGOZ010000090.1:26288-28235 GCA_029213025.1 Verrucomicrobiales bacterium
TTGCCACGTTTTCCAGGATCACGCCAAACATCTGGGAGATGCCAACGCTATGAGTTGGCGTACCTACATGGAATCAATTTTCTGGTTCGGCATTCTCGTTCCGGCCTACACCGGTAAATGGCATATGGAGCGCGACTTTATCCAGCAATTTCTGAAACTTTCCAATCAGTTCTTTCTTGTGGAAGATTCGTTTATCAAAGCCTTCTATGATGAACTGACCAAAGCACAACAATCCGGGAAAAATATCGGGATGATGAACTACACCCGAACCAACCAACTGGCATTTGGCTATAACCCCATCAAATTATGGGACAGTTTCCGTGAAAATTCCAAATACGAAAAACGCAGACTCAATGTGTTACTCGGGATTAAGAAAAGTATGTTTTATCTCGGGCTCATCTACGCCAAACTGCGCATCAAAAACTCCGGTATCATAGGACTGTTTACTCCCAAAACGATCAAACACCTCGGTATCGCCGCCGGGTGGACCGCCTACTCCGCCCTGGGAGAAATGATATACAAGCTTGAGACCAAAAACCTTCCCTGTAATTCCAAAATGGCGCAGGCGGACAAAGAGCAGATGGAAACCTATAAGTTTGAAGGACAGCTGATTCCGTGGGATACAGATTCCGCCGAACCGACCCGGGAGAAAACCGACCGGGAACTGACCACCGTATGAAAAAGGCGCTCCTGATCGTGCTGGATTCTGTGGGAATCGGTCACGCCCCGGATGCCGCAGAATTTGGAGACGAAGGGGCCAATACGCTGGGCCACATCCGGGCCAGGGTGGAGGGATTCCGCATTCCTACTCTCGAATTATGTGGCCTCGCCCACGCCGAAGCACTGGCGGGCGGGAGCAAACCACCTTCTGATCCAACACGCATGGCATGGGGATGTTTAACGGAAACATCCCCCGGGAAAGACACCACAACCGGACACTGGGAAATCGCCGGTGCCCCAATGGAACATCCGTTTGCCACTTTCGAAAAATTCCCGCCCGATCTTTTATCCCGTCTGGAGAAAGCCTCACAAGTCTCCTTTATCGGAAACTACGCCCAATCCGGAACCGTGATTCTGGAAGAGTTGGGCGAAGAACATATAAAAACCGGGCTACCCATTATCTATACCAGCAGTGATTCGGTAATCCAAATTGCAGCTCACGAAGAAATCATCCCTCTGGATCGACTTTACGAAATCTGTAAAGCCTGCCGCAAAATAGCTGATACAGAAAATATCGGCCGGGTTATCGCCAGACCCTTCACCGGTTCCCCGGGAAACTTTACCCGGACTTCCAACCGTCACGATTTTTCCCTGCAACCACCGCGCACTGTCCTCAATTTACTTGAGGAAAACGGTGTTCACACTGTAGGGATCGGAAAGATTTCCGATATATTTGCAGGCAGCGGAATTACTGAATCCTTTCCCACGAAAAGCAATCGTGATGGCATGGATGTGATCCAGCGCCTCTGGCAGCAAACCCCGGAAGTCCCTACTCTGTATTTCGCAAACCTGGTCGATTTTGATATGTTATTCGGCCACCGCCGCAACGTAACGGGCTACGCCGGGGCACTTGAGCAATTTGATACCTGGTTGAACGATTTTCTCCCCATACCGGATGACGGGAAATCTCTACTTATGATCACAGCCGACCATGGAAACGATCCTACCTGGCGGGGCACGGATCATACCCGGGAAAGAGTCCCTTTGCTGGCATCCGGCCCGTTACCGAATGAAAGTATCGGTTGCCGCGACAGTTTTGCCGATATCGCCGCGTCACTGGCCGATTATTTTTCTCTCGACCCCTGGACTACAGGTAAATCGTTTCTCTCCGACTGATTACTGCAGCCAGCCGATATCAACAAAAAACGCATCGAGCTGTTTCATCGTGCTGTCGAAGATGTCCCGCTTGTCGGTTTTTTTCCGCAGATTAAAAAAGCCGTGCCCTTC
>JARGOZ010000091.1 GCA_029213025.1 Verrucomicrobiales bacterium
TGTGTTTCGTGTTTCGGAGCCGCTCAACCTTCGGGTTGGGCGGCTTCTTACGTTTCGGGATTGAAGCGCAAAAATCATCTGTCGGAACGAACCGGTAGAAGGTATGATGTCGGGACAATGAAGATGAGTTCCGATGATTCCACCAAACCGGTAGCGAAAACGCTGGATGCAGTGGCGAAATACAAGCATCGGGAGCAGAACCTCGCACATTGGCTTTTCGTCGCCGCCTGCGCAGCCAGCGGACTGTTTCTGGCCGTATTAGTCGACTGGTTTGCCGTGTTGCAACACCCCGCCGCCCGCTGGGCCGGGCCGCTTATCGTCTGGTCGGTGACCGGCTTTCTCGCACACCGCGCCTTTCGCTTTTTTCAATCCGGTGCCGATCGAAATGCGGCGGCCCGGGCTCTGGATCGAAACCAGAAAAATTCGCTCGATCAATGGACCACTTTCGCCGCGCTTCAGTCCGATGGAATTGGCGCTACCGGTTCCGATTCGATGGCGGAGGCCATGATCCGGGACATGGCCCCGATGTGCCGGTATATCGAACCCGCTAAGGTGGATCCGGTTCCCTTTCCCCGCAAAACTCTGGCCTGCCTCATCGGCGCGATCATTCTGTTTATCACTTTTCTCGGTGTATTTTCTTCTCAGGGCTCCGCCAGACTGCCGGTGCGCTTTTTTGCTCCCTGGGCGGAAATCCCACTGACCCGGCTGAAAGAAACGTCCGAGCCACCCAAAGCGATATTGCAGGGCAGCGATATTCTCATCTCCGCTGAAGCCGGCGGAAAACGACCGGCGAAAATCTGGCTCGAAATTAACGACTCGCCGGGCGCTGCGGAATCCACCCGCCAACTCTCCGCCGCTGCGGACGCCGCTGAATTCTCTCTCGAAAATGTCAGCGAATCGATCAGGTATCGCCTCCGGGGCGGAGACGCCGTCACGCCGTGGAAAGATATCATCGTCACTCACCGACCCAAATTATCTCTCGTAAAAGTGACGCTTCTGGATCCTCCCTACTCGCGCCGCCCACCCAAAACATGGAACCGCCTGCCGCGGGATTTGCAAGCCGTCGCCGGCAGCGAGATGCTGCTCGAATTTGAAACTGACCTGCCTTTGGCAAAAGCGGAACTCGAAACCGGAGTGAAATTCAAAAGTAAAGTTCCGTTGGAAATCTATAGTAACCGCTTTGGATATCAAACGAGACTCAATACCGATTTTCACTTCCGACCTGTATTTCAAAGTATAGAAGGCTTCGAAAACAAGGAACTGCCTGTATGCCGCGTCCGGGTCATACCAGACCGACCGCCGGAGGTTAATCTGACCAATCAACTCAATAATCGCTTGTTGAGTCCGCACGAAAATTTGGAGATCTCTTTTCACGCCAAAGATGATATAGGCGTAGTTTCCGCAGAAGCGGTGTTTGCTGTCACCGACGAACAGGGTAACACCCGGGAAATCCGGGTCCCTCTCGATTTGGGAAAGGAACAAGGCAAGGCGGAAATGAATATCACAACGCGACTCAAACCCGGCGAAATCGGTATATCAGAAAAAGACAGCGTATCCTATTCGGTCCGGGTCTATGATGGTTCCAGCCAGACCTCAGCCGGGAAGAAGCAGAAATCCCCTGCCGATCCCAGTCCGAAAAACAACATGACTATGCGCCCTCTTCAAACCGGAAAAAGCGGGCAGTCGAAATCCGGTAAAATCAAATTTTCCGCCAAAGAAATGCTGAATGAAGTCGAGCCGAAAGAAAAGAAACTGCTGGCAATCGAATCGGCGTTCGCCCGGCTCAAAGAACTGACAAAGAAAGCCGGCAGGCATACCGCTGCCGCAGTAGCACCGGCAAATGTTCCAGGGCAGCGACTCAATACCCCGCCCCTTTTTGCCGAAGTAGCCAACGCACGGGCCACAATCAAAACGGCAGAACTTCATGTAGCGGACATCGCCAAAGAAGCCGTCGGAACGCCCTACGCTTTTTTAGGTATTCAGCTGCAATCCATCATTCGTTCCTATATTACTCCGGCAGATGCCCAGCTTGAAGTATCAGTCAAAAACCGCCTCCGGGATTTGGCACCAAGGGAAGCGCACCTCAAGCAGGCAGAGAATTTTCTCTACCAGGCCCTCACTGCGATGGAGAGCCTCGACAGTAAAATGACCAGGGTTCGCAGCGAAGTAAAAACCGATATCGCGATGGCAAAAATGATGACGATGTATGTCGCTCAGGTCGAAGATATCCCTACTCTACTTACCGGAGGCGAAGGAACGCCCTACCGGAGAACGCCCGGTGAAGTGGACCGCGCTCAGGCTGAGGCCGCTTTGAAAAAACTCGATTCCCTGAAGGAACTCTATCGCAAGACGGCTGAACTCCTCGAACAAAATCCTGAGCTTTGGAAACGCTATATGGACAAGTCGAAAGATGAAGGTTCGGTCTTTCGTGACCAGTTGGAGGAACTCGCCACCCGGCACGGCTTTGTTCGCAGCATCAGCAGTCAAATGGAAACCGGAAAAGCTCCGGAAAACGAAGTCCGCCAACTGATCGCCACTCACCAACAGCAAATCAAAGCCGGGCTGGTGAGAACTCTCGACAAGTCACAAACCTGGATCCACTCCTCTCAAATAGAGAAACCGGTCTGGTTGGAATCGCTGGAGGAAACGACCTATCAAACCCTGAAAACCGGAAATACAGACGGGGACGGGCAAAAGTACTCACAAGACTTGATTCGAAAACTCGACACCACCATACATCAGTTGAGCAAAGCGATTTCCTTTACTCCCGATCAATCCATGACTCTCCGCCTCGGAGAACTAAAGCAGGCCAAAAGTGAAGCAGGCCTCGTAGCCGAACTCACCGAGGCACTTCACAAAAAACAATGGCACAAAGCGGCCCTCTACGAACAGGCCAATATCGCACACGAAACCCAGCAACTTGCCGGGCGCATCGAACTACAGGGCGCGGGTCTGAGCCGGCTTGGCGATGAAGTGCAGTCTCTGGGAGATACCCTGAATACCGCTATGAATACTCAACTACTTCCCGCTTTAAGCCGTTCGGTATATCATTTGCAGGAGAAAGATCTTTCCCAGGCGGGTAGTGCTCAGGCAGCCGCAGTGGAAAGCTTTGCCGCTTGCCTTCATTTACTTGATCAATTTGTAAACGCTGCCATCCGGGAAATGGACAAAGCGGCGCCGAAGGCAAGTATTGGCGGGGGACCGAAAATCACAGCAAGTACCCTCGAAGAACTGGAGCGGAAGCTGCAGAATGAAAAGGAAATGTCCGAAAGTTTCGGGATCCCCTGCTGTCGCCCAACCAATCTTCAGGTTATGTCTGACTGGCAGAGAGTCGCCAGTTGCAGTAACCCTTCGCCCTCCCAGTCTCCTCCACCTCCCGGCCAGAACCAGGCTTCGAATTCCAAACCATCTTCGTCACCCGAAAAGGCCCCGGAAAAAAACGACGTCAAAGGTTCCGCCGCCGCTAAACAACAGGAGAGCGAAAAAGCCGACGACCCGCAGGAAAGCAAAGACTCCCGCGATGGAAGTGAAACGGCGAAACTCGCCCGTGCGGAAGCCATGCGCCAGGCAAAGACACTCGCAGCAATGCTTTCGGGCGAGTCTACCGGGACAACATCAGAGGACGGCCCTCCGGCCAACGCCGTGGACTTGCCCGCCGACGGTATAGCCGAAATATTCAAAGCGGGAGATTCTGGAAACGACTGGAACCGTCTCAGTTCGAAACTGAGCCGCGACATCTTACAGGAGAAAACCAGCACGATGCCCGAAGAATACCGGAAAGAAATCGAAGCCTACTTCCGAAATCTCTCAAAATGGAATACTACCGGAAAACCAGCCAAACAATGAAACCGGGCATTACAGTTATCATCCTTTGTCTGTTGGTTTTTACTGAAGATTCGGCCGTCGGCGAAACAGCGGACGAACCGTGGGTCGACTTTACCGCCCAACAATGGATCGAGCTGGAGGATTCGATCGACCGCGGGCTCAAGTGGCTTTCCGCAAAGCAGGTCCCGGGAGGTGCGATTGGAGTGAAAAGCGCGGCAGCCCAGCCGGCGCACACCGCTCTGGCGACAATGGCATTTCTTTCCAGAGGCCACCAGCCCGGCCAGGGTCCCTACGGCAGAATCCTGGAACGATCGATCGACTACGTCCTCGCCTCGCAGGATAACTATGGATTTTTTGTCCTGGATCCATCCTACAAAACCGGAGGGTCGACCTACAGTCATGCGATTTCCGGAGTGATGCTGGCCGAGGTAATCGGCATGACCGGCCAGGCCCGCAATGAACGTATCTCTAATGCGATACAGCGCGGCCTCGAGGCGACGGTGAAACTACAACAGCGCCACGCCTCAAGTCCCACAGACCGGGGGGGATGGAGGTATATCCACCGATCAGGAAATTCTGATGCCGATCTTTCCGTCAGCACCTGGCATCTCCTCTTTCTTCGCGCGGCAAAAAACGCGAATTTTGATGTTCCGGAAAGCCTCGTCCTCGATGCGACCGGATTTGTCCGGAGATGTTTTAATGCAAAGCAGGAACGTTTTGCCTACCTGCCCAACCGGAACGGCTCGATCTCAATGACCGGGGCCGGAACTCTCTGCCTGTTTTTGGCAGGCCGGTACGATGACCCCTATGCCGCGAGAGGAATCGAGACACTGAAGAACTACGACTTTCGCGATCTCCGCACCGGCAGCTGGCCTTACTACACCTGCTACCACTCCAGCCAGGCCGGAAGCCAGGCCTCCCCCGAAGCCCGCAATCTCATTCTAAAAAGTATTGCCTCTTTTCTCATTGGCCGTCAGTCGGAGGATGGAAGCTGGCCGGGCAAAGGCAGCAGCCAAACCACCGGAAGAATTTACGCCACTTCCATGGCGATTCTGTCGCTGACTCCCTCCTACCAAATATTGCCGATCTATCAGCAATAATCCGTTGCGATTTTTACGTGCAAAAAACACGGGGAGCCGTTATTCATTGGTTCAATAGAAAACTTGATTCCCGATGACAGAAGAAGAGAACTCCGATCCAGTACAGACCCAAAGTCAGGAAAGTGCAGCCGCCGGGCCACCTCCTCAACTCGCCTTGAATGACCTTTCCTCCGCCATTCAAATTATTGATGTAGCGGCATCGAGAGGCGCTTTCCGGGGCGAAGAACTCAGCCAGGTCGGTGGAGTCAGGGACCGCCTCTCGCTGTTTCTCAACGCCAACCTGCCGCCACAGGAAAACAATGAGGAGGAAGAACCTGCTGCCGAAGAGGAAGAGTGAGCCGCTCCCATGCCGAAACATCGATTTTATCTCAGCCCGCAGGACTGGAATCCTGATCATTTCGAATTGCTTGGCGATGAAGCCCACCACTGCCGGGATGTGATGCGCTGTGGCGTCGGCGATATCATTTCCGTATTTGACGGTCAGGGTCGGGAAGTCGAAGCCATGATCACCGCCGCGGAAAAAAAGGCGGTAACTCTGGAGCTGAAAAGCGAAATTCCCACAGCTCCACTTCCGGCAAAAATCACCCTCGGCCAGGCGATTCCGAAAGGCAAAAACATGGAACTGATCATCCAGAAAGCCACCGAATTGGGAGTCGCTAAAATCGTCCCGCTCACTACCACGAACACGGTGGTACGGCTCGACGAAAAAGAGAAATCCAAAAAACAGGAGAAATGGCAGCGGGTCGCAATTGAAGCCTGCAAACAATGCGGACAAAACTGGCTTCCCGAAGTAGCGAAACCTCAGTCGGTCGAAAACTATATAAAGGAGACAACCAACGAATGGAAAATCGTCGCGGCAATTGATTCCTCATCCCGCACCCTGAAGGAAATCATAGCTGACAGGCAAACCGTCCCGGATGCAGTCAGCCTGCTCATCGGCCCGGAGGGAGACTTCACCTCGTCTGAAGTAGAGAAAGCGGTGGAGACCGGCTTTCAGCCCATGTCACTAGGACCTATCATTCTCCGCAGCGAGACCGCCGCCATCTATACCGTAAGTGTATTCGCGTACGAGATGATGAATCGCTAGAGAGTGATCTGCGGGGCACAAAGGAAGCAAAAGACGAAATTGTACCCTGTCAGGTCTCACATTGTACCCTGTTGAATACGGGAAATGCGCCGCTTGCTCTGCGGAAAATACCATCGTTGAATAGGTGATGACCACGACGGCAAAATTGTTTTTCTCCCTCGCTTTTCTGAATCTTTTCTCCATCTTCACTTCCTGCGCGGCGGACAGGCCTAACTTCATCGTGATTATGGTCGATGATATGGGCTACGCCGGGCTGAGCTGCTTCGGAAATCCCTATTTCAAGACACCGGAACTCGACCGGCTCGCCGCGGAAGGTATGAAGTTCACCGATTTTCACTCGTCCGGCACAGTATGTTCGCCGACCCGGGCCGGTCTACTCACCGGACGCTATCAGCAAAGAAGCGGGATCGAGGCGGTCATCCATCCGGTTAGTGATCTTCCCGAACATCGCAAAGGGCTCCAGCTTTCGGAAGTAACCTTCGCCGGAGTATTGAAAGACGCGGGCTATCATACCGGAATCATCGGCAAATGGCATCAGGGTTACCCGCATAACTCTCCTGACTATCATCCGCAAAATCACGGCTTCGATGAATTCTTCGGTTATCACAGTGGCAATATCGATTTTGTCAGTCATGTTGGCGATCACTACAAACACGACTGGTGGCACGGGAAGAAGGAAACAAACGAAGAGGGATATGCTACCGATTTGATTAATCAACATGCCGATCAGTTTGTTCGGAAATATGGAAAGAAAGAGGAGCCGTTTTGTTTATATATAGCCCACCTCGCAATACACAATCCCATTCAGGTACAGGGAGATCCTGTGCGCCGAACCGAAGATGAATGGAAACGCTGGGATTGGAAAAAACACACGGAAGACGAGAGGGCCGATAAACTGAAAGGTATGACTCTACCTATCGATGACGGACTGGGTGCGTTGCGCAAAACGCTCGATGAGATGGGCATCGCCGAAAACACCTTTATTTTATTTTTCACCGACAACGGCGGAACCCGCGAAATACCCAGCAGCAGTCCGGAACTACGGGCCTGGAAAGGCTCGGTCTATGAAGGCGGGCACCGGGTACCGGCGATTGCCTGCTGGCCCGGTAAAATCCCGGCGGGAACGGTTTCCGACGAAACTCTGATCAGTATAGATATCATGCCGACCCTGCTGTCGATCGCCGGAGCGAAACTTCCGGATCGCAAACTCGACGGTGTCGATTTTTCCCAGGTACTGTTTGAGCAGAAAAGTATAGCAAAACGCCCGCTTTACTGGGCTTCATTAGGCAATAACGGCAGCCGGACGGAGGCGATGCGGGATGGCCCGTGGAAACTGGTGGTAAAACATCCGGGCGCAAAGGTCCGCTCCTTTGATAATGAAAAAGTGGAACTTTACAATCTGTCAACAGACCTGCGGGAAACTACAGATCTAGCCGACGCCCACCCGCAAAAAACGAAAAAAATGCTGGCGGGTTTGAAAGCCTGGTTTCAGGAGGTAACGCAAGACGCAACACCGCAGCCTTCGAATCCCTGAAAACCGGCTACCACTTTTCGCTACTTCTTCTCAATCCAGAAATTCCGGTAAGCGATCGGGTTTCCGTGGCCCTGAAGATTGATGATGCCTTCCGGTTTTTCCGGACGGTTACCTCCGGCACCGGTTCCTTTGGGCATCTCTACATCATCGTGAATTAGCACACCGTTGTGACGCACCGTGATGCGGGCATTAGCGACTTTTTTCTCTCCCTCAAAACGCGGTGCCGTAAAATCGATATCGTAGGTTTGCCAGGTGAGAGGAGGAAATGCCATCGGCATATCGGGGTGCTTGAATTTATAAAAACAACCGCACCACTGTTTGCTGTCGGATTGCAGCTCGATGGCATTGTTTTCCTTGTTAAAATCAAGGCCGAAAGAATCGAGAACCTGGCACTCGTAGTTGTTGAAAAGATAAAGCCCGCTGTTGCCCCTGTCCTGACTGCTCGGCTTCCGGTCCGGTTTGAAAGGGGTGCGAAATTCGATGTGGAGATGAAAATCTTTCACCGGAGTTGTCGTAGCGGAACCGGCCCAGAGAAGCCCGTCTTTGATTTCCCCTTTGATGTGTTCGGTTTGTTCTCCGTCAAAAATGACAAGCGCTCCCTGCGGCGCTTTTTTCCCCATTGTCGGGCTGGTCCGGGACTTCTTTTCGAGCCCGTCTAAAAAGGAATCCAGTTCCGTTCCGGGCACCACCCTGGAAGTCAGAGCCCCTCCATCCCAGCCTTCATTGGGAAGTCCACCCTGGTAGGTAAGCACCAGAAACTGATCTTCAGCCATCGCAGCAACCTGAACCCCGATCTTTTTGCCATCTGATTCTCCCGAGTATTCGCCCTGACGATTGAAGCCCGGATGCTCCGCTGCCGCTTTATCCGGATCAGTCCAGATCGGAACAGTCGATTTTTTATTCTCCGCAAAAACCGTAACAGTAAGTGCGGTAACAGTAAGAATGGCGCATAGACCGGATTTGATCGTCATATCAGCTAATAGAAGATCGAATGCCAATGTTGTAAAGCCGGGCTATGCCGCTACATTTGGCGAGATCATGGACCTGAAAGAACGAATTTCGAGATGGATGCTCGCTGTCGGACTTTGGGGGTGTGCGCTTTGGATTGCCCGATACGGATTTATCCATTCCGAATTTCAGTGGCTGCCGGTGGCCATTATCATTGGATTGATCGGACTGAGCAGAGTGTTTTCCGATCTTCTCGAATTGGCCGCAAAACCGTTTACCACGCTCGTGGACGCGATCATTTTCCCAAAAATCACTGCCGGCAAACCGCCGCCCAATTACAAAGTGGCAGAATATTATGTCGAGCAGAAGAGATGGGAGGAGGCGGAAATCGAATATCGTACGATCTTGAAAAATCACCGCAAAGAAGCCCGTGCCTGGCTTGGTTTGATTCGGCTTCTGGTGGCGACCGGCGATATCGAAGAGAGTAAAAAAATGTTTCGAAAAGCGCAAAGACATCTTAGAAGTCAGCCGAATGCTCTTAGTGAAGTCGAAATGGAGTGGCACCATCTGGGGCAGTAAGTTTCCTACCATGAATAAACGCAATGTTTCCCTGCTTTTGTTGATTTTAGTTATCGGAGGTATCATCGCATACGCTCTGGGCAGCGGATTGTCTGCGTTTCGCTGGCTGGTTCTCCTGTCGCCATTATTCGCATTATTTTTATTCGCAATTTGGTATTTCTTTTTCGGTTGGGGCGAACGCAGGACCCGGGCGAAAGTCTCCGGGATTTTACTGCTTTGTATTGTATTGATCGGTGCCGGGATTCGCTTTTTAACCCGATACGAAGGTTCTACTTCAGGGGCATCCATGCCGAAACTGGTATGGATATGGGCGGAAAAACAAGACCCTAAGGCAGGCATCGAAACAAAGGTCAACAATGAGGTAGTCGACCGGACAATCGAGCAGGAAGCCAAAACAGTCTCCACCGGTTTTCTCGGTCACGACGCGGACGGGATGTGGGATTCGGTTTCTTTTTCTCTGGACTGGGAAGCGAACCCTCCCGCCGAGTTGTGGAGGAGGCCGATCGGCCAGGGCTGGGCCAGTTTCGGCATTGCCAACGGACGTGCGATCACCATGGAACAGGTGGGAGATAACGAACAAATCACCTGCATGGATCTGTTAACCGGCCAAACCATTTGGACGCAAAGCGATGAAGGTGTCAACTTTGTAAAATCGAAAGAAGGGGCTCCCGGCGCCGTTATGGGCGGTGAAGGCCCGCGCTCGACACCAACGATCCACGACGCAAAAGTCTATGTAATGGGATCAACCGGTATAGCCAAATGCCTTGATTTCGAAACCGGAAATCTAATCTGGAAAAAAAACGTGATCACCGACTACGGCGGTCTCATCCCTAAGTGGGGAAAAAGTAACTCCCCTCTCATTTTACCCGAAGAAGGTTTCGTTATCGTTACCGGTTCGGAAACAAAAGGAGTCAATATTATCGCTCTCGATCTGCAAAGCGGGGAGGCGGAATGGACCTATAAAACCGGTGGAGCCAGCTACAGCACACCGCGTATTGTCACGATGCTTGGCACCCGGCAAATTATCAGTGTAAATGCCGGAGACGCCTGCGGGCTCGATCCGGCCAGCGGAAAGGAACTATGGAAATACGGCTGGAAAGGAGCCTGGCCGAAAGTAGGCCAACCGATACCGATATCCGATTCCAGGATTCTTCTGACAGCCAGCTACGGCGTCGGCAGCCCGCTTATCAAATTAGGTAAAGATGGCGACAACTGGTCGGTTACCGAACTATGGAAATCCACCCGGATGAAAACCAAATTCAGCTCAGCGGTGATATTGGGAGACCATGCCTACGGCATCGATGAAGGACGACTCGCCGCAATTGATCTGGCTACCGGAAACAAAGCCTGGAAACGGGAAAAATACGGTTTCGGCCAACAGATCCTTGTCGAGGATCACCTCATCATTCAGACCGAACCTGGAGACGTCGTGATTGGTGAGCCGACGCCGGAAAAATTTGTCGAAAAGGCAAGAATCCCGGCACTGTCCTCAATGACCTGGAACGTCCCCTCTCTCGCCGGGCGGTTTTTATTACTGAGAAACGACCGCGAAGCGGTGTGTTATCTACTCCCGAAGAAAGAGCTGTGAAAAATGTATCACAACGGGACAGTTCTATTGTCCAAATCTCTTTTACTGATTGTAAGATTTCAGCCTTGTGAATCTGTCAGAGTAGTGGTACCGAGTGTCATTCCTCACCTCATCCATCCCACTGCTTTTGTTTCCCCTGACGCCGTAATTGGTGACCAGGTAGAGATTGGCCCGTTTGCGGTCATCGAATCCGGTGTAACAATCGGCGATCGCTGCCGAATTTTGGGGCATGCTCAGGTTTTGTCCGGAGTAAAGCTGGGCGACGAATGCGAAGTATGGCACAGCGCTGTGATAGGAGCTGATCCTCAGGACTTCAAGTTCAACCGGCAGATCCACAGCACGGTCGAAGTCGGTGCGCGGACCGTTTTTCGAGAGCACGTTACGGTTCACCGCGGATCGCGCGAAGGCTCTGCGACGCGCCTGGGCGAAGGCAACTATCTGATGTGCGGATCCCACATCGGGCACGACGTGCAAATGGGTGACGATAATGTAATGGCAAACCAATGCCTGCTGGGTGGCGAGGTTCAGGTGGGCAGTAAAAACTTTTTTGGTGGAGGTTCCGCTTTTCACCAGTTTGTTCGGGTCGGTGATCTGTGTATGGTGAAAGGTCTGGCTTCAATCAGTCAGGATATCCCTCATTTTGTGATGGTGGCAGGATCCAACCAGGTGCGTGGATTGAACGTCGTGGGAATGTCGAGGGCCGGGTTTGATCAAAAAGGCCGGCAGGGAGTAAAAGACGCCTTCAACCACATTTACCGCTCCGGATTAAATCTCAGCCAGGCGCTGATTGCCGCTAAAGAAATGGAATGGAACGAAGAAGCGGCAAAATTCATTGAATTTTTCAACGGGGCATCACCCAAAGGGATCTGCCGTCTGGGTTGACAGGCTTTCACTCACTGCAGTTCCTCCCGGCTATCCAGAATCTCTGCCCGGGTCAGATCCCCGGCTTCTATATCTTCGTCAGGTAAAGACAGCATTCTCCGGTAGAAAGATTGAAGTATACTTTTTCGGTCGGGAGAATCCAATGTTCCTACGAACCAGTGCTCTTCCGCCAGTGAAAACCGCCCGCCGTTTTCATGAAATTCTGCCAGCCTGATATGTAGAGATTTCGGAAGTTCAAAATCGATAGAGAGTAGCGGCTTTGGTCCAGAGAATCACTCCGGAAACTTCGTTGCCCGCCCCGGCCACGACTTCTCCCCGTGCATCGAGAAGAACGGCCGCAGCGAGAATACGGGAATAGTCCGGGCCGGACGGAGAGGTAAAGAGTGCGATCAAATTCTCCGCCTGATTACTCTCCACAATAGTGATTGGTATCCCGAGACTTTCTTTTGAGGTTTTATCGATATCTTCCGCCGCACCGTCCCAGTCACCCTTTTCGATTTTTTGAAAAACTCTGGCGAGAAAAACGCCGAGCAATTCGATCAATCGCATAATGAAGTCATTTCGAATCATGAGAAGAATTATCGAAATTCATTCAGAGTATTTTCGCTGGAAGTCGCAGAGACCCGCACTTCGTTTTCTGTATAGGAAACCACGTATTCTGTCCCGTCTTTTGCGATACACCGATCTGTCGGATGGGAAAAACGCCCGCTTATCTTTCGGGCTGCCAGAACTACACAGGAGTCACCCGGAGTAACAGCCTCCACAGAGAGTCGCCCTGCCAGTTTCGCCTCCCCCGAGACAACCAGAGCGGGCTGTTTTGAAGCAGAGACTTTCAATACGGAAGATTC
This sequence comes from Verrucomicrobiales bacterium, assembly GCA_029213025.1. GTDB lineage: Bacteria > Verrucomicrobiota > Verrucomicrobiia > Verrucomicrobiales > DEV007 > Arctic95D-9. The sequence goes on from JARGOZ010000091.1 coordinate 12,392, forward strand.
ACTTTCGAAGTAGTTTCCGTGGACGAATAGTTGAGTAGCCCCCTTCCGGGCAGCGAGCTCAACAGTCCCCTCGTTGATCACCGAAGCATCGATTTCCCCGTGGCCGCGAATTTCGGCACCGGAATTCACTTTGACCCATCGAAGCGAAGACACGGTCCCCCCATCTATCGATAGAATTCCACCGGAAGAAAGGCGCAATTCATTGCGCGCGTTTAAATCGACATTCGTGCCAAGCTGCAGTTCCAGATTCTTTTCCCGACCGCCAATTTCGAGCGCCAAAAGCGCAAGATTTTGATCGCCACTTGCAGTAACATCCCGGCTCTGAATATTTTCCATTTTTGCGCACCAGGAAAGGCGCGGGGCGCCGTTATCCTCGAGGTAGGTGACACCGGCGTTGCTATAGTTGTAGTCGGACCAGTTATCAGCTTTGGATGTGGCAGCTCCGCTTTTACCCTGCCATAGATGATAGGTATTGGCGAAGCCACGAGGTTCATCAACGCGTTCACCGAGGAGTAGAGTTTCCAGTTCCTCAACCAGATCTCCATGGGCTTTTGCTATATTATTCTTTTCCGCCCGGTCATTGCCGAGATCATAGAGTTCCAGATCGTTTTTTGACCGGACCAGTTTGTAGTTGCCTCGAATAATCGACTGGTGTTTTCCTGCTTCATGAATGATGAATTCCCGATTTCGGCGAGCCTCTTTACCGAGCAGGAACGGGGCGAAAGAAACTCCGTCCAGCCCGAGAGGCGGCGTAAGCCCGGTTAGTTCACAAAATGTCGGCAGCAGATCGGAGACGTCGATGACCCGGTCGCTGTTCGTTCCGGCCTGCAGTTTCGAATCAGGAGTTATTTGCGCAGGCCAACTCATCATCGTGGGCACCCGGATTCCGCCTTCGAATATGGTTCCCTTTGTCCCCCGGAGACCGCCATTAGTATCGAGTTCTTTATTACAGGGACCGGAAGGGCCTCCATTATCGGACTGAAAAATGACCAGGGTGTTTTCGGAAATGGAATCACCGGTATCGCCATCCCCGTCGGGATCTTCGAGAGTTCGCAGAAGGTTACCAATGTGCCCGTCGATTCGCGTGACCATAGCCGCCCACTGCCGGGTTTGATCGCTAAGACCGGTAAATTTTTCGTCGTTTTGGTAGGCGCTGTCCCATTCAGGCAACTTCATAATTTCATTAAACGGGGCATGTGGAACCTGAACGGCGAGAAGGCCGAAAAACGGTGTCCCGTTCTCTATATAGTTTTTGGCGGCGGATCGAACGAAATCCAACGCAGCAAAACAATAGCAGTCATCACAGTAAGCAGTCTGCGGATAATCCGGATGATTCTGTAGCGCCGGGCCAGCGGGATACTCCGGTTTTCCGGTATATGCCTTCATCGAATTTGGAGCCAGTTCGAGTCCGCCGGTCGCTCCCGGGGATGCCGGAGCTTTCCACAGAGTCGGTTGAAAAAAGGTGTGCGCGCGCACGTGATGCAACTCAGCAAGAACATGTTTGTAGCCGTGGGAAGTAGGCAGAGTCTGGATATTATCTATCGTGGGTTTCTTTTGATCTTTTGATCCTCCGTAGCCCCATTTCCCCCAGTATCCGGTAGTGTATCCAGCTTTCGATAACATATCCCCCATCGTGATGTCATCGGCGCGAATCGCTTTCTTTGCGTTGTCGGGATCGTTTCGGTCGGCAAAGGTATGCCCCTGGTGAAATCCGGTCTGCTGGGAGGATCTCGCCGGCGAACAAACGGTGCATCCATAGGCGCGGGTGAAATTGATACTTCTGGCGGCGAGAGCATCGAGACTGGGCGTTTTTACACAGGGCTTCCCGGCGGCTTTGCGGGCGAACTGGGCATTGGGACCGAGAGATCCCCAGCCCATATCATCGACGTAAATGTAGAGAATATTCGGGCGCGGTGGCGAATCGGCCCCGAAAAGAACGGCACAAAGTCCTGTCGAGACGGCAAAAACAAGCATCCAAAGTTTCATCCTCTTCAGACTACGGGAGATTTATCCCTCAACCAGTAAAATAAAGCGGATTGTACCCTGTTGAATCCGAAACTGTACCCTGTTCAATCACGGTTCGTACCCTGTTTGGTCAGCATTTTTATTTTGTGTATTTTCAATTCGAGAGCTAAAACGGAGCATGTGTTCAGTCAGTTGGCAGCGCGATGAGGCGGGGCTTTTCATTCTTTTCAACCGGGATGAGAGAAAATCCCGGGAAGAGGCCTTTCCCCCGTCTGTAATTGAACAGAACGGTCGAAAGATTCTTCGTCCTGTCGATTCGGAAAAGGGCGGCACATGGTTTGCCGCCAATCAGTTCGGGCTGGCAGTCGGCTTGCTGAACAATTACCGGGAATTATCTGAGCTGCCGGAAAAACCCCGCAGCCGGGGTCAACTGGTCATGGAAATCGCCGGAGCGGAGGATCTCGAAGCGGCGGAAGCAGCTCTTCACTTCGCTCTTGAAACCGGGGATTACCCTCCTTTTACCCTGCTGGTCTGGCACGGTGACGAAGAGCGTATGTGGGACTGGGCCGGTGATAAACTGTCGTTCACACCGCACCCGAAACCGTTGGTCACCTCGTCTTCCTGGGAGAGCGAACGGGTCGAGACCTGGCGAAAAACGCTGTACAGGGAAAAAGTCGAAAACGGGAACTGGGATGCGGTGCAATTTCATCGCTACGAGGTCCCCGGCGATGAAGCTTCCTCCGTCTGTATGTCCAGGGAAAGCACCCAAACGGTGAGCCTGACAACCTGCCGGATAACCGGGTCGGAAGCTGTAATGACCTATTCTGCAAGGGATAGAGAAGGGCGATTTGCCGGTGAAATAACAACGGTGCTGCCGGTCAATCTCCTATTGTAAATTAGGCCCGCCACGTTGATAATGAAAACACCGCTGTGAGCACTCCATTTATCAGATTTTTCGCGATTTTGGCCGTTTCTTTGGTCACCACTATGGCTGCCAGAGCGCAGTCACCCTTCCCGGTGATCACTCCCGATGGCGAAGAGGTACGCGAGCTGCCTGAGAGTGTTCCCACTGACTTGATCGAGCCCCGCATCACCTCCCGCGAAACGGCGGCCGACAAACTGGCGCGGATTTTCAACCGCGAGCTACGCGATATCGAAGAGCGTCAGCAGGAGATTTTTCAGGAACTGGATGAACTGCCGGAAACGGCGATCGAGAGCTTTTTCGATCAGGCATTCGGTTATCACAGCGGGAATTCCCGGTCCCGGCCCAAATGGATTCAAATCGACCTCGGAGAAACCGTTTCGCCGGATGCGGTAGCGCTTTTCCCGGTCACTGTGCAGTTCAACGGGGAAACGATATTCGGCTACGGATTCCCGAGAGCATTTCGGATCGATATCTCTCACGACAAGTCATTTAAAAGCTACGAAACGGTGTATGAAGGAAGGATTGAAGGCTCGCGACGATGGCCGTTTTTCCGGGAAATCGGCGGATATGAAGGTCGCTATCTTCGAGTTACCGCGACCGCTCTGTGGCAGCGCAAAGGAGAACACGGGGTGGATCATGCTTTTGCTCTCAGTGAAATAATGGTGCTGAAAGGTGAGCGCAACCTCGCGGTCGGCAAACCGGTTTCCTACCGCGATACGCAGACCAAAGGCGAACAATGGTCCCACCGCTATGTGAACGACGGGGTCACCGCTTTCGGAATTCCCAGAGGTAAGGAAAAGAGCCCGACAATCGGCTATCGCTCCAAAAGTAAATCAGCCACCACCAGCAGCTGGGTGCAGATTGATTTGGAGGAATCCATGCCGATTCAGGAGGTGCGCATCATCCTCGCCGACTATATAGGAGCTTTACCGGATCCGACTGTGAAATTCCCCTACCCGATAACGGTGCAGGTTTCCGACAATCCCGATATGAGAAAAGCAGAGACTCTCGGTCGATTTACCCCCGGTCAAATCGCCCAGAAAGGCAACAATCCACTGATTTTACCGGTCGACGACGGATACGGTCGTTACGTGCGGCTGACGGTTTCCCAATCGGAGGTGAAACCGATGGCGTGGGGATTTGCCGAGTTGCAGGTCTTTTCTGAAAACCGCAATGTGGCTCTTGGTAAAGATGTTATCGGTTCCCACCCGGTTACATCGAAAGGCGTCGCCCCGGAGTTTCTGGTCGACGGATACAGCAGCGGCCGCTCGCTGGTTAGCTACCAGTCCTGGGTGTCCAATCTGGAACAGCGTATCAAACTGGAAAGAGAACTCAGCGACATCGAAAAGACCCGCCTCGACCTCGTGGACCGCACTTTTACCCGGGGTGTGGTCAGTTCGATCACCGGTTTAGTCGGTGGTTTGGGACTCGCTCTGGTGATTTTTGCCCAGGGCCGGGTGAAACGCCGCAAGGATATGGAAGCACTGCGGCAGCGAATCGCCAGTGACCTGCACGACGATATCGGCAGTAACCTGAGTAGTATCGCCCTGTTAGCGGAACTGGGAAAAACCGAGACCGGCGAACCCGAACTTGTGGTTGAGGAATTTACCGAAATTAAGCACACCGCCGATAAAACGATCGAATCGATGCGGGACATTGTCTGGCTGATTCGGCCCGGTGAAGAGACCTGGAAACAGATGATGACACGGTTCCGCGAAACCGCTTCCAAACTGCTCCGGGCTCATGAATATTCCTTTATCGAAAAGGGACAAATGCACGATGACCGCCTCCCTCTCGAATTCAAAAGGGATTTCTTTCTCATTTATAAAGAGGTGCTTAACAACATCGTCCGCCATGCCGATGCAAAAAATGTGCTGATCGAGGTGGAGACCGCCCGGGGCAAACTGGATTTAAAAATCAAGGACGACGGCAAAGGTTTCGACAATCTTGATCACGACTTCAGGGAAGGCAACGGGCTTCGCAATCTCCGGATGAGAGCTCAGGCAATCGGGGCGAAACTAAAAGTGAAAAGCAGTCTGGACAGCGGAACCCTGGTTCAGCTTACGGCCCCGCTTCCATAAAGCAGTTAAGGATTTTTAATGAAAAGCCTACCAAATCGTAGTAGATTAATACCACAGAAAAGAAATTCTATTCACTAGATCCACCAGAATGAGCGATACCAAAGAGCCAGAAGATGAGACGCCGAAGAAGCCTACCCGGGTTTGGTTGGTGGAAGATAATGAAACTCTTCGAAAAACCGTTGCGCGGGTTCTCAGCCGGCAAAAAGACATGGAGTGCGTTCACCAGTATGAACGTTGCGAAGACGCGATCGAAGCCCTCGTAGCCGGGGAAAGGCCCGATGTGATGCTTTTCGATATCCAACTTCCCGGAATGAGCGGGATCGAAGGGATTCGCCGAATCAAGACAGCCCTTCCGGAGATTGAGATCCTCGTTTTCTCCGTTTTTGACGATAACGAAAAAGTCTTCAGCGCGATCTGCGCGGGTGCATCCGGCTATCTCCTGAAGACTTCGAACATGAACGAGATCCCCGCCGCAATCCGCGAGACACTTGAAGGCGGTGCCCCAATCAATGCGCAAATTGCGAGACGGGTTCTTGATATGTTCAGCCAGCTCGCACCTCAGAGTCGTGACTATGGTTTAACGGACCGGGAAAAAGAGGTCCTTGAGCAGATGGTGGAAGGTCTCACTAAGAAAGAGATTGCCGATCAACTGGATCTCAGCTTTCACACAGTCGATAAACACATCCGCGGCATCTACAGCAAACTGCACGTCAATACCATGACCGGAGCAGTGGCCAAAGCACTCAAAGAAGGCCTGCTTCCCAAAGGATAGAATCACAAAGCAAAATTGCCGCTCGCAATTTCCTCCCCGAAGCCCGTTTCGCTTAACCAGCGACGGGCTTCTTCTATTTCATCCGGGCTCATCGTCGGTTGGGGCAATCGCAATGGACCGGGATCAAATCCAAGCAGAGGCCAAATCACCTGTTTCACGCAGGCCTGGAAAGGGCCCGGTGAAGAAGCAATCAGACGCACGAGTCGTCCCGCCTTTCGCATCCATCTTTGTGACTCAGCCACCTCGCCCCGCTCGAAAGACTCAATGATTTCCGTCCACAACGGCGCGGCAAATCCATAGCAACTTCCCACGGCTCCTTTTGCGCCGGTGGCGAGCGCTCCAAGGAGCATTTCATCCGATCCGAACACGATGTCATATGTTTCGTTATCGAATTCCTGACAAGCCATCATGTCGGCGAGAAAGAAATCGCTGAATTTGATACCGGCAAAGTTGGGAATTCTCTCTTTAGCCAGTTCCAGAAGCCGAACCATATCGAAAGCAACCCCGCTCAACCTGGGAATATGGTAGTAGTAGTACGGCAAATCCGGTGCGGATCCCGCCACCTTTTCGATATAGCTGATCAACAGCTCCGGTGTGGCCGGCTTAAAGTAGGTAGGCGGAAGAGTTGACACCGCATCAGCTCCGGACTCCGCAGCGTGTCTCGCCAAATCACAGGCCGAGTCGATGGAGTTATGCCCTGCCTGGACAATCACCGGAACTCTGCGATCCGTCGCGGCAACCGTTTCCACAGCCACCCGTTTGCGTTCCTCCACAGTCAGAGACTCTCCTTCGCCGGTACTTCCGCAAATATAAAGCCCCGCCACCCCGCGCTCAATCATATGATCAACCATCGGACGGATCAGTTCGGCATTGAGTGATCCGTCGCCGTGAAACGGAGTATATGTGGCAGCAACCAGGCCTGTGAGTTTCATAAAATTTCGGTGAAAGAATCGCGCCGCAATTTTTGCATGACAAACAAAACCGCGTCGATATACCATGTTATAACATTTTCTAACACGCAATTTATTTTCCAGGCCATGCCCGTCGGTTCTCTGAGTGAAAAAGCCTACCAACACATCCGGCACCGGGTTTTCAGCGGGGATCTCGCCCCTGGAGCCCGTCTGGTAAACCGGGCTCTCGCCGACGAATTGGGTACCAGCTTCATTCCGGTCAGAGAAGCGATCAGTCGACTGGCCAGCGAAGGGGTTGTCGAACAAGTCGCCGGGGCAGGTGCTTTTGTGAAAAAATTTGATCGCGAGGAAATATCCGAAATCTACGACGTGCGCGAACTTTTTGAACCTTTTGCCGCAAGCGAAGCCGCGCGGTTTATGACGGATCACGAAATATCCGGGCTGGAAGTAATTTTGAAAGAGTGGACCGCTTTGGGTGACAAAATCCTGCAAAGAAAACGGGGTGCCACGACAGGAGACCTGGAAAAGTGGCTTGATCATAACGAGAAGTTTCACGACCTAATGATCCAGGGCTCGCGCAATCGTTTCCTGTCAAAAATCACCGGCGAACTCCATGTTTTATCGCTTTGTTTTTCCGCTCATCGCGGCTCTCCGAAGCTGCTTTCCGGCGGGCTGGTCAAGTCGACCCTCGAATCACACAAGCGACTTCTGGACTTGTTGAAAAAGCACGATTCAGCGGGCGCATCCGATGTAGTTCGGGAACAACTGAAGTCCGGACGCCGTTCGGTGCTTACTTATTTTGATCAAAATGCGTAGTCTCTTCGCCTGCCTGTTATTCTGCCTCACGGGAACAGAGTTCTCCCGGGCGGCTCCCGCACCACCTAATATCGTTCTTTTCCTTGTAGATGATCTTGGATGGATGGATTTAGGATGCCAGGGAAGTTCCTACTACAAAACACCGAGTATCGACCGGCTGGCAACTGAGGGAGTCCGCTTCACCGATGCCTATGCCGCCTGCGCGGTGTGCTCACCGACCCGGGCCGCCATTCTGACAGGCCGGTATCCCGCGAGACTGCTGCTCACCCAATGGTTACCGGCGGGTCGATGGAATCCGCAAAAACACAAAATGAAAGAAGGCCGGTTTCTTCGTTCTCTACCGCTCGAAGAAATAACCATAGCGGAAAGGCTCCGGGCAGTTGGATACTCCACCTGGCACGTCGGCAAATGGCATCTGGGCGGAGAACCGTTTTCTATGCCGGAACACCACGGTTTTGGTGTAAATATTGCAGGAAACGATCACGGCGCTCCGGGAAGCTACTTCTACCCTTTCACAGGCAGCTGGGAAGTTCCTACTACAGGTATACGAATTCATAAACAGGCCTGGGACGGGGGAAGCGAAGGAGATTATTTGACCGACGGTCTAACCGGGGAGGTGGAAAATCTGATCAAAAACCAGAACGATAACATTCCTTTCTTTCTCTACTTCTCGTACTACGCAGTCCATACTCCCCTGCAGGGAAAACCCGAATTGAAAGAAAAGTTCCAGGCTGTTCCGAAAGAGCAGCAACAGGGCAAACCGGATTATGCGGCCATGATAGAAAGCGTCGACCAGAGTGTTGGACGAGTCGTTAGCGCCCTCGAAGAAGCGGGGAAAAAGGAAAATACACTCATCATCTTTACCTCAGACAACGGTGGTTTCGCCGGAGCGACAAACAACTCCCCGCTTCGTGCTAATAAAGGCTCCCACTACGAAGGCGGGATTCGGGTCCCTCTTATTATCAGCGGTCCTGAACTGGGTGTTCAATCCGGAATAATCGAAAGTAGGCCCGTCATTTCCTGCGATATCTATTCAACTATTCTGAGTTTTTCTTCTTCACCGGTGCCCGGAACAGACGGCCATAATCTCGCGCCCCTGCTAACCGGAGCGGGAGATAACACTTCCCTCGCCGAGCGGCCTCTATTCTGGCATTATCCGCACTACAACCGGCACCCGTCGAGTGCTCCGGTTTCAATTGTTCGAAAAGGAAAATGGAAATTGATCGAATATCTTGAAACAGGAAAAACAGAACTCTACGACCTCGAATCAGACCTTGGGGAAACTACCGATTTGAGCAATTCAAACACCAACCAGGCGAAGGATCTTCTGGCTTTGCTACTGCAATGGAAATCCGAAGTCAGGGCCGAACCGATGATCCCCAACCCCGAAATTGATAAAATTGAACTCGACGCGCCACCGGCTAAAAAATCCCCGAAACTCTAAAATGAAATCACTACTTCTGATTACTATTTTTTTGATTTTTCCTTTTCTCACCATCGCAGAGGAACGACCTTATATTTTGTTTATCGCGATCGACGATATGAACGACTGGATCTCTCTACTCGATCCCGATTCACCGATCAAGACTCCGAATCTGGAACGACTGGCTCAGAAAGGTATGCTTTTTACCCGGGCGTATTGTATGTCGGCGGCGTGTAATCCTTCCCGGGCCGCTACTCTCACCGGGCTGCGCCCGACTACTACCGGTGTATATGGAAACAAAACCGACTGGCGCAAAGCCATGCCCTACCGCGATACCATCATGCAGCGCTTCCAAAAGGCGGGCTATTTAGTTCGCGGAGCCGGAAAAATCTTTCATCATCATCTCGACGGCGCTTTCCACGATGAAGCCTCGTTCCATGACTTCCAACCTATGGCTCCGCAAAATATGCCGGAGAAAAAACTGAACTCCGCGCCGGAATACGGTTCCCCGAACACCGATTGGGGTGCCTGGCCGGCGAACGAAGAAGATACGATCGATTTCAAAACAGCAGACTATTGCATCGAAGCGTTGAAAAATCCGCCGAGGGACAAAGCACAGTTTCTGGCCTGCGGAATTTTTAAACCACACTCTCCTTTTTTCGCTCCGGAGAAGTATCATCAAAACTATAGAGAAATCGATCTGCCGCTACGCAAGCCGGACGACTGGGCCGATCTTCCAAAAGGTGCTGCCAATCTAATGAAAAGAAAAAAATGGTTTTGGGACGGAATGACAGAGCTCGACCACAGACTACCCGGTTCCTGGCACGATTTCATTAAAAGCTATGCCGCCTGCTGCAGTTTCGCCGACGCTCAGATCGGGAGGGTGATTGATGCTTTGGATGCCAGTCCACGTGGAAAGGAAACTATCGTTGTACTCTGGTCAGATCACGGATTTCATCTCGGCGAGAAAGATCACATCGAGAAATTTGCGCTCTGGGAAAAGGCGAATCACATTCCCTTTATCATCGCCGCTCCCGGAATCACCAAACCGGGAAGCGTCTGCCATATACCCGTTGACCTCAGCGGCGTATACCCGACTCTCCTGGAACTCGGTGGATTAAGTGAAGATTCGGAATGCGACGGCACCAGCCTTGTTCCTCTCCTGAAAAATCCCGACACCTCCTTTCAACCGGCGCTGATGACCTACGGTCGCGGGAATCACGCTGTGCGCAGTGAACGTTGGAGATATATTCGTTATTCGGACGGAACAGAGGAACTCTATGATCACAACAGCGATCCGAACGAATGGTCAAACCTGGCAGCGGACCCGGAATGGCAAACCGTAATCCGTGACCATCGCCGTTGGTTACCTTCCAAAGAAGCTGATCCGGCGGCCGATTTGAAACCCTCCAGGCGATGAACCCGGAACTGCACATTCAGTAAAAATCTACTCCTCCTCAAGGTCCGATTTGAGATTTGCGATTCGATAACCGGTAAACCATGCCACAGCACTACCGGTGGCCAGCATCGCGCAGGAAAGTGCGGCAATCGTAAGCCAGGGAACGGTAAAATTCAGTGTCCATCCGAAACTCTGCCGGTTCACTACATAGACAAGAATCCAGCCAAGAATCAGACTCAGCAACAATCCGCCAACAACGCCCGCTATACTGAGCCCCAGCCCCTCCCACATGGCGGCGGCAGCGATGCGACGCCGCGTCATGCCGATTTCCTTCAGAGTACTCAACTCTTCCCTCCGTTCCAGTAGCAGCCCCACCATTGCCAGGCCGAGACCGGCTACCGCAATGATGATGGCGATACCCTCCAAGGCATAGGTAACGCTGAAAGTTTGCCGGAACAGCCGTAGCGCATCCTCTCTCAATGTTCGATTGGTCCGGGCGACGAGACCTGGGAACTTATTCTGAAAATCAGCCAACCATGTCTCTTCGTCGATCCCCTCCTGTAAATATAGAGCGAGATTGTTCAGCGCATCGTCTTCGTACCATTGAGAGGTAAAGCGGCGACTTAACAACACCGTTCCCCGCTCGCTGCCGTAGTCGGCATAGATCCCTTTCACCACTACAGATTTTGGGCCGTCCGGCGTAGGGACAGGAAAGCGATCGTTAAGGCTTCGCTGGAATACCCGTGAGAATGATTCACTTACCCAGGCAGGATATGTATCTCCCTCCCGAACGGTCAAAGCATCAGCGGCAGTGTTTTCAGGAGCTTTAATCCAGATCAATTGCAGCCGCCTTTCGGAATTGTTGTATTCGGAACCAGCCAGCCAGGTATCTTTGCCTTCAAAATGGATCGAATATCTGCGCAACCGGTCAGCCGCCTCGATTCCCGGAGTAGCGAGAATTTCTTTCCATACTTCTCCGGGAATTTTATTTTCACTGATCGCGGACTGAGCTCCTGCTGCTGCTACATAAACATCGGCTTTGAGCATCTGCCGAATCCATGAATTCAAAGTGGTCTCAAAACTCGCCACCAAAATCCCCATCGCCGCAGACATCCCGAAGGCCGCGAGCAACCCGGCGGCGGCAAGACGGTGCCGCCCGCCGGGCAGACGAAATTGACTCGACGCGTAAACCCTCTCCGGTAAAGCGTTCCCGGCGGCAAGCATTCGGGCGATTAAACAGAAAAGGTGCCCGGCCAGGATGCTTATACCGAGCAGAAAAAAGAGCGCTCCTGCGTAACCACCCACCGGAATAGTAGACCCCTGCGAAGTAACAAAAGGCGGAAGCTTGACCACCAGTAAACCGAGCAGAAGAAACACCCACCCGGGTAGAGGATGCTGCAACAGTTTTAATCCCCCGCCCCGAATTCCGGTCGCCACAGCATGGGCCGCAGGAGTATTTGCCGCTTCGCGGGCGGGAAGACTGCCGGCCAGCAAACTGATCACAACTCCAAACAGAAAGGCAAACCCGGCTTCGACCGGATCGAAAGCCGCCGACCGACTCGTTGTTTCGTAGTAGAGAGTGTTTACTGTTGAAGCAATGGCACCAACCATTCCCTGGGCGAGAAAGACTCCCAGCATAACACCGAGCGCACTTCCCAATAACCCGAGTACGAGACTTTCCATAAGCCACGCTTTCTGTATTTCCCCGGGTGTGACACCGAGACAGCGAAGTATAGCAATTTCAGATCGACGCCGGATTACCGCTGCCTCCATCGCCTGAAGTATCAAATAGGCGCCGACAATCAGAGCCAGTGTCGAGAGAATCGTCAAATTCAGCCGAAAGGCAGCACTCATCCTCGTTGCGGAATCTTTTCTCTGTCCCGGAGTTTCCACAACAAACCGATCCCCTGCCCATTCCGTGAGCTTTTCCCTGGCCAGTTGAAGATTGTTCTGAAAATCCGGCCCCGGAGGGATCTTTACTTCGAGTCTCGAAAGAAGCCCTTCATTCCCGGTAAGCTTTTGCGCCCCGGGCAGATCGAAAACCAGCAACCGGCGGGGAACCTGAGGTCGCAAAGGATCGCTTTCCACAATACCGGAAATCGTTAGTTCTTTCTGCCTTCCCTCGACATAAATCTGTAGTTTATCCCCCGTATCTTTGCCGCTTTCATCCGCAAAAACCCGGCTGATAAATACCTGGTCCGGTTTGCCCAACATTCCGGAAAACCCGTCGGTCTGCGCCGCAATCGGACTCCCCGTCTCGTCGTCACTTAAATAAACCGCATTGGGCAGAGCCACGAAATCCGTCCCGATGATGCGGAAAATTTCAGCCTCCGCACCCGGTCCGGCTGCCGCCGTGGTGTCCAGAATCGGAAACAGGGTTGCCGGAGTGGCGCCCATTTTCTCGCGGAGCGACATCAGGTCCGACTCGGGAAACGAACCGGCTCGCGGCCGCACCAGCAAATCGCTGTCACCGGAAATCGATTCAGTAAACAGGGAAAATCCCGTCACCGCCGCTCGATTGGCCAGTCTGACGGCGAGGAAAACGGCTACGCCTAGTGCCAGAATCAGGATCAACACAGCAGGTACTTTCGGTTCCCGGCACCATTGTCGCCAGATGACCTTCGTCCAAATCAGAGAATGAGGGCCGGACTGATCACTTTTCATCATCCACAATCCGCCCGTCCTTCATCGATACAGTTCTCTGACAAATTCTCGTTACTCTTTTGCTGTGGGTGACGAGTAGCATCGCGGTCTGATAGCGCCCGCTGACGGTTTCCAGCAGATCGAGAATCGATTCCCCGGTGGTGGTATCCAAATTCCCGGTTGGTTCATCCGCCAGAATCAGGACCGGACGGGTCGCCAGGGCTCTCGCGATAGCCACCCTCTGCCTTTCGCCACCACTGAGTTCATCCGGCATGGCATCGGCCCGGTGGTCGAGCTGGACCTCATGAATCAGTTCATCCACCCGCTTTTTGCGCTCTTTTTCCGCCAATCGAATCAACTGCATAGGAAATTCGATATTTTCCCGCATGGTCAGAGTCGGCAGCAGGTGAAAAAACTGAAAAATCGTGCTGATCGAATCGCGCCGCAGCTCACAAAGCTGCCGCTCATCCATGCCGCCGATGGATTGCCCGTTCAGCTCGATCGAACCGGAATTGGGCCGGTCGATCCCGGAAATACAATTGAGCAAAGTGCTCTTCCCCGAGCCCGAAGGCCCCATCAGAGCGACCCTTTCCCCGGTCGTCATCGAAAATGACACCTCGCGGAGGACACTGTTTTCGCCGTAGGATTTTGAAAGGTCTGTGATTGCCAGCATATGCGGTAAGCTATTCGATCATATTACGTTCGGCGAATCGCCATGGTGCAAATGTCCATCTTACGAAAAACTTACGTGTGCGAATACGTGAGTCGGAATCTGAAATTTGAGTTGAGGTCCTGGCCGGTAAACGCTAATACTGGCGAAAATAAAGCTGGTGAGAAAGTCCGGCATTTTTAACTGTACCATTTGGGAAACGCTATGAGCAAAAAAATCGGATTCGTCGGAGTTGGAAAAATGGGTGCCAATATGGCCCGTCACCTCAATGACAAGGGCTGGGATGTCACCGCAGTATACGACATCAATCAGGAAGCCGCAGCCGAACTCGCCGCGGAAATCGGCGCAACTAATGCCGCTTCTCTCGCCGATGTCACAGCCGCCTCAGACACCATTATCACCGTAGTCACCAACGACGACGCGATGCGTGCAATTTTCACAACAGACAATCTGCTCGCCGGAGCGGAAGGAAAGACTTTCATCAACTGTGCGACGCTTTCCCCCGGCATCCACCGCGAAGTGGAGGTAGCAGCCAATCAGGTCGGAGCCAAATCCCTTGAAGCAAGTATGGCATCGAGCATCAGCCACGCGCGGGAAGGAAAACTGTTTCTCATGCTCGCCGGTGATGAATCGGTATTTAACGAGCAAAAAGATCTCCTCGAAGAATTGAGTGTAAATTTGAAGTTCATCCCCGGCGGAACCGGCAAAGCGGCCGAAGTAAAAGCCCTCGTCAACATGGTGATGAATATCAACACCGCCGGTCTAGCCGAAGGCCTCGGAATAGGCGAAGCGCTCGGGCACGATGTCGATATGCTCTGTGATGTATTTTCCCAGACCGGAGCCAACAGCCGCGTTCTCGAAACCGACGCGGAAGACATGCGCGACCGCGACCACGATTGCTGGTTTTCCGCCGAACACGCCGCTAAAGACTCCGGCATCGCAGCCGATATGGCCAAATCCGTCGGAATTAAAGCACCACTCAATGACGCTACCATTTCCCAGTACCGGAAAATGATGGAAATAGGACTCGGTGACCTTGACAAATCCGGTGTCGCTGAGCTTACCTTCAAGGGCAGAGCCCTTTCGTAATTTCTCTATACATCAAAAGCAAAACACAACTACATACTATACATGATTATTCCTACAATCTCATCCGGAACTAAAGGGCCTCTCGGCGCCCTCCACATGCCTCGTTTCTGGCAGAAAGTTTCACTCGATGCTGTTGGCAAGCTTCACTCCGACTATCCTGCCTGCGGCGCCGGATACGATCAGATGATGCTCGACGCTCTCGGTCTCGACAAAGAAGCTACTCTTGCCTATATCAAAGGCAACAAGCCTACCTACGTGCAGTTCGAAGCATGGGTGAAAGACAACGCAACCAACCTCGGCGGGATCGACGGATGGAACGCAGCTTGCGCAGGTTACAACCACGACGACGCAACCCGCGAGAGCATCCTCAGCACTGTTGGTCTCCCCGGAGCTGACATCAAGGACGCCATCAACCTCAACAACCTCGAGGACTGGCACGATTTCCACGGTCAGGAAATCGCTTAAATCCTCTTCTGTAACTGTTTGAGTTACTTTATGAAGGCCCCGACCGGTATGTTCCGGATCGGGGTTTTTCGATTCAACAGGGTACAACACCTCGCAGTTTCATAAGAATTTAGGAAATTCCCTGTACAAAAGCGGTCGGTG
>JARGOZ010000092.1 GCA_029213025.1 Verrucomicrobiales bacterium
GGCAACCTACACCCAAAATCCTTTTGGTTCCGGCTCTGCCGGTCTAGGGTACAGTATATTGTAAATCGGGGAGAAATCCTGCCCTGCCGGTGATTTTCCATCGCCGGGTCCATTAGCAGCGACTACACAGCGACGGGAAGTCACCGGAACGGTTGAGAATCATGACTGAGAAACCTTGTCGGAGACGGGGATTCGTCGTATACTTCCGCCAAACATGATTGGACCGGAAGACATTCACGAAACGCCGAAGACGAATTACACGCCAATCCTCATTCTCGGGATCGCTTCTCTCCTGCTTCTGATTGTCGGTTTTATCAGCTATCGCGACTATGTGAACGCTAAAGCGGACGAACGGGTCAAGGTCTCCGATGATCGAATCCGCAAACTGGAGGAAAAACTGGAGCAGCTGAACGATCGGAACCAACCGGTGGGCGACGGCGATGTGGCAGCCAGCCCGGTTCCACAGCGGGATCCGGAAATCGAAGCTCTGCGCAGTCAACTGGAGGCGATGAAAATCCAGGCGGAAACCATTCGTAAGCAGACGGAAGAGAACAAGCTGAAAGCCGAGGAGAATTCCATGACGATGCAGCGGGTTCTCGATGGGGGTCCGGAACCTACGTTTTCCACCATCCCGTCACCGGGAATCCAGGATGATGTCACTTTACCTGACTATGTCCGCAATTCTGTCGCGACCCCGCCGGAGGGCAGCAACTATGGATCGCCGGGAGCGCAAAACGATTTGACGGATGCTCAGGAGAGAATCAAAAACGCCGCTTCGATTGGAAAGATCGTTTCCTACGATGAAGGCTGGAACCTTGTCACAATCGATGCCGGTAAGTCTCAGGGGGTTGAGATCGGCCAGCGTTATTCGGTTCGTCGAGGCACAAATAACCTCGGCATTGTGAAAATCTTCGAGACCACAACCAGTCAATCGAATGCCAATTTGGTCACTGATAACCGGAAGTTCGATGGTGCGTTGAAGCCCCGGGCGGGTGACGAAATCATCGCCTTCGATCCATTTTAACTCTACACTTCCTTTTGTACGCCTCCCACATCCGCCCGGTGTTTTGCCGGATAGTTATTACATCTGTCTGCTTATTGGGGTTGGGGGTGCCGTTGATCGGAAAAGAGTGGAAAACAAAAACGGGTGCTGTCGTTCACGGCGACTTTGTTTCATCGGAAGAAGGTGTTCTGATCATCAAATCCATCGAAGGTCGTGAGGTAAAAATTCGGCGGAACAGCCTTATCGAGGCGGACCGGAAATTTCTGGTTCTCCTGGAGAACACCCTCAGCGAAGTGGGCGTTCAGGCCTGGCCGCGCAAAATTCCCAACCGGTCGGAAGTGCGGCTGAAAGGCGGGCCGCGTACGTTTCGAACCGAGCATTTCCAGATCGTTTCCGGGGGAGCGGATCGGGTTACGGTCGCGTCGCTTGCCACCATCATGGAAGACACACTGGAAGCGATATCCGCGATTCCCACAGGACTTGAGCTGAAACCTCCTGCGCCTTCGACCTATTTCCAGGCCCGGTTTATGGACCGGGTCTCTTTCGACCGGGAATTCTCCAAAGTCGGCATGCATCTGGTAATACCCTCCCAACAGGTAAAAGGTGCCTATATCGCCGCAAAAAGAGAGCTTTGGTTGCCGGTAGGGACGGAAAATATTGGTGTCGATGCGCTTTCCCCAACGATGATCCATGAGGTTTGTCACCAAACGATGCATGAATGGCTGCCTCTCGTGCCGGTTTGGTTTCTGGAAGGATTCGCCGAGTATATGGCTTCGGTTCCCTATGAGTACCGGACTTTTCGATTTGATAAATCTGAACAAGGCTTGCGTAAAGCTCTCGCTAGCCGATACCGGATGGCTCCTTCTTCGGTGAATGTGATTCATCCCCTGAAACTGATCCATCTCGGCAATCAGTGGCAAAATACCACCGATGAATATGCCTCGGCGCTGATCCTCGTTTATTATCTGATCCATCTCGATGGAAGTGGCAACGGTGATTCTTTCAAAGAATTTGTCGCAGAGGTAGCCAACTCCAAGGACGATGCGCGGGGAATGATCGGCGATTTGCAGAGCATCGCGGATACTTACAATTCCAGGGTCAATACCTACAGGAAAGAAATCGCTGATTATCAGCGAAAAATGGCAGATGTCCGCAGCCAAATGAGGAGCGGTCAAAAAGTGTTTATCCATTCGCGCAGCAACGGCCGGCTCGTTATCGGGGGTACTCCGCCGGTTCCGAGAGTACCGTCGCCTCCCGGCGAAGCACCGGTGGAACAGATTTCCGGGGAAAGAGCGAAAACCCTGAACTTCATTACCCAAATCAATCAGAAAGCCGTAGCCGCGATGATCGGCAACCGCTCAACCGATGAATTCATCCGCCAGATGGAACAGGCGTTCCTCAAAAAAGGATTTATCCTTAATTTTCATTGATTTTCCCGCTATATCCTGTTAGGATTTTTTCTTATAGCAACGAAACGCTAATTTTCGTATTGGAATCGCTAATTTACCGTGTCGCTTATCGGGAAGAGCCGTCAGTTGGCCCCCCCCAGGTATCTCTAAACGAGCAACTGACGGCTCGATTTATTTTCAGTTGAATCCACAAAATTGTATGATAAATTTAGTGGTTATAACAAAGTTCATTCCAGATATTGTTGTGATTTCGGTGTTCCTGTGGTTTTCGCAGTCGTTATCGGCTCAGATCACAGCGGACACGATAGCGACGCATTGTCACAACGATTCCGGGATTCCGAAAGAGAACTATCTGGAATATGGCGAAAAGCTGGCGAAAACTCTCGCCCTGCTTTCCCCGGCGGCTCTCGCGCGGGTGCTTGAAACGAGTGAACAGGTGCTGCTCTCCGCCGGAGACAGTTTGAACGAGGCCCTTGACCTCGAAAATATCGAATTTCCCATTATGTCGTCTACGCTTCCTACGGCCGCCAAAGGGCCACTCGGTTCGATTGCGGAATATCTGGTGGAAAATCCGGGTGCGAAGATTGAGGTGGAGGGCCATGTCTCCCTCGATTTTTTCGGTGCCCAGGCACTGTCCGAAGCCCGCGCGAATGCTGCGAAAGACTACCTGATTTCTCTGGGGATCGACGAGTCCAGAATCGAGACTGTGGGAAAAGGCTTTACTGAGCCGATTGAAGGCTCGATGAAAGAGAATCAGAGGATTGAGTTCCTTCTCAAGGAACTGTAGATTTGCAGGATTCTTTGTGTCGCGGACACTTTCTGTCCGTGTTTTGTCGGCTATCGGAAATGCGGGCGGAAGTGCCCGCATCACATCACATATTCTGGAGGCGTGGAACGATCTGGTATATGATTGACTTTCCGACCCGCTATTCCAGATTCTGAGTCCATGTCTATCTTCGAGTTGACCGCCCTGGTTTTGACGATTTCCGCTGTTTTGGGTTTCATCAATCAGCGATTTTTCAAACTGCCGACTACAATCGGTATCATGCTGATCAGTCTCGGCTTTTCGCTGGTTCTGGTTTTACTCGGGCAGTTCGTTCCATCCATAGCGAAGGGGGCGTCGACTATTGTGAACCAAATCGATTTCCGCGAGGCCCTGCTGGATGTGATGCTCAGTTACCTGCTTTTCGCGGGAGCGCTCCACGTCAATCTTATGGACCTGGCGAAGCAACGCCGCATCATCGCTCTGATGGCGACGATTGGTGTTGTTGTTTCCACCTTTCTCATCGGTGGTTTCGTCTGGTTGCTCCTGCCGGTTTTCGGTATCGAGGTGAAGTTTCTCTACTGTTTGCTTTTCGGATCTTTAATCTCCCCTACCGACCCGGTCGCGGTTCTCGGTATCATGAAAAAGGCAGGAGTAAACAAAGAGCTGGAGACAAAGATCACCGGGGAATCTCTGTTTAACGACGGGATCGGAGTAGTGGTATTCCTCGCCATTCTCGGAATCGCTACCGGCGAACACCACCTTTCCGCCGGCCATATCGCCCACCTGTTTGCAGTGGAAGCTTTGGGCGGGGTTATTTTCGGCGTCATCCTCGGAGGGATTGGTTACTACATGTTGAAAACAATCAATAACTACCAGATCGAAGTATTGATTACTCTCGCTATGGTTACCGGCGGCTATGCACTTGCTTTGGCGATTCATGTGTCCGGACCGCTGGCTATGGTTGTGGCCGGGCTGATGATCGGTAACCAGGGGCGGGCTTTGGCGATGTCGGATCAAACCCGCAAACACCTCGATCTTTTCTGGGAGCTGGTGGATGAGATTTTGAATGCTCTGCTGTTCGCTTTGATCGGACTGGAGTTGATTGTAGTCGCGCAGGGATTTCAAGGCAGCTGGTTTTTCATCGGAATCCTTTCGATCATCATCGTGTTGCTGTGCCGGTTCGTCGCTGTATCGATCCCGGTCTATAGTTTGAAGCCGTTCCGGAAATTCAGCGAGGGCGCTGTGCGGATGCTGACATGGGGAGGGCTGCGCGGCGGTATTTCTATCGCTCTGGCGCTGGCACTGCCGAAAGACATGGGCGAGACCCGTGATCTGTTTTTGACCATGACCTACTTTGTGGTGATCTTTTCTATAGCAGCTCAAGGCCTGACGGTAGGTCGGCTTTATCAATCCTTCGGTAAATCGGAGAAAGCTGTCGAATGAACGAAGCCCGGTCGGTCGAAGTATGTATAGCAGGGGGCGGGCCCGCCGGAATGGTATTGGGATATTTGCTGGGGCGATGTGGTATTTCGACTCTGGTTCTCGAAAGCGGCGGGGATTTTGATCGTGATTTCCGGGGCGATACGCTGCACGCCGGAGTTCTCGAGATTTTTCAATCAATCGGTTTAGCCGGGGAAATTCTCGAATTGCCCCATCACAAAATCCGCTCGCTCAGCGCCGGTGGCACCACCCTGGTGAATTTTAAAATACTCGACACCGACTTCCCCTTCGTCACGATGATGGCGCAGTCGATTTTTCTCAGCTTTCTGGCGGAGAAAAGCAGAGAATTCCCGTCGTATAAAATCGAAATGGATGCTTCGGTCCGCGAGCTGGTTCAAAACGAAGCCGGAGCGGTAAAAGGAGTTCGCTATCGAAAAAACGGCGAAATGGTCGAAGTGGCAGCCGGGTTGGTTGTGGCTTGCGACGGGCGGGGCTCGCATCTGCGCAAAGAGGCGGGTCTGGAGCTCGAACCGGTCACCGATTTACTGGAAGTACTCTGGTTTCGGCTGCCGCGGGATGAAAGTGATCAGCAATACGGAAGATCCGGCGCGATTACCGGGGGCCGGCTGCCGTTCATTGTCCTCGAACGGACCGATCATTACCAAATTGCCTGTGTGATTAAGCCGGGCACGTTTTCGGAAATCCGGAAGGAAGGAATTTGTGCATTTCACGAAGAAATCGGCCGGGCTGCTCCGCAGCTGGAGTCGCGAGCGGTGGAAACGTTGAAAACATGGAAAGATATCGCATTTCTGCACGTCGAAGGAGGTAGGCTGGCGAAGTGGCATGGGCCGGGCCTGCTTCTCATCGGGGATGCCGCCCATGTTATGACTCCGGTCGGCGGTGTGGGAATTAACTATGCAATCTGGGATGCAGTGGAAACCGCGAATGTGATTGTGCCAGTGTTGAAAAACGGGGAAAAGATTGATGAAAACAGTCTCGGGGAAATCCAGCGGCGCCGCGAACCGGCCACTCGCCGGATGCAGACAATTCAAAGGGTGGCGGGACGCAAGCTGCTCGAAATTGTCAGTTCGGAACTCGGTCAGCCCTTTCAAATTCCCCGGATTTTGAGATGGATGCTTACTTTCCCGGGCATCAGATCGATTCCGCCGAAACTGATCGCTCTCGGTGGCAAAAGGACCAGGTGCGAGGTGAAATCGTATTTCCAGAAAGGATAAAACGTAAGAAGCCGCCCAACCCGAAGGTTGAGCGGCTCCGAAACACGAAACACAAACAGACAGTTACCGAGAAGTAACTGAGCTTTATAATATCTGATATTTAAGAAACGTCAACTAATTAATTTAAGAAAAGTTAACTTTTTTCTTTTGAACCTGTTCTTGATTGGAGTTTGTTCCATTGCAAAGTAGCCTCCAGTCCGATTCATGAAGCACAAATTGAAGAAGTATTTCCCGGTTCACGCAGTAGCAGCGGTCCTTTTCGCCCTGCTGTTGACGGGATGTGTATCAAATGAGTCATCTCAACCGGCTTCGATGGCGCTGCGTTTCGGGCAGGTAAACAACCGGGCTAACGTGAAGGTAAAGGTCAGCCTCGCAAACCGGGCCGTATATATTTACGAAGGCAGCGAACCGAAATGGGCGGCTGCCGTGGCGATCGGGACTCCGTCCAATCCGACTCCGACCGGTAACTTTAAAGCTTTTAACAAACTGCCGCGGAAACGTTCCAATACCTATGGATTCTGGGTGAATGGTTCCGATATCCGACCGGGAAAACGTTCCGGGATGCCGCGCGGATATCGCTATGTGGGCTATCCGATGCCGAACTGGGTGGAATTCAAATCCGGATACGGTTTTCATGCCGGGGCGGTCTGGCCCCAGCCAAGGTCTCACGGCTGTCTCAGGATTCACAAATCCGTGGCCGGCGAGTTTTTCCACCTCGTAAATTCAGGAACCCCGATTCAGATTTCTCACAGTTTGCCGGAAGACGCTACAATAGGGAAAAAGATTCCCAGACCTATGGATTACAATCACCCCGATTCCCCTCCTTCGGTACTCGTAACAGACGCTCCTTTCGACTCACCCAACGTCTATTTTTAGATGCCGAAGACAGCTCATAAAAAGAAGAAAAAAGTCAACGTTCGCACCCCGGAGGTGATGGAAAAGGTCCAGGCCGAAGTGGCCCGGCACTACGAAAGTTCCATCGTCGAGAAAGTGAGAGAACGCGGTGGTGTGTTTACGATTGGAAATACCACGATCCGCCTCGCTCAGCAGTTCGGTTTCTGTTACGGAGTGGAACGCGCCATCGATCTCGCCTACGCTTCGCGGCGGGTTTTCCCTGACAACCGGATTTTTCTGATCGGGGAAATCATTCATAACCCGGAGGTAAATGAGCAGCTGGTCGAGATGGGTATCGTGTCCCTGCCCTGGCAGGAGATCACCGAACATTATGATGATCTCGGGCCGGATGATGTAGTTATTGTGCCCGCATTCGGTGCTCCGGTTTCCTATATGGAAAAGCTCGAAAATCAGGGCTGTATGATCATTGATACCACCTGTGGCGACGTCATGAAAGTATGGCGCCGGGTCAAAAGCTACGCCAAAGAAAGTATCACTTCCATCATCCACGGAAAAGCGGGACACGAAGAAACCCGCGCTACCGCTTCCCGCGCCCTCGGCGAAGACAAGTCCGGTCACTATGTCGTAGTTCTCACTCTCGATGATGTGGACTACGTGTGTGATTATTTGAAAAACGGTGGTGATCGCGATGAGTTTCTATCCCGGTTCTCCGATGCTGTTTCATCGGGTTTTGATCCCGACATCCATCTAAAGCGGGTCGGCGTGGCCAACCAGACCACGATGCTGAAATCCGAGACTGAAGAAATCCAGCGCCGGGTTGCCGCCGCCGTGATCGAGCGCGATGGTGGTCCCGAAAATTTCAAAGTTTTCGATACCATTTGCGGCGCGACTCAGGAACGGCAGGATGCTTTATTTGAGTTGTTGGAGAAAGAAATGGATCTGCTTTTGGTAGTTGGCGGCTACAACAGTTCCAATACTTCGCATCTTGTTGAGATCGGGGAGAAAAATCTACCTACCTTTTTTATCCGCGGAGCCCGTTGTCTGACTTCACTCGAAGAAGTGGCCCATTTTGATCTACATCGAAAAGAGGAAATCAAGAGCGGCTATCCCGACCGCATGTTCTCCAAAGACGCTTTGATCGTCGGGATCACAGCGGGTGCCTCCTGCCCCAACAACCTGATCGAAAACACCATTTTGAAAATATTTCATCTGCGTGGTGTTGATGAAGCCACCGTGCGGGCGGCCTAGGTTTCTATACTGCCGGTCATATCGTGATTTAGTATGAAAGCCGCATCTTGTATATTGGGTGTTTTCGCTTGTCTGTTATCCTGTGTGCGGGCTGACGATTCAGTCTGGAGAATTGATACTACCGAAGAATGGAAGGCTGCCGCCGATACCAATTTGGTTGCAGTTACAATTACCGACGGGCAGGCCAGATCGACTGAAAAAGTCAGCGTCTTTCGTAGTCCGGTCCGGACCTTTCCCGAAAAACGCAAAGCCAAAAAGATCACTTTGCGGCAGTCTGTGGTTTGGGATAATTGGAGGGAAATTGATAAGGTAAGTTTGCCGGAGATGGCGGATGCACTCATCTTTCTTCCCGAAAAGCCGGGCTCGTACTGGATGCTGGGCCGTTTCGGTCCCGATCTAAAGCGGAAGAAAGGGGAAAAGTACAATCCCCGGCCGCAGGATTTGCCGGGTTCAATATTCGCTTATCATGCCTGGCACAGTACCGATATGAAAACGTGGAAACATTGCGGGCCCGTCAGTGATAACCGGGGTGCGTGGATGACTACCGCTGAGTATGCCGACGGCAAATACTATCTCTACTACGACAAACCAAATGATCAGGACCCCCATCTGATTGTTGATAACGATTTGGGTGACGGGGAGATGGGTATAGATCATGGTCTGGTATTTGATGATCCGACCAACGGTTCCGATTGCGGAGTTCTCCGCGATGAAGACGGGCGCTTTCATCTTATCTTTGAAGACTGGAGTTATAACAACGCTAAAACTCACGCCTGGGATTCCCCGGTAGCGGGTCATGCGGTAAGTCCGGATGGTATTAGCGCTTTTCATCGAGTCGGAAACGCAGTCGACGAACGAACCAAACCGACCGGAAAGACGGGTGAATTTGTTCACTCAAGTAGTGATACGCCGCTTACCTATGAAATACATAAACCCGAGCAGAATGCTTATGGCGACTGGACTGCAGTCAAAGTCGGTGGGCAATACTATTTATTCTGCGATTACGATCCGGTAGGCAAACACATTCGGGTGGGCCGGTTTACCAGCGCCGGGATCGACAAACCATTCCGGTTTTGCGGATCATTCGGCCACGGTCATCCTGATCCGTCGGTGGGTTTTGCCGAAGGTCAGTTCTATCTGGTTCAACAGCAGGGTAAAGTCGATTTTGTCAGTCCGGGTCCGTGGGTTCCCGGGGTAGAGGTTCGGGTCGGTGTGGATAATTCGGGCGACGGAAAAATTGACCAGTGGACGGATTGGGAAACCGTTGCCGAAATCTATAAACAGAAACCAGGCTTCGCCCGCATAGTGGATACCAAACCGGCTCAACTGGATATCGGTGAGCTGCCTTCCGGAACCGGATTTGCTTTTGAGTATCGAACTCAGGAGGTCGAAGATACCGAAGCAAAAGTCTGGATGGAATCGGTGGAAATCACTTTCGCCAGGTAACTGAAATTCGCGGCCGACCGACTGTACCCTGTTAAGTCCCGGACTGTACCCTGTTGAATGCGTGACTGTACCCTGTTATGTCACCTACAGAGACACGTCAAATCCCACCGCCGTCGTAGTGTTCGGAGGGCAGGCACTGATTCATATCCAGCGCGGGATTCTCGACTCCGGGATTGCCAACCGGTTTTGCCGGAACTCCCGCCACCGTGGTATGGGGCGGGACATCTTTCAGAACGACGCTGCCGGCGGCGATTTTTGCCCCCTCCCCTATTTCGACATTGCCGAGTACTTTGGCACCGGATCCAATCAGAACTCCCTGGCGAACTTTCGGGTGTCGGTCGCCGGATTCCTTTCCGGTTCCTCCCAGGGTTACTTCGTGAAGGATCGAAACGTTATCTTCCACTACGGTAGTCTCGCCCATCACTACGCTGGTTCCGTGGTCGATTAATATGCCTTTGCCGATTTTTGCTGCGGGATGAATATCGACAGCAAACACTTCCGAGATCCGGTTCTGCAGGTAACAACTCAGCGCATGCCGGGAATGATTCCAAAGCCAGTGGGCGACACGGTAGGACTGGAGGGCGTGAAACCCTTTGTAGTAGAGAAACGGCACCATATAGCGCCGCGCCGCCGGGTCCCTATGCAGAACCGCGCACAGGTCGTAGCGGATTGCCTCACCGATTGCCGGGTCGGCGTCAAACGCTTCATCAACGATTTCCCGGATTAACATATCCGGCAGGGTGGCGGAGGAAAGTTTGCCGGCGATGTGGAAACTCAAAGCATCCTCAAGGCCCCGGTGATTGAGAACAGTGGCATGAAGAAAGCTCGCCAGAATCGGTTCGCTTTGCGCTTCGGCAGCGACTTCTTCGCGAATGATCTCCCATAACTCACTGATTGATATTTCCTCCTGGCACTGCATGTGCCGTTATCCTGCCTCATGATCAGGCATTCGTAAACGGCCAAACCACCGTTATTCAACGATGGTGCCTCCTGCCTTTTTCCACGCTTTGAACCCGCCATCGAGATGGATGATGTGCTGGAAACCGAGTTTTTTAAATGTGGCGAGAGATTTCTTGCTCCGGCTTCCGCTTCGGCAGTGGACAAGGTAGGGAGTGAATTTGTCGAGTTGAGCCAGCCTCTTTTCAAAGTCCGACCTGTTAAAATCGATGTTCGCGGCTCCGGGAAGATGCCCGTCCGAGTATTCTTTGGCGGTGCGGACGTCGAGGATGCGCGGCCGGTTTTCCTGGCTGACCAGCTGGACTACAGCTTTTGCATCGACATGCTTCACTTCATTGGCCGAAGCAATGCCAACCGAGAGGACAAACAATAACAATATTCTCATATAGTTATATACGATAAGAAGATCGTGCCAGTTTGCAACCGGATTTTTTTTGTGTGCAATTATCCGTCCACGTTGCTCTCGCCGATAATCTCATCGGCGTAGACATTGATGCGCGAAATCAGGTTGAGGATTTCATTTTCATCGATGCCTTTTTCCTGAAGAGTTTCGATGAGGTGTTCGGTGAATTGTTGAAAATGGCGGCGGGTGATTCCTAAATTCCGGTGAACGTGGGAAAGTGGTTTACCGGAATAGACAACCGGCCCGTCGGTGGCAGCCCCGAAAAATTCCCGTTGCATGCGGTGAAGCCGGTCGAGGGGAACATTCCTGAAAAACGGCTCCAGATTCGGGTTGGCCAACACCCGGGCATAAAAATCATCTACCATCGCGGAGATCCCCTCTTCCCCGCCCATCCGGTCATACAGACTCGATTCTTCGTCGCTCATATTGACAAAGTTCCCTCTTTTTCTGATTCCGCAATTCGTAGCGGTCGGATTGCTTTGTTTTGACAGGGCAGTATTCCTGGTGAAACCTCCGCGAATGGCACAAACTTTCCCGAAAATAATGATGGTGATCCCGGCGGTCCTTGTCGTTCTGGCCACCTCCAGCTGCAAAACCACCAATCCCTACACTGGTGAGCAGGAAATGACCAACACAGCTCAAAAGGCAATGATCGGCGCTGCCGGTGGTGCGATTCTGGGTGCTGTGATCGGTAACAACACCGGAGACGGCGACGCCGGACGCGGAGCTGTCATCGGTGCCGCTGCGGGTGGACTCGCCGGAGCCGGAATCGGCAAATATATGGATAAACAGGAGGCCGCGATCCGCGCAAAGCTTCAGGGATCCGGCGTCAGCGTCACCCGAGTGGGTAACAATATCATTCTCAACATGCCGAACGATGTCACTTTTGAAACGGCAAAAGCCGAAATCAGACCGATGGCTGCCAACACTCTCGATTCCGTAGCGATCGTGTTAGCAGAATTTGATCAAACTCTGGTCAACGTGAACGGTCACGCCGATGGAGACGGTGACGCTTCCTACAACCAGACCCTTTCCGAGCAGCGGGCCAATGCGGTTTCCCGGTATCTCGCCGGACGCGGAGTGGTAGCAAACCGGCTGATTGCCAGAGGATTCGGCGAAAGTCAGCCGATCGCATCCAACTCAACGGCGTCTGGAAAAGCGGAAAACCGTCGGGTGGAGATTCATATCGCTCCCCGTCAGTAATCGCTGAAAAGGCTTAGGACCGGATTCCTTCGCTGGCCATTTCTCCGGCCTTTTGCACCGAAGATTCCCGTTTTCCGGGAACAAATCCGCGCTGCCATTCGATCGAATCGGCGTCGAATGATCCCATGTAGTGAAAGAATACCGATTCGGGAGAGTGTTTGAGACGGTCGAGATGATTTTCCCGTTGTTCTGCAACCAGCTCCGGAGGCAAATCGCGAAACTGGTGGCTGAGAATTTTTTGATACAGATCGATGAGTTTTATGCTCGTGAGCTGATTATCCAGAAACTCACAGGAAATCGCGATACCCTCCTCATTCAAACCGCAGATTTGTCGACGTTGCGCCTTCGGTTTAGTGGTCAAAAGACGCGAAAACTCCGGGTCCAGCGACTCGCCCACCAACTTAAATCCTGCCAGCGGGGTAAACGGAAACTGCAGGAAAGCCAAAAAGGTGGAAAATCCGCCATGGCTGTCACTGTTAGTGCCGGCGAGAGTTCCACAGATGGCCTGACCCGATACAGATACCCTTTCACTGGTCAGCCCGGCTTTCAGGGAGGCGAACTTTCCCTTTGCAGTCACTAACGCCACCAGGCCGGGAGCTTCGAGTTCGATCAAGCCGTCGTAGAACCCGGGTTCACCTTCGAATTCACCGACTCGGAGATTGAGGCGCGACGGTTCAAGGGAACGAAACAGCTGGGAAAGATGCATTCCGTAAAATTATGGTATTTACGGTTGTTTTCAATATCAAAGGTTCCTTAATGAGGTAGAGACAAGATCCACTCCCTAAGCAATTGAACGCCTTTCTGATCAATTTTGTGTGTGCCGATCAACGGCATCTGTCCCGGGCCGCGGCGATTCACTCTTCCCAACAGTTCGGAAAGTTCCGGCTGCCCCGGAGAGATGATTTTTGCCTGCGGCTTGCCCAGCATGGGAATCATCGGTGGTGTGTTGATCAGACCGGTGTCCTCCAGACTCAGATGATTGGCTAAACGAAACGCAGCGCGCCCGCCGAGACCGGCTTCCCGATGGCAGTGGGCACAATTGACTGCGAGATAATACCTCGCCCGTTGTTCCACAGTTCCGGACTCCGGGTCGTAGGGATTCGGCGCGGGATTGCCCCGCAGCTGCCGAAGCGGTGCTGACTGACCGAGAATTCCTTTCTTCAACCAGTCATCCAGTTGGTTTGTCTGTCCGTCTGTTCCGGTGCGGTCGAGTTGATTCGGTGTAAAAGCAATCGCATACATCGAACTTTGGTTGTGACAAACTACACATTCCGCCCGCGAGGGATAGCGCCACTTCTGTTCCGCACTACCTACAGTGATATCCAAACCTTCCGGCGCAACCAGGTAGGCATCCGAACCGTCATCATTCCATCGATAGGTATAGCCCTGCCATATGCCGCTGTTATAAAGCATTTGGGTTTCCACCGGTTTTTGATCAATAAAGAGAGTTTGCACATAGGCTCCACCTACTTCCAGAAACAGGCTTTTGTAGTAGCGGGCTGCGCCCTGGGCTCGCAGAGGAACTGCGGGAACCGCGACAAACCGCCGCCGTGTGGCACCATCCGCCCAGCCTTCGGCATTGATAAGATATTCATAAACGCCGGGAGCGGGAGTGTGGTTGGCGACGTCGGTAAAAAGGCCGGTCTCACTGAGTTTCTCCGGCCAGGGTGATTTTTCCACTTCTGCCGGCCTTTTGCGAAGTCTTTCGATATGGCCGTCGAGAGAAGTTACCAGCATTTCCCGATTGTGGTCCTCGCGTATGGCAACCAACGGTCCGGTGGATCGGGCGATGCGGAACGGGGTGCCGACCACATCGGTTTCGATATCATAAGGTGCTGCCCAAATCTCCTTTGTCATATAGCAGCCGTAGATGTAGTGCCCCTGTAAGTCCGGAAGGGCTTTGCCCCGGTAGAAAATTCCTCCAATGACTGACCTCATTTCCGGGTGAGGATGCTCTATCTTCGGTGGAGTATGTTCTTTAGTCGGGCCGCCGAGAGGATTGGAGGGACGATAGGAAAGACTGCCTTCGAAAGTTGACCATCCCGCGTTACTGCCCTTTTTGATCCGGTGAACCATTTCCACCGATTCGTCGCCATTGTCGCCGACCCACAGTTCTTTGGTCTCCGGATGAAAGCTCATCCGCCACGGGTTGCGGAGTCCGTAGCTCCAGATTTCCGGTTTTACATTATCTATACCGACAAATGGATTGGAATCGGGAATGATATACTTTTTGTCTGCCGCAGGCTCAGTATGTACATCGATGCGCAAGATTGAGCCACGAATTTGGCTGACCTGTTGACCGATGTTGTCCGGGTCTCCCGGGGCGGATCCGTCTCCCGCTGAAAAGTAGAGGTATCCGTCATCGGGTCCCCAGTGGAGGTCGCTGCCGTTGTGACCGTTGCTTTCCCAGGTGAGAATGACTTCCGGTACAGGATCGACCAGAGTCATCGGCATCGTGGTCGAGACCTTACAACGAATCAGACAACACCCTGGAGTCGGGGAGATGATTTGATTACATACCAGGTACAGCCACGGGCGCCGGGGATAGTCCCGGTCGAGCACGCCGCCGAGAAGATTTGTGACCCGCCTACCGTTCGCAGGTTTATCGCCGATGGGATTTGCTTCGAGGATTTTTCTGACATCGCAGACGAGGTGGGGTTCCGACTCACCGGAAAACGAATTCGGTATCGACCAGATTTCACCCTGGCGGCTGAAAATGAGATGCCAGCGTCCCCCACCCTCTCCTTGATGGGAAAGCGTCAGATGCGAACCATTGAAAAGATGATCGCCGAAAGCGGGCACACCTTCATAGGGCAGAGGTGGAGTTCCCGCATTTCGCACGGCGGAATCATCCCACCCGGGCGAAGGTTCGGCTTCGAGTGATGGAACAACGAACAGCCACAAAGCGATAGCGGGAACAAGTCTCATAGATTGATGGGATGCTATTGTTTCTCCGGAACTCTCCTGAAAAAAGGAAAAAACGGAATTTTTCGACGACCTCGGAAACCGGGCTTACGGGATTTTACCATTGTTTCTTGCCTCTGATTCGTAGTATGACAGGACGGCGGCGAACAATTAGTATGAATCGGGACATCAATGAACTCGGGGATTTTCCCGAACACGAGCAGAAGGCGATTTATAAGCGGATCGAGAGAAAACTGTTTAAGCAGAATAAATTCTACCTCTTTCTTCACATTATCCGGGGCTTTTTCCCCGGCCTCGCCATTCTCGCCTTCCTCGAAGCCTACTACCGGATCACTGTGTTTCAGGATCACTCCCTGATCATCGGAATCGTGCTTGGAATTGTCTCGATCGCAATTTGGCTCTGGGTAGAGCATTACAAAACCTCGCAAATCTCCGAAGTCCTGCCCGAAGTTCTCGCCGAAATGGACGGGGAAAAGGATGCAGCGACCGGCTAGCAGCGGGTGTGAGGAAAAAGATCCCAACGGGTTGTACCACCTCCCTCCCCTGTTTCGATAATTTCTACACAGCAACCGGGCCTGGCCGGGAATGATCCTTCAAAATTTGCTCGGTCTGTGCATCGTCGATCTGCTTGATGATCTTCTTTGCCTCATGCTGATCACGAAGGGTCTTTGCGACAGTGAAGCTCGAGGATATACAGAGCAGTAGTCCCATGCCGAGGAATCCTTTGATCCAGAGATCCACCGGGAGATAGAGAATCCCGCATCCGGTTACGCTGATTGCAACCAGCCAGGTGATTTTTACAAAAGCAATCCAGGAGGGCGAGTCGAGTTCTTTTCGATATTGGTCCATGGACATGACGATAGCGTGGTGCGCGCTGGCACAAAATTGATTACCTTTGATGATCTATCGACAAAAACGATGTAATCACCTGGAGAATTCTTCTGATTTATCCCGATGAAAATATTCACCGTGGCAAGTGGCACGCTTTTTTCTTGTAAACTGATGCTGAACAGCTCTAATGGTAAAGGTAACCCGGATAGAAGAGACATCGCGATGTAGCTACGAGGCTTGCCGGTGTAGCTTCCGGAAAGGTATGCCGCCGCCCTGTCTATACTCATGAAATCGCTATCTTTTCCCGTAAAATACCTGACTCTGCCGCTACTTGTTCTGATCGGTTGCAGTATCTCTACAAAAGCAGTCGCCCTCGATCCGAGAGTTTTTTCCTATAGCGGAACCTGGGGTGGAAGCCCGGTTGTAGTGCAAATGAACTGGACCGATTACAGCGGACTGTCGACGGTTACAGGAACGATCAACTATCAGGGTTCCGCTGTTCCGTTCACGGGATCAAACAGCCGGAAAGGCGTGCTGGATTTATCTTTTCCCTCCATACCTGCCAATTATCGACTGCAAAAACTCGACACCGGGGTGATGACGACCTGGTCGGGCAATTTCGGTAATACCGTTTTGTCGTTCAGCCGCTCTTCATTGGCACCTCCGAATATCACCGGCGGCACCGGGCTGCCGGGAACGGGTAGTGGTTTGCCCGGCGCAGGTGGAATGCCGCCGGTTTTTGGAGGGGTTCCCGCCGGGCCGGGTGTTCCGGTAGGTCCCAAACTAATGGTCAGCTACACGGGTAGTGACGGGGTCAACATCAGAGACAGTCGCAGGGTAGGTTCGGACAACCTTCACGGTGCGCTGTATCAACAGTCGGAGATTCCCCTGCTGCAGATGGGTCAACCGGTTTTCGAAGACGGCAAGACCTGGGTGCAAATGCAGGTTTCCGGCTGGGTTCCGGTCAACTCGAGTTCGAAAACGTATTTAGCAAATATCGGGGTTCATCAATGGAAGGTCACCTGGAACCGGAAAAACGATTATGTCGCAATGAGGACCGGACCATCCAGCGCCAACAAGCTGGTCTGCAAACTCGCTTACGCCACTGTGGTGGAGGCTGAAAGAGATGAATACAAAGACGGACAAAGGTATATCTATGCGACTTTTCACGGCTGGGCGGTTATGAAAAGTAAGAAGACCACTTTCATTCGACCCATTTACTAGCCGGAAACGATCAGTTCAGGGAATCACGATTTTGTCTCCAGCGACGGGATATCGGGCATCGGAATTCAGGAAATTCGCCCGTCGAATTTGATCCGGATCGACTCCGTAGAGTTTGCCCAGAGACGCAATTGTTTCTCCCGGTTGAACGAGGTGAATGAAGACGCCGGGGCCGTCATCTTCCTGCCCGTCATCACTGGGCAGATGAATTTTCGACATTTCCCCGAATGTCGGTAGCGCGGCGGCGATCTCTTTCCCCGATTTTCCGGCCATAGCCGGGATGGCAACAAGACAAAGGAGGCCGGTGAAGAAAGAAATTTTAAATAAACGGATCATCAAGGGGAGGATACTGTAAAGAAACCATGAAATTTTAAAATTTCAACTGTACAGGACAGTGTTTAATTAAAATTCCACGGAATTCTGGGTACCTATGACGCTCAACTCCGGTCGTTTAGTCGATTTTGTCGGGGCGATTGTACCCTGTTGAATGCGGGATTGTACCCTGTTGGATCGAGGCAGACTCAGCCAAATCTCAAGTTTAGTTGTCGTTGCTGCGCCATAACCAGCGCAGGGAATCCGGTAGAATGGCTCCGCCGTGATTGCCGTTGTGACCCCCCTCCCCATAGACAAACCGGTAATCGTAATTTGCGAATTGCAGAGCTTTGGCCATTTGTTGATTGGCGAGAGGCCAGTTGCCGTGCTCGTTGTCGAGATCGTTCGAACCATCCTGAAGAAACACCCGGAGCGGTTTTTTTTCGGTTTTCCGGATCAGGGCCGGATAGACATGGCCACCTTTGATGTTGGTGAAACTTCCAATGTGACTGAGAACTTTGTGAAACAAATCGGGCCGTTGCCAGGCTGCTGTGAAGGCACAGATTCCTCCGGAGCTCATTCCGCATATGGCGCGCATTTCGGGATCATCGGTCAGCCGGTACTTTTTCCCTACTTCCGGTAAGATTTCATTTTCGAGAAATTCGGCATATGTACTATCGAGCGTGTCATATTCCACCGAGCGATTGCTCCTCACCCCTTCGGGAGCTCTCCAACCCTGCTTGCTTTCGATTTTGTCCGCAAACCATCCTGGATTGATAAAGATGCCAATCGTGACCGGCATGTCTCCGGCTGCAATCAGATTATCGAAAACAACCGGAACCCGAACCTGACCGTTTTCGCTGACATAAGCATGTCCATCCTGAAAAATCATCACAGCTGCCTTTTCCGAACCATCAGCTTTGTATTGGGCAGGGACATAGATGTAGTATTCCCGAATCGTATCCGCGTAAATCGAACTCTGCCAGGTGTGTCGAGTCACCTCCCCTTTCGGGACTCCTTGTTTTCTTTCCGAGTCAGGCCCGAACGGGTAGTCCTTCGGTTTCGGGTCTTCGCAAAAACCGGTGCTGAAAAAAGCCGTCAGGACGAGGATGCTTACATACTTCATAGACTGGTATTTTCGGGGAGATTGCAGGAGAATGCAATGGTCGGGGTTGAGCTGATTTTTCCACTTCGGGAAATCGGTCCGCGATACATATGGGTTGAAAAAGAAGTGGATTTGCAGTCAATTGATGGATCATGACCCGGGAAACTGAACAAGCCTTGCTCAACTTCTGTGTGCGACAGCGGGATCAGTTCGAAGCAGCGGAGTGGTTGAAGGTCCCGCATCCAGAGCGGGATGAGTTTCTCGCCGCCGTCCTTTTCCTCGCCGGAGTCGACTGGTACGGATACCGCAATGAACTGGTAAATATTGCGACACAAATTGAACCCGAATCCATAGGTCATTTGAGCAAGGTCGTAGGTAGAACGGGATTCGACCTGTCCCGTTTTTCGAATAGTCTTCGGCAACAATTGAAACATGAATCCGTCGTCCGCGCATCCTGAGTTAACCGGTGCTCTGTCGGTAATGCCCGACAAGATTGATGCGTGGCTTCGTGAGGGCGAATATAGTAATGAAGAAGTTAGAATTAGGAAGATTGATTTACTACATTTCGCTGTTTGGCTCTTTAGGTTTAATCGTCTACCTGCTTTTCATATCCCGAAATGGTCCAGCTAATATTTCTTTGGATGAATCTACCCGTTGCTTTGTCTTCAAAATTTGTTTCCTGACCTCTCTTGTATTTGCTGGATTGTGCGGATTGGGGCTCTTTTTGTCATGGCAGGTGATTACCGGGTCCGGTGTCAAAATGCGAAGAATGTTAGGATTTGTGGCAGTGTGTGCCTTTTCAGTTTGGAGCTTCTTCGCGTGGGTATTTTGTAGCGGATAACTTTGTTGATTTTAAATTCTTAATCCGGATGGAACTGGATGGAACTGCGAAGTTGGTGCGGGCTGGAGAGGTGAAGTCTCTACACCTGCAATATTCCCCGGCGAATGGCTTCGGCAGTCGCCTGCGCCCGGTCGCTGACATTGAGCTTTTGGAGGACGTTACTGACGTGGCGTTTTACGGTGTCTTCCGAAATGCCCAGTTCCGCCCCAATTTCTTTGTTGGCTTTTCCTTTTGCGATTCGCTCAAGAATTTCGCGTTCGCGAGGGGTGACGGAGGAGATGTTCTGCAGGTCGGAGATTTGTTCCGATAAACCGGGCGACAAATAGCGCTTCCCGGTGGCGACGGTTCGAATGGCTTCGATTAATTCATCACGTCCGGAGGATTTTTGCAGGTAGCCGATGGCACCGGCATCGAGGGCGGAGGTGACTTCATCTTCGCGCTGGAAGGTGGAAAAGATCAGAATGCGGGCTTCGCTGTCCTCCGCGAGGATTTCTTTTGTGGTTTCAATGCCGCTGAAGTCGGGAAGTTCCAAATCCATCAACACAACGGACGGCTTGAGCCTTTGGAACTTTTCGATGGCTTCCGCTCCGGATTCAGCTTCCGCGATGACTTCGATATCCGGCTCCAAATCGAGCGAGACGGCGAGTCCGCTCCGAACCACAAAGTGATCGTCGACCAACATGAGGGAGATTTTTCCGGCGTCGCTCATTCTATAAACCCATCGTCACAGAGACACTTGACCCGTCGGGAGAGCTTTTCCATTCCAGATCTGCGTTGATCTTCCGGGCCCGTTCGCGCATTCCCATACAGCCAAAGTGGCCGGATTTCCCGCGGGTTTCCTGTTCAACATCAAAACCGTGGCCATCATCGGCCACTTTCATCAAGAGAGCCCGGTTCTCTATAGAGGT
Organism: Verrucomicrobiales bacterium; assembly: GCA_029213025.1. Classification (GTDB taxonomy): domain Bacteria; phylum Verrucomicrobiota; class Verrucomicrobiia; order Verrucomicrobiales; family DEV007; genus Arctic95D-9. Next base: position 20,109 of record JARGOZ010000092.1, read on the forward strand.
ATATATATAGACAGTTTCTGCAGCGGAATGCTTTATCGCATTGGTAACCGCCTCTTTTACTATCATTTTTAAATGATGCACAGTTCGTGACGGAAGCATCGGGATGTCGCCGTCGGGTTTCCAGACGATACGGGGACCGGTTTCTTCGGAAGATACATCGGTGACCAGTTCGGTTATTGCTTTACTCAGACTGGCGAGTTTGGTCGGTGACTCCCGCAGCTCGGACACGAGGTTTCGTGTCTCGGTCTGGATGCGGGACACGAGATTCCGTGAATCAGAGATGAGTTTACCTACCCTCCCCTCTTTGATTTGAGCGGTAGCGGCATCGAGCCGGAGTGACAGTCCGGTGAGATCCTGCTCCAGGGTATCGTGAAATTCCCGGGCGATGCGCTGCCGTTCTTCGAGGGCGGCTTCATGTTCGATCCGGTTTCGCAAGGCCGAGGTTTGCCGGTCGACCTGGCGGCGGAGCAGAAAAATCCAGAGTCCTCCGAGCAGGATCACAAAGATGAGAATGGTCATGGCCCGGGTGAGGCGTTGGGCGGTCCACCATTCCGGTGCACTGAGGATTTTTATATCGTCTCTACTCCGGGCAAGAAGGGAAACTGATTCGACGATCGACCTGTAACCGGAGTGTCTGGTTGACTCCACCAGGCAAATACCGGAGGTCTCGATCTCCATTCCCGGGCTTAGTGAATTCATCAATCCGGGAACCGAAACAGTCACAGTCGACCGGGAATCTGTCAGGGAACGAACTACAAAACGGGTGTCGGATTCTGTTTGGTAGAAGTGGGTCAATTTACCCCGTACCGACACGAGGTTTCCGTCCCAGTCTCCGCTTATCAGGTCCTGCCAGGATAGACGGAAGACTTCCGGTTCTTCCACTACGTTTTCTTCGAACGAGATAATGCGGGCGTCGGTAAGCCGGGCACTGTAGCGGTCCATTTCCGGAAAACCGATCACCTCGAGCCGGTCTCCGGTTTTTACTTCCTGAGTTTCGCTGGTGAGCAGATCGACGCCAACGGCAAACTCCCCTTCCCTGAGGAAAACTGTACTGTTATCCGTTTTTCGGGATGTTTGCGCCAGTACAATTCCGTGAATTTTGACCTGCAGATCATCCCGCTCGCCGACTTTGAAAGTGAGTAATTCCTCCGGTGTTACAGACGGGATGTTTTCGCCGGGAAGCGGTGGGGCGAGGATTGCGAAATTGCTCCAGGCGGTGCATCTCAGGTAAGGTTTGACCAGTTGGCGGCGATTGTTAATTTCGCCGGCCGCCAGACCGGTTACCCGCACCCGGCTTCCGACAGGGACTTTGGCTTCTGCCGCCGGGCTGTCGACCCTGACTTCAAGGATAGAGGAGGAAACGGACAACCGGGCGATACCGGCGCTTTCGTTAGTCGGGGCGACCGAGCGGACAATACCTTCGATGCTGACCCATTGGTAGTGAAACCGGCCGGATTCCAGGTCGGCAAAAGTTGCATTTGTGGGTTCGGGCAGACCGGGTCGGTCGAGCACGGTGAATTTCGCCCGCTCAATTCCCGGGACATAGAGACCTGAAAATGATTTCCCTTTGACCGAAACACGTTCGCCCGGTTTGGGAGGTGGGGATCCATCAAGACGGAAAAAGGTTCCAGCGGTTCCGTCCTGGATAAAGACCGTGGAAGGAGGATCGGCGTAAGTGACGATACCGTTCAATTCCACGGCTTTTCCGGACTGGGCCTGTTCGTAGCTGAGGGAACGGACTTCGACGGCGGACCGGATCTGAGCCGGGGCGAAGCCGACACCCGCCAGAGAAAACAGTACCAGGTATATATATCGCATGGCGACCACTACACGGTGATCTTTTACTACTTTGGCAGAATCAGCAACACGGACTCCATGAAAGTTCAGGAGAGAAAGAGTGACTGTACCCTGTCAGGTCCGGGATTGCACCCTGTTGAAAAATAAAAAGGCGACCCGAAGATCGCCTTTCCATTTGAGTAGATTTGAAAAAAACCGGGAAACTTAGAATTCAGTTTCGAGTGTAGCCCCGCGGTAGGTTACGGTTCTTTTGCGGGGTTGCTCTTTCTGGTTCAAGTCGATTTCAGCAGTCACTCCACGATACTCGATGGTGCGGGTTCCCTGCTGTTGTTGGAGTTGGCTGGTGCGCTCGTTGTAGAGTTCAGAGGCTGGGCTGCTGGCTCCGCGGTAAGTGATAATTGGGTCTTTCATAGTTGGATGTATTTCTATTTGTTTGTTGTTAATTGGTTTGTGCGTTTTCTTTGTCATTTATATATGCATTCGCTGTGCCAACCATAAAAACAAACAAATAACATGCTGCCTGTTAAGGAATAGCGAGATTTCGGTATTTTTGCCCGGGCCCAAAACCGGTGCCATTCGATCATTTTTCAACTAGCTGCCGGTAAAAAATTTACCAGTGGTGGGAAAATTACCTTTCGAGGTCCCACTCGATGAGAAAGGCGTGCTTTTCGCTTACCGGAGCGGCGGTGAGCTGGGAGTAGTCTTCCCGTTTTGGAGAAAGCAGTGCTCCCCTTCTCTTGTCGGTATCTACAGCGGAAGGGCGCAGTTCGCGGGATACGTTTTCGTTGGTAACCCATTTCCAGTCGAGCTTTTCCGGTGATGCGGAGGCACCCATCCAAAGTGGTGTCCCGAGAGGATTATCGGTAAATTCTTCAGTGATCCAGGCGAGATGTCTCTGGTTGGTTACTGTGGCGAGTCTTCCGCCCAGCTGCTGGGCGACTGCCCGGGCACGTGTCCAGGTCATTGGCACATCGACCCGCAGATAGAAGCGCTGCTCGAATGGATCGCGGTTTTGATCCTGGTTGGCGATGAATGTGTCCCGGTATGAGGTGGATGTGAGCAGCGATTTTAGAATGAACGAACTCGATGCGGCTGCTTTGAGATGCGGAGCGTCCCAGGAATCCAGGGTTTTCCCCTGAAGATCTTCGGGGTCGGTTTCGTCAAAAGATCCCGTGCCGTTTATGTCGGTTCCGATTTCGAGAACGGGTCGAAATCCAATAACGGTTGAAGATTTCTCCGGAACTTCCCATGTCCTGCTGCGCAAATTTTCCAATTCGGTTCCGGCAAAGAGCCCCCGGATGAGATTTGTCCCGTCCCAGTGACCATGATTTTCATCGACCCATTCGCCGATGATGTTGTTCATATTCCAGAATCCGTTGTGAAAATGTTCGTCGCTTTCGGTTTTTCCGCAGACTTCGAGAATGTTAACCGACTTCTGATGATTGGCGAAGTCGGTCTCGTTAACTCTCTGCAGCATTCGTCCCCTCGGGGATAAAAAGCGGCTTTCCGGCAACAATGCGGCGTAACTCCATTCTCCGTCGGTGGGCAGGCGGTAGCGCTGGTTTGGCGAAATCTTTCCTTCTTTGCGTTCCCGAACCGTCATGTGGGAGCACAGGTTTTGCGCTTTTTTAAAGGTGATGGAGGTAAGCGGAGTCATTCCATCCGGTGCCGGGAATTCGTTTGCAGCCATCATTACCGGAGTTCCGGGCAGGGCGCGGAATTTCAACCCGCGTTCATTGATCCAGGTTTTTTGATCGGCCAGTGGCGGCTTGATATCATAAATGGGACCATTTTTATCCTGCCCGATCAGGCAACGCAGCGAAGGAATTCTGTGTGTAGCTGAAATGTCGCGGATCGGCGCATCAACAAAGGTGAGTACGCGAAGCGGCAGTCCTACAACCGGGTCGAGGTCAGTGACTTTGGTACGGCAGAGACGCAGTTCATCGAGCGGCATGCCGATGAGATCGAAGATATTATCGACACCGGTACCGGTCAGGTCGAGTTCGTGAATATCCTGACCATTCAGGGGGGAAATGTCGCGAAGATTGGCGTGTCCGGAGAGATCGAGAACGGTGCGGTCGCTGTTGACCAACAAATGGAAATGCCAGTTTGTCTGGGCGGGGTTACGCGCTTTCAGCTTGTCGATAGCCGTGGAAATCAGATTGGAATTCTCTATCGGGTCAATATTTACGGTTCGGAAAACCGGTCCGCGGCCCTGAATGCTCCCTCCCCCACCGTGAGGTGCCAGTTTTACACCGACGCTTTGACGGGGCGGCGAAGGCTGGCTCTTTGATATTTTGTGCACGAAATTTTCGGCCTGATCATACTTTTCCGAGTCGATCAGGACCTGATGGGTGGAAACCACCATGTCATGAAACTTCTCTTCGTCTTCGACGTAAAAGTTCTGGATGTCCTGATCGGAGAGTGATTCCCAATGCGAAACAAGCTGGCCGGTCGGACTGTTTCCATTCAGTGAAACCATGATCGGAGAAATTCGGATGCGCTCATACATGAGAACCCCGAAGATAACGAGACCGAAAAAGAACAGAACGGCGGCTACCTTGAAAGCATCACTGTGGACCCATTTGAAGTAGCGCTGGAAGATGGCGGCGATTCGGTCGGGTGTGTAAAATGGAGTTCTTACTTTTTCGCTTTTTCCCAGGGAACTCCGTGCGTTCAAACCGGCATATTGTTTCTGGAGCGCCGCCAAAGTTTGGGGCCGTTTGGTCGGATCGCCATGCATCGCATTGAGCAGGGCATCGTCGAGATGAGGCGGAACATTACACAACTTCGAAGGTAAAACGGCGAAGTTGGTTTTCGGGATTTGGCCGGTGAGCAATTCGTAGACAATTCTCGCTACCGAGTACCCGTCGCAATGAGGAACGGAGGTAAACAAGCCTTCGGTCAAAACTTCGGGCGCAATGTAATCGACCCGCCGGCGTTTATGATTTCGCAACAACTCAAGCCAGCGATCAAAAAACATATTCGCCAGACCAAAGCCGAACACCCGGACATTCAGCTCGCTGTCGATGAGAATATTCGCCGGACTGATGGCACGGTGAATCACCCCTTCCCGGTGGGCCGTGTGAAAGGTACTCGCCACCTGAAAGAAGATTGTCATGACCGCCTTCTGGTCGAATTCATGATCGTCGATCCGGTTGATCAACAAAGTTCCGTCAAAATATTCGGTGACCACGATGGAATGGTCCCCTTCCCTTGTGATGTGAACCGGTGTTAAATTATTGGTGTGGTCGAGATCCCTCGCTTTCACGCTGTCGGGAAAAGGCTCTTTGCGATCCTCATCGGTGATCCCGGAAAATTCTTTCAACGCCGTCCAGGCAAGGAATCGTTCACCGTCGGGAAGGGTAATTTCAAAACACCAGTCGGGATCGATCTGTTCGGCCGGAACAATCTGTGTGTCCTCCGGAAACACGGCTGCCACATCAGCGATCCGCTTTCCGATTTCATCGGAGCCATCTCCTGAATCTGCACCCTGAACCAGTTTACTTCTGATTGATCTGAGGATCGATTTTGCCATTCCCGTATAATTACCGGGAACAATGTATCAGTTAATAATTCCCATGTCTATATTATTTATGGAAATTATGATCAGCTTCTTAGGTTGATGGAGAGCCGTTTCCTTCGAAAAGTCGGACAAACAGGCCTTCGTGAGCGGTGGTTGTATTCGGGAAAATTTCCTGGGCGATGAGCTGCCGTTCTTCAAGAATCGAATCTTTGGCATCCGGATCGTGATGGAACAGAAACAGCTTTTTGCATTTCGCTTCCCGGGCCAGCTCGGCCACATCTTCGAAGGCACTGTGCCCCCACCCTCTTTTACAATTGGCCACCGTTTCCCGGGTGAACTGGGCATCGTGGATCAAAATGTCGGCTTCGTAAATGGCATCAAAAATCCGGCTTTGATCGATCGACTTGTCCAGCTCGTTATCCGGCAGGTAACAAATCCTGCATCCGTTTACATTGAGTCGAAACCCGAGAGCGAGGTTGGGATGAAAAGCTCGAAACGGAGTCAGATGGATCGGGATATCCGGATCGATGAAAAATGTTTCGTCGCAGGCGAGCGGTGTAAAATCAATGTCGGCGGCAAACACTGAATCCATTTCCACGGGGAAAAAAGGCACATGCATTTGGCCTTCTAGAATTCTTTGCAGTGACATCGATTCGCGAGGTTCGCCACAGATTCGAAACCGTTTTCCGGGATCAAACGCCGGACTGAAAAACGGCAATCCCTGGATGTGATCCCAATGATAATGGGTGATAAAAATGTGACCCTTTTTCGGAGTTAAGTCTTTGGACCGGGACAGGATTTCTGAGCCCAGTTTTCTGATGCCCGTTCCGGCGTCGAGAATGATAATGTGATCGCCATACTCGACACTCACACAGGAGGTATTGCCGCCATGAACCACCGTATTTTTACCGGGCGTGGGAATCGATCCGCGAACGCCCCAGAAAGTGAGTACTCCTTTTTCCCGAATGCTGGATAGTCGTTCATCGGACATCGATGCAATAAAGGGGCAAAGTATCGGCGTGCAAAAGAAATCGCCAATTTGCACTTACCGGAATCGTGACAATATCGAGTCTCAACACCGGTAATTGATTTGTCTCCTGGCGGGCACCCGGGTTATACTTTTTTACCAATCAGATGCGAATTTTTCCATATACCGAAGCGGGCGAAGACCATTCGGAAAACGAAGATTGGATATTATACTCGATGCATCCGTCGGCAGAAAATCGACTTCTGGTTTGTATAGCGGACGGAGCCGGAGGTTACCCTGACGGGCTCAAGGCATCGAGGACGGCATGCGAAACTGCGATGAGATTTTGTCACGACCGGTCGTGGCAGGAGTTGTTGATTCCTTCGACGTGGGACTGGATTTTTCGCGAAACAGATTCGGTGGTTGGAAATGTCTGCGATGGCCGGACAGCGCTTCTGGCCTTTGCGCTTGATAAGAGTTCATTGACCGGAGGTTCAGTCGGTGACTCGAAATTGTTTTTCCACGACGGCCTGTCTATTTTGGATCTGACGGAAAGACAGAAAATCAAACCGGTGATTGGAGCGGGTTCCGGGTTCGCGACATTCTTCCACTGCGAGAATCCGAACGGAAGAGTCTATGCGATGACAGATGGAGTTTGGAAATATTGCGGATTCAAAGAGATCGAAGGATCAATCAATATACCGATCGAAACTGTACCTGGGAAACTGCGACAGAACTGCGAGCTGAAAAACGGGGAGCTCCCGGATGATTTTTCGATTATCGCTGTGGCGATGGAAGAACGAACATCGTGAAATACTGATCCGAAAAACTCCGGTGACGGTACCCTGTTTGGTCCTGGACTGTACCCTAGACCGGCAGAGCCGGAACCAAAAGGATTTTGGGTGTAGGTT
>JARGOZ010000093.1 GCA_029213025.1 Verrucomicrobiales bacterium
TATGTTATTCGCTATCATTGTTTTCCTAATGTCGGCAGGGGTTCTCGCCCTTGAAGTGATGACCAAGATGATGTCATCAGGCGGGTAAGTCCGACCCCGGCATTTTCCTAAAAGAACTGCATCCGGTTACCGGTGCAGTTTTTTTGTGTCTTTTCCCATGTAAGAGGCCTGTTGAAACGTCGTCATACCAGACGAAAAACAAAGCCTTTCTCTGGAAAATTCGCAGAAAGGTGAAATCTTTCGCACAACAACAACTAATCCAATTTCTACATCCAATATTATGGCACACGAATCCATCGTAAATCTGACAACTGATAACTTTGCAGAAGCAGCCGAAGGCGCATCTGTCCCTGTAATAATCGACTTTTGGTCTGAGCATTGCGGGCCTTGTAAAATGCTTTCCCCGGTTCTCGATGAAGTGGCCGAAGACATCGGAGCCGAAGCCGTAGTGGCCAAAGTCGACGTAATGGCAGAGCGGGACCTGGCGATGAAGTTCGGCGTCCGCGCCGTTCCCACATTGGTTTTCATGAAAGACGGCGAAGTCAAAGAGACCAAAACCGGCATCATGATGAAGGACGACATCATCAACAAGTTGAAAAGTCTCTAAGCCAACCGGCTGCTCAGCCTGACATTTCAAAGAGGCCTTCGGTTCACCGCCGAAGGCTTTTTTTGTGGCTGATTGGAGGCCATGCCGGTATCCGGATACGGTGGCTGCACTCGCCGCCTGAAAGTCACCAGTGCGAAACGGGGAGCGGGTTGCACTGGCGTTATTGTCCTTTGCTGTCCAAACCACCCGGCGTGCGAACGATATTTCGGCCAAGCAGTTGGTATTGAGACGTATCGTGGTTGGGGGCAATTATACCCAACTCGCCCGGTTCATCAGGCACTTTGACGACTTTCCAGCGATGTCTCGCAGTTTTTTCCGTAATAGCCACCCCTTTATCAAGTCGTGTCGTTTCGAAGTATTCAAGGTTACTGGTTACTTTCACTCTCGCCTTTGTAACTGTCCCGGGCGCCCCACCCGCCCACTTTACTGCCTCGACGACCGCAGGGGAATCAGTGGCAACCTCAGTCCATGTATCTAAGGGAAGAACCTCAATCCGCCGGGAAGCCCCGGACACATCCTTGCCGGTTTCTCCCAATGGTTGGGTATCGGAGCAAGATACCAAAACCATTGAAAATGTCGCTCCCAGTAGATGAAAAATGGATCTCATTGAAAATTTTAAGCGCCTTCTTTCGGACAAACAATTGATGCATGCAGGACGGTGACCACATTGCGAAACGCTCTATACTCTAATGGAAATCGAATCCGAGTCACGCGCAAAAGGTCGAGCTTAGATTCTCAAAGTACCCCGGGAAAGTCGCCGATACGAAACGAGACAGCCTTTTTTATCACCTTTCAGTCTCTCTTTTGCTATCCAGGGCTCACTCTCATTTGCTGTTTCAGGAAACGGCAGACTCGAATGATGTAGTCACAAAAAATCGCCCGCTCCGGATACGGAGAGGGCGACTCAGTTGGGGGAGAAGAATTAAAACAGATAAATCGACCTCTCAATGGACCCATTGAGAGGTCGATTTTAGCGTCAAGAACCACTAGCGCAATCCGCGCAGGACGAATCAGCAGCCCGGGGAGCCACCTGGGCCGTTGCCCCGGTCGATCTTTCAAAGTCATCGTCGAGGCCGAGGAAACTAATGATATAGGTGAGAACTTTCTCTATATAGGAAAGCCGCCTTTCGATATCACTTTGCGGAGCGGCGTAGGTAATTCCAGTGTCCCCCGGTGCAGCGCATTCTCCACAGGGGCATTCCTGCTGACTTGAAACGCCGTAAACCGGGGGACTCGCCGGCTGGTAAAAGTCCTGATAATTGCGGTTGTCGTAGTATCCCGAATTCCCCTGCACCGGTGTGTTGTAGACCGGCCCCCAACTGTATCCGGAGGTGTTAGAAGTCGGTGCACCACCATCGTAGTAAACACCGCCTCCATACCCGGGATTGCTTTGAAATCCGGGACTGCACTGGTAACCGCCATTACACTGGGCGTAAGCGGCAGAGGTTCCCGCCGCGATCAAACCGATTCCGGCGAGGAGGGAGATTTTTGAAAGAGAAAACTTCATTGGTAAGATTTTGCTGTGAGTGTGTGTAGGCGACGAAAATTTGTCGGTGTGACTGATTACTGACGAACCAGCCGACTGATTATTCATTTTTTGTGATGTCATCGACTTTCCCGAAACTTTGGCGTAGCCTGTCCCCGAAATGGAATCCGCTAGCGGCCCGTGCCAGGCATATCTCAAAGCACTTTCTGACGACACCCGTTGGCAGATGGTGGAAGTCCTTATTTCCGCCCCTGAACCGATGACTCTCGGCCAGCTCGCTGAAACCATTGGCATTTCCAACTACAATGCTTCGCGGCATTCCAGCGTCCTCGAAGAAGTGGGTATCCTGAAAACCTGCAAAGTGGGTCGAAACAAACTCCTTTCCGTCGCTGAAGACTTGCGCGACTCGATCCAGAACGGTCAGTCAAGAACCGGCATCCTGAACCTCGGCTGCTGCTCCTTCGAGTTTCCCGATACGTCAACAGAGAGAAAATAACAGTTGCGCCACGACGCAACTAATGAAAATCGTGAGTGTTCCGATTTCTGAACTTTCATGACCCGACGAAGATCTATCTGCCATTTTTCCGTTCTTCTGATCAGCTTCGTTTTGGTGTCCTGCTCGGATCAAATGGTCGAATCTGTCGTGATTACCGGATCGACAACCGTTGCACCCGTAGTGGCAGATGCCGCGAAACGCTTCGAAGAAAACAACCCCGGCATTCGGATCGACGTTCAAACCGGCGGTTCATCTCGCGGTATCTCCGATGCGAAGTCGGGCCTCGCCGATCTCGGAATGGTTTCCCGACATTTGAACACGGGAGAGGAAGATCTCTCCGCAACCTGCATCGCTATCGATGGAGTGGGGTTGATCGTGCATCGGCAAAATGAGCTGAAAGGGCTGACCCGTGAGCAAGTCATCCAACTATACAAAAAAGAAATCACCAATTGGAGTGGCGTAGGCGGAACCACCGGCCCGGTTACGGTGACAAACAAGGCGGACGGCAGAGGCACTCTCGAAGTATTTCTGGCATACACCGGACTGGATTCCGCTGATATCAAAGCGGATGTAATTGTTGGCGGAAACCAGCAGGCGATCAAAACGGTAGCGGGTAATCCCGGCGCGATTGGCTATGTCTCAATTGGCGCGGCTTTGAGTGAAATCGAAAACGGAACTCCGATCCGACTTCTCGAATCCGATGGAATCCCCGCCGTTCCAGCTATGGTAGCGCAGGGAAAATTCCCCATCACGAGGCCGCTGCTTCTGGTTAGCGGCGGTCAAAATTCCCCGTTGGTCGCAGAGTTCCTCAGTTACCTTCAATCGGAAGAGACCCGGGATATCATCGAGTCGCACCTTTATGTCCCGGTTGCGAAGTGACAGAGTCCTCAGCTTCGTGCTGAATGCAGCGGCGCTGCTTTGCGGAGCCCTGGTTCTCGGAATCGTGCTCTTCCTTTCCATCGAAGCCGCCCCGACGATTTTCTCCGGAAAAATCTCCGCCTTTTTCACCGATGAAAAATGGCAACCCGGTTCAGAGAGAGATCCTCAGTTCGGGATCTTTTCGATGTTACTCGCTTCCGTTCTCATTACACTCCTCGCAGCGATTCTCGCGGTCCCGGTCGGGATTTGCGGAGCGATTTTCCGGGTATTTTATGCACCGGAAAGCCTGGCAAAATGGCAGGACCGGTTTCTCGAGTTACTCGCCGGAATACCTTCCGTTATCTTTGGATTTTGGGGCTTGTCGGTCATCGTTCCTTTTATCAACCGGTATCATCCTCCCGGCCAGAGTCTCCTCGCCGCCGGGATTGTTCTTGCCCTAATGATTCTGCCCACCATCGCGCTCACGACAAAATCCGCACTCACTGCGATTTCCCCTTCGCTCATGGCAGGGGCAGCCGCACTGGGGTTGAGCCGACCTGCGCAAATTCTTCAGGTTGCGATACCAACCGCCCGGAAAGGAATAGCCGCAGGCTGCGCACTGGGACTCGGCAGAGCTATCGGCGAAACGATGGCCGTAGTTATGGTATGCGGAAACATCGCTCAGATTCCTCACAGTGTATTTGATCCCGTCCGTCCGGTGACATCAACCATTGCCCTGGAAATGGGCTATGCTACTGCAGAGCACAAATCCTATCTCTATGCCGCCGGACTGGTCCTCGTGTTGATGACCGCTTTGTTTCTACTTGTTCGAATCAGAAAGGGAGCGTCGCAATGGTAAGGTCAAAACGAAACGGCGATCTATACTTCGGAATAATTTGCGGTCTAGCCGCTCTGTGTGGCATCGGCCCATTGCTCTGGATCGTTTACGATTTGGTAAAGCTGGGTGCGGGAAGGATCTCGCCCGGATTTTTCACCGATGCAGTTCGGGAGTCAGGGCGGGCAGGCGGTATCGCCCCGGTTTTACACTCCACTTTCCTGATAGTACTTTGTTGCCTGGGCGCAGCGATTCCTCCCGGCCTTGGAGTCGCTTTCTATCTAACGGAAAATGGAGAAAATCGATTCAGGAAATGGTTAAGAGCTTCCGTAGACCTCCTTGCCACCATTCCCTCCATTGTGTTCGGACTTTTTGGTATGGCATTTTTCTGCCGCTTCCTCGGGCTGGGTTTTTCTATACTTTCCGGAGGACTGACTCTGGCCTGTATGATTCTTCCGGTATTGATTCGCACCACGGTCGCCGCTGTGGAAGCACTACCCGACCACTTGCGATCATCCGCTACCGCCCTGGGATTGACTAAAACAACTATCCTGTTGCGGGTTCTTCTACCAGGGGCAACCCCCGGAATTGTCATAGGCATTACCATAGGCACAGCGCGAGCCCTTTCCGAAACGGCAGCTCTGATATTTACCAGCGGATACGCCACTCGCACTCCGGATTCCCTGCTCGATTCGGGGCGCTCAATTTCCGTGCACATCTATGACCTTGCTATGAATATTCCCAATGGAGCCCAGGGAGCCTCCGCCAGTGCTCTGGTTCTATTGATCGCCCTTTTGCTTATCAATTTCCTGACGAACTTTTTCTCTGAACTATGGCTGAAGAATCTGCACTCATCGAAGTAAAGAATCTGTCGATAAACTATGACGACTTCGCAGCTCTGCGCGATGTTCACCTGACGATACAAAAAGGTAACATCACGGCACTGGTCGGACCTTCCGGTTGCGGAAAAAGTTCCTTCCTCCAGAGTCTAAACCGACTCACCGATTTGATACCGGGATGCCAAACTACCGGCGAAATGATTCTCGGCGGTAAAAACATCCTGTCTCCCGGCTGTGATGTTTTATCCCTGAGAAGAAAGGTCGGAATGGTATTTCAAAAACCCAACCCCTTTCCGCAGTCGATCCGGCGGAATTTCGAAATTCCGCTGCGGGAGCATGGCTTCTCTAAACTCGAAACTACAGATCGCATGGAAGATTCCCTCAAAAGAGTCGGTCTGTGGAACGAGGTTTCCAACCGCCTCTCCCGGAGTGCCGCCAATCTTTCAGGCGGTCAACAGCAGCGGCTTTGTATAGCGAGAGCTTTGGCTCTCGACCCGGAAGTGATTCTCTTTGATGAACCCTGCAGCGCATTGGATCCGCACGCCTCCGGCGTGGTTGAAGACCTGATCTCCTCCCTGCGCGGCAGCGTTACCGTGGTGATCGTCACTCATAATCTCGCCCAGGCGAGGCGGATCGCAGATCATCTCGCTGTTTTCTGGGTGCGGGGCGGTAGCGGCACTATCGTCGAAACCGGGGCCACCGACGCACTGTTTACTTCTGCAACCGATCCGGACGCAAAGAGCTATCTCACCGGAATACGCGGGTAGAGATTCCTCCGGAACCGTGATTAGTGAAGGATGAGGAAATTCGCCGCTGCGCTTGGACTACTTTCGTTTTTTGCTCAATATTCCTTCGGAGATTCGCTGAAAATTGATCCGGAATTTCACCATATCAGAAATGCGGAGCCCCGGGAATGGTCTCACTACCCGGAAAAACCCGGGCGGCAGCGCCTCGAAATACAGTTCGATCTCGAAAATCCCGGGAAATATATCGTCCTCACTTTTCGTCAGAAAGGAACCAAACAAACCTGGAAAGCTTCGCTGAACGGTCAATCCATCGGCTCTCTGATTCGCGATCACAACCACTTCGAATCCGGCTTCGATATTCCGGAAGGACTCTTGAAGGAGAAAGAGAACACCCTGGAAATCTACAGCGAATCCTCTGTTCCTGATGATATAGAGGTAGGTGATATCGCGCTGTGGACGACGCGCTTTGAAATCGATCCGGAAACTTCAGACCGGCTCAGAAAAAATCGGGGATACCATAGATCTCTACCCGACCTGAGTGGCAAGTTGACAATGCGCGCAATAGATAAATCATCCAACAAAGCCCTGCCCTGTCGCTTTACGGTTGTCGATCAGGAAACCGGGGCGCTCGCTTTCATCGGGGCGGAGTCCGACGACCGGATCGCAGTCCGCGAAGGCGTTATCTACTCTCTCGACGGGGAGGCGACGGTATTCGTGGACCCGGGAAAACGCTTTCGGATCTATTGCGGTCGCGGGTTTGAGTACAGCCTTGCCTCGGTTGATATAGCTAATATCAAAGAAGAAACTGTGGATCTGGCCATCGAACGGGAAGTCGACACTCCCGGACTGGCGGCTTGCGATACCCACCTGCATACTTTCGAATTCGACCGCCACGGCGACTGCACTTTGACGGAGCGACTCATCTCCGCCGCCGGTGAAGGAGTGGAAATACCGGTCTCTACGGCACATGACAAACATATCAACTATGCGGCGGAGGCCAAACGAATCGGGGCGGACCGTTGGTTTACCTCTATCGCAGGATGTGAAGTAACCACATCGCTGGGGCACTTCAACAGTTTCCCGGTACGTCCCGATGCACCCACAGCGGTACACAAGCTGCGCGACTGGGACAGGATTTTTACCAATATTTTTGCTACACCCGAAGTAAAGATTTGTGTCCTGAACCACGGTCGCGATGTCCACCGCAAATTCACTCCGCTCGCCCCGGATAATTTCGATGCAGACCGGGGAACGTTTCTTCACGGCCGGAAATTACTCGCCAACGCCATGGAGGTCATCAACTCAGGGGCGACCCAGACCGATCCCATGCAACTGGTTGATGACTGGTTCGCGCTGCTTTTGAGTGGCCACAAAATCGCTGCAGTCGGTTCGAGCGACAGCCATACTGTAAACTTTGCTATACCGGGACAGGGCCGAACCTATCTGCAAGTACCGGACGACAGCGACCCTTCGAAACTGGATGCTACAGCCGCCATTGAATCTATACTTTCCGGGCAGACGTGGGTAAGCTTCGGCCTGCTTACTACTCTTGAGTTATCGGGAAATAAAATCGATATCTCTGTGCTCGGCCCGTCATGGACTGAGGTCAACCGGGTGCGGGTTTTTCGAAACCGGGAATTGGTATCAGATATTGAAGTAGAGAATTCATCCCGCGGCGGGGTGAAATTTACCACCACCCTTTCCACTCCTCTGCAAAAAGGCGATTTTGTTTGTGCGGTAGCTACCGGGCCGGGGATAGCCGATCCCTGGTGGCCGATGATGCCGCCCTATCAACCTGATTCCCCCGTTCTGGAACGGTATGTATTTGGTATGAGCCCGGCGGTATGGGTGAAATAGAAAAATCACCTTCGTGAAGCGATATAGAACGGCAGCAGCACGAGAAAATACGCTATACAGAAAAGCACAGTGAGTACGACCCACACCTCTGCATTTCCGTCCGGGAGAAGAGAATATCGAGCCGGATTGTTTTGCTGGTAGTAGACTGTGAATCCCCTTCCCAAAGGCCATTTCCCTTTTTCCGCTTCAGTCACGGCACGGTCCGCGTCATGAAAAACATCTACGTGCTCTTTTCGGAAACTTTTGCCCTCGGCCTCATAGTTGATCGTGGCAATGATCGACCACGCGGGAGTTCCGGGACGGGTTTTCCGGATCGCAGTGGACTCGACAACCGCTTCGACCGGCACCCAGGTCAGGGAAGTCCGCCAAATCGCAGCGCCCGTTGCCAGAATCACCGGCACAAAATAGAGTATATAATACCACCTGCCTTTCATTCCCTATAGTTGCTTTACCTCGACATGCACATCCATTGAGCGCTTCGGCCCGCCGCCGAGCAGACTGCCCCGAACCGGAGCGACATCACCGTAGTCGCGGCCTTTTGCTACAGAAACATAATTTTCATCCACCCAACAGTGATTGGTGGGATCCAGCCCCACCCAGCCTACCTCCGGAGCATAAAAATCGACCCACGCATGACTGACATTTGTTCCGGTAAAGGAAGCGGCACTGCCATGATCCAGGCCCGGATCATACAGATAGCCACTCACGTAGCGAGCGGGAATTCCGATTGATCGACACATCCCGATCAGTAGATGCGCAAAATCCTGGCAGGTACCGATCCGGTCTTGCTGCACTTCTGCCGCCGTCGTAGCCCGGTGGATGAGTTGCGCTTCCCACCGGCAGGTTGTGAATACATGATCACTCAAATTCTTCGCGATACATCCCCATGTCTGTTCACTTTCAAAACATACATCAATCGCTTCTTTCCATATTTCGGGGCTTTTTGCTACATAATGACTGTCGACGAGATATTCGTGCACACTGTCATCGGATTTCACTTCCTTTACATTGTCGAAAGACAAATTCTGCGTTTCGACAGCCATCGATTTCCCGCAGATCGTTTCCACATCCGACTTCGCCGTGATCCGCAGTTGAGGATGTTTTCGCTCTACTTCGAAGGCGTGGACCAGGTTTCCAAATAAATCGCGCGACGGACTCAGACCCGTTTCCGGTTCGGGATCTACAATAATCTCCAGTCCGCCCGGATTCTGTCGATCGTTCTCTTCGGGAGCCAGGCGCACTTCATTGATATTGGAGCGGGCCGGCAAACTGTAGTGAAAAACTGTGTCGTGAGTGATCGAAAGTCGCATTCTGACACAACTTCTCCAGAATCAGATGCAAGTGCAACGATGCATTTCAAAAATCGCCGCCAAGTGGTAAATTTTTTATCAATCGCCGGGAAAATATTTCCCGAATCGGGATTTTTTCGAAATACACCAAAAGACCAAAAAGTTCATAATCAGTTAATTTCAAGTTGGTTACGTTTTATCATTTACACCTGGCACGGGAATTGCCAATATGAATGGTGAAAGTTTTAACAACCTTTAAACCAATACACTACTATGAAAGATCCTATTATTACCTATCGTGGAGCCAGCTGCCCAATGTCCGAACTCAGTGACCAGCGTGTCAGCCAGCTTGAGCAACAGCAGGGAACTCGCCGCGTTCAGTATCGCGGTCAGACCATGGAGACTCCACTCCACGTCGAAGACGAAAAGAAAATGAGGACGATCACTTACCGCGGCGCTACAGCTGAAATGGAAGTGTAACATTACTCAATATTTCGCACCAAATTCGGAAAGGCGACCAACAGGTCGCCTTTTTTTGTACACAATCCGCCAATACACGTGAATAGCTCTCAATCCGTCTTGACTCCTTCGTAACGTTGAGGTTAGAATTCGTCTTGAAAGTGATCAATCCCCGGCACTTTCTTCCCTTCAGATAAGTTCATCAGAGCGGAAGTTCCGGGCACTTCCATCCTTTGGCTCCGTACCGGTATAAAAAATGAGTCAACACCACAAACTGAACTATACCGATCCCGCCGGACGCGCCGACCTAACAGGGTACAGTCCGCCATTCAACAGGGTACAGTCCGCCATTCAACAGGGTACAGTCTCCATAGAGACCCGGCACGTAGCGGAATTTGCCAAAAATTCCGACAACATTCCTTTCGGCCCGATGAGTCCCCATATCGGCTCCCGCACAGTTTTCTCGAAAAGTTTGGCCGGTTTCGCTCAAAAACAACGCTTTCTGCTACTAACTGAAAAAATTTCTCTCATCGAAAAATGAAAATACGTAATACCACACACCGGAATCAAATCGCCAAGGTATCGATCGGATTGCTTTCTGTCATCTCGGCAATCGCCGCGGTAGTAGGCGGAGGTAGTGCTGTTGTCGGCACCAAATATTTATCAACGTTACCAGGCAGTGCAGGGGAAGTTCCGCCAATCGTAACGCCCGGGGAGATTGTTGACGAGCCGGCACCGCCGAAGGAATTGACCGGTTTTACCATGGGCGAAATCCCGGCTGACGAGCCGGTCGATACCATAAAAGTAACCATAACCGTCGGAGCAGAAGGCGAAGCTCTGGAGGAACAGGTCAATCTCCACCTCGGCGTCGGCTTCCCTTTCCGACTCTATCCGGTGGGTGGCGACTCACGGGAACCGGCCTTCGCGGCGTTTCCGCAGGAAAGCTCGATCAAACGCGGTATCAACAAAATCGAACCCGGGGAATCGGCGACCTTTGAATTCGTTGCGCGGGAGATTCCCGGTCAGGACGAGCTGGGCACCACTCCGCAACTGATGTCCGGATTGAAAGCGGGAGATCTTCAGTCGATCGGATTCGCCTCCCAGGGCAGCACCGGCTGGGAACTGGCGGGATACAAAATCGAAGTAAACGATAAACTTTTCGCAGAGAATGATTCCGTAAATCTGATGCCGGCTGTTTTGTTAAACAGCACTCAGGATGAAATCGATGATGCCTCGCCGGAGTATCAGGCTCTACTCAACGAAATTGAAAATCTGGAGGCATACGTAAACACCGGACTCGCCATGCCGGCCGACAAAGCCGAGCTGGAGACGAAGAAAGCCAAAATCGCCGAAAATACTGCTCCTCTGACAACCCTCGCCCAACAGACCGAAGGGATTTCCCCCTGGTTTACCGAGAACGCAGAGGGCTTCCAGGTCGCACCGGTATCCGGCCAAAAGGTCAATGATGTCGAGATCACCCTGATCGCCGGTGGCGGAGAGCAGCCCGGAACAAAGAATCCGGTCTTCTTCATCGCCGGCAACCGCAAGTTTCTTCTCACCTCGGAAGGAGATCCTTTCCGCAACAAATCAGAACCGCAAAAGTTCCGTCTCTCCGAAGATTTTCTCGCCAGCAACCCCGTTACGCAGGATGACCTCAACCAAATCGGAGTCGGTGTCATCGGCAACGAAGAGCGTTTCGACGATGTGCCGGACCGGGCAAAACTCCAGCGGATCTCCATCATCGCTGATGGCGCACCGCTTTACGACAGCGAAAACAATGCCGACGACCGGCGGGCTCTCAGTGTATTCTGGCTGATCCCGCCCGCGCACCTCAACGGAACTGGTGAAGTGGTGAAAAATACCGAAAAGCCGGATGAAAAATACGCCTGGATATCGGGCACGGTAGTTCCCGCGGAGGATATTATCATTCCAGGACCCAAGATTCCGGAGCCAATCGGGCCGGGAGGAACTGACATAGTCCCGGGTGGAGGTCTCCTTGTCGGGCCAACCATCCCCGAACTTCCCGATCCGCTCGAACCGGAAAATAAGGTAGATAACCCTGCTCACGGTTTAAATCTCCCGGATGATGTCAAAGATCTTGTCGCGAAAAGTCAAGGTGGACTGGTCACTCCTTATAGCAGCGATGCGGGGATAACTCAAAACTCTCTGATTATCGGCGGCAAAATCCCGCCGAACACAAATCGGATTCCTGGCGGCACAGGCGGTGGTGGATTCAATCCATTTAATCCGGGATCGAGAGGAAACTCGGGTACCACTATCGGGCAAATCACCAATCTGTTGAGCCTTCTCAACAACATCGTGAAGCCTTTCGTGAATCCTTCCTCCACCACAAATCCAACGTCAACAACTGTCACGATTTCGAATGTAAATTTTGTCAGCTCCACAACACGACTTGGAGTGGGACAGACGCCGGTGATTACTTTCAACGTCACCGGGACAACGGCCGTGCCCCAATACCGGGTCAATCTTCTGGCCTGTTTACCGGATCAACCCGGTTTTATTCTCCCCGGACAGCCTGTGTCTACCATCACCAGAGCAGCCACACTTACGGGAGGGAAGGCAACCATACCTCTACCGCCGATCGCCGATCCGAAAACAGCGGCTCTGGGAATCGTCCTGCCACCGGGTAGAAAACATCATGAGCTCTATGTCCGCGCTCATGTTACAGCCATGAATGGTGCCGCTGTTCCTCAGGCCATCAGCGGTGCTGCCCTGGGAGCGATGATGCCGTTGTTTCCGGCGAATTCTTTCGATAATACCAAAACAGGAATCTATACCTTGCGGCGGGGCCCTGGCAGTGGAATCGCCTCAGGCAACTACAGCACTTTCCGTTTTACCACATCCCCGGTAGCCGGACCTAATGCCGGGACATGGACCAAAACAAGTCTTGATGCTTTCGCTTTTCCTGCTCCGTTTTCGACGCAGCTGGGAACCGGCTGGCCTCTCGCCGGAAGTGTAGCGCCGGCGTTTCAACTGTTTGGCAATACCAATGGTGCGATGGGCGGCGCAAAATTTGAATCTGTCGAAACCGGTTTTACCTTCGGCCCGAATGCCGCCTTTTTCAACAGCTCGGCCCGCTCCACCGGCGGTCGCGCGGTGCGTATGGTTTTTGAAGGAGCTATTCCCTATACCAATCACCCCAACGCTTCGCAAAAGCTGGCGACAATAAAAGGTTTCCGGCTTCTCGGACACTACGGCTTTATCGGCAACAACAGTTTACCGGGTGGATCTGCTGACCTCGGTATCTCGGTATCTTTGAGCCAGGCGGGAGGTGCCGGAGTACCTACCCCATTGAGTCAACCCGCAATCAATAACGTGAACAACACAACTCCAAATGAGTTTTTTACAATTGAAAACGAAGCACCGGTTGTCGTTCCCCGCCCCGTGGCCAATACCGGAGCAGTCGGAATGTTTCCGATCGATATTCCGATCGATTTTGATGCGCTGGACACGTTGCAGGTCGGCCCGGTCAATGCGGCTACCATTGCGGCGAACTATCCGCCATCAGTGCCAGCGGCCGTAAATGTTGACGTCGGCACTTCCGCTCTAAACCTCACCGGGGCTCTGCCTTTAGAAACTTATCAGGCGCGTAAAACTATACCGGGAAATAGAGGAAATTTCACTGTCACTGTTACCCTTGTGATGGGTACATCGCGAGCGAATCCGACCGACTCGCTCGGTGTATTCGGCCTTCGTCTCGTGCCGGACTTCAGATAACAACCCCGAACCGGAAAACGGTATGAAACGATTACTTTATATATTTCTTCTCCTGCCGGGGATTCTCTACTCGCAGGAGGTCACCATGAGTGGCCGGATCAGCGGGCAGACCCTGGAAGGCGACTACGTCGGCCTCATCACCGGCGCAACGATTGAGCTGACCGGGCAAAGCGGCGAAAAGAAAACCGCAACGACCAACGAAAACGGTTACTACTCTTTCACCGGCCTGAAAAAAGGAAACTGGCAATACAAAATCACGGCCCCCGACTACGAAGTGGATGAAGGGCGCGGCCTGGAAATACCGGGAGACAACGCGATCTATGTGCAGGATTACGTTCTCTCAAAACCGTCTAATTTTGTTGAGCAAACCGGAAAACTCACCGGTACCACTCACTGGATCGACGGGGAGAACAGGAAGCCGATCGAAAACGTGCTGATTTCCGCCCGGAGAACATCCGGGGGAATTATGATCAGTGAGGGTTCCGATGCAGAGGGGAAATTCTCGATTGACCTGCCCGCCGGAGACTGGCGGGTCTCCGCGTTTATTTCCGGATTTGAACCGCAAGTGTACAGTGGAGTCGTTACTCTTGGGGGTGAA
The DNA here is from genome assembly GCA_029213025.1 of Verrucomicrobiales bacterium. Taxonomy (GTDB): domain Bacteria; phylum Verrucomicrobiota; class Verrucomicrobiia; order Verrucomicrobiales; family DEV007; genus Arctic95D-9. Next base: position 13,809 of record JARGOZ010000093.1, read on the forward strand.
TTGTCCGAGCACATCGATTTCGAATTTTCCAAAGAAGTCGCGATCCAAACCAAACCGGCCGATCAGGTCTACGCTCTTATTTCGGTAAAGATGGAGGGAAGTGAAGCCGAACCGGGCATCAGCCCTTCGGTTCATTTTGTGAATACCAAAACCGGCGATCAGGTTCACGGAAAAGTCGCCCTGCAGGAAGGACATGGCCAGGGTGTCTATGAATGGTACAAGGCGGATCCCGCCAATCCCCTCTCCGCAGGTGAATACCGGGTCAGCGCAACCCGCGAAGGGTTTCCCGACCAGGTTTCCCGACCGAAAAGTGTCGTTCACGGCCTTTCCACCTGGTATGATGTTGATCTGGCTCTCGATCTGCCCACACCACCGGTTATTCCGCCGGAAGCGCTCATGACCGGTATCCACGGCCGGATCAGTGGTCAAAGCAAACAGGGTGACTATCTGGGAATCGTTAAGGATGCAAAAATTCAGGTCATGAATGAAGCCGGGGAAGTCATCCATGAAACAACCAGTAATGAAAACGGCTACTATCGGATCGAGAAAATCGGCGGAGGTAATTTTGCCTTCGGAATCGAAGCCGTTGACTACGACAAAGAAGTAGGGAACCGCGGCATTCAGGTCAAAGCCAACAGCGGATTCCAGGTGCTGGACTGGGTCCTCGCCAAAGACGTCGAAGAAATGCAATTCGGCAAAGTCGTCGGAACTGTGATTCTGAAGGAGAACGACGAAACACGACCTCTTGAGGGAACGACGATAGCGTTGAAAAAAGAAAACAGCTCCGGGTTTCACAGTGTTACCACCGATGCGGAAGGAAAATTTGAACTGCAGGTTCCCACAGGACGCTGGGCGATTTCCGCCGTGGCGGGAAAATACGGAACCAAAGTGGAGCAAAACTTCCTCACCGTTCGCGAAGGTGCGGATACGAGCGCCGACTTTGAGTTCGAAACCAGCTCCAGCGAATCCATGACCAAAGAAGTCTATGCCCTTGTCTCCGTGCAGCTCGGCGGCACGGAAAACACAGGAGGGGTTGCGCCGGAATTGGCGTTTGTATCTGATTCTACCGGTAAAAAAACCCCGCTACAGTCCGGCCCAAGACAGAAGCGGAATTGGTCACAGCAGGACTGACTTCCCGTTCTTCAGGCAATATACCCTATTACGAGTGGTATCACGCCGAGGCCAAAAACGAACTCCCTGTTGGCGACTACCACGTCGAAGCGATGATTTCTCTTACCGAATACAAGGAGGACAAAAGCGAAACCAAAACGGTTACCGATGTGGGTTCCACCTGGTTCGATGCCGATCTGGTCCCGCTGATCCTGGATCCACCGCCGCCCAAAGAAGACTACTCACTGAAAGTTCACGGACGGGTGTCCGGCCAGTCGATGGCGGGCGACTACGATGGTGTGCTTGATGGTGCGACGGTGTCGGTATTTACAGAGAACGGAAAAATGGTAGCCAGCAATACGACCAATGCCAACGGATACTATAAATTCGATAAACTCGGACCCGGAAAATATACCTACCGGGTCGGGGCTCCGCGAGGCAGCGATTACGAGGATGATGAAGGCCGGGGTTTTGAACTGCCGAAACAAACCAGCCAGGTGTATGTTTATGATGTCGTCCTCGCCCGCCCCGTTCCGGAACCACCCAAACCGCCTGAACCACCCGGGGAAATTTCCGGGCAGGTTCTGGTAGACCTGGACGGGGAGCGATTCCCTGTGCCCGGTGCCGATGTCTATGTGCAACGCGAAGGCAAGCGAAACCCAATAAAGGTGATGACCGGGGAGAACGGGCAATATTCCGTTTCCGTTCCGAAAGGGAGCTGGCGGGTCGCCGCAGTGGAACCGGAGTCCGGGGAAAACCAGGTTCATCCCAATCGCCTCATAATTGGCTCCGGCTCAAATAAGCAGGCTGACTTTGTTTTCAAAATCATGCCGCCGCCACTTCCGGTTACCGATATTGTTATTTTGACCAGAGTGGAGCGCGGCCCTTCGGAACAGGGCGGAGAGCCTGTCATCTCCCTGAAAGGCAGCGGTTCGGATGAATCTCCCCCGCTGGAAATCGAATACCTGGGGGTAAACCCGAACTCCTCGGAATTATTCCGGGAGCAGGGAATGGAAATGGCCTTTGAGGAGGGTTGGCACTGGTATGCGGCTTTTCCCACTACCGATTTACCGCCCGGAAACTACCAGGCGAAAGCTACACTCGACGGCTATGTCGAAGGCGTTTCCCTGGTTCGGACCGCGCTGGCGGATTACGTTACGTTTCTGGATGTTTCGCTCGAAAAGATCCGTCCGGAAATCGATGTCTATGTAATAAGTCATGACGAACAACCCATCGGCGAGGCTTCGCTTTCATTTATCAATACAACGATAGGTAAGTCATTCTCGAATGCACAAAAAGGCAGCACCGATAGTCGGGGCCGGTTTATGACCGAATTGACCGACGGACTCGGTGCCTACAATGTGATGGCCAGCGCGGCAGGCTTTGTCGGCTGGGGCAAAGCCGTCAATGTGGATACCAATCGAATCTCGGTGGAGATACAACTCTTCCCGAAAGATGTGAGTCCCACCATCGACTTCACAGGAATCGTCGTGACATGCGGCGGATTTGACGAGGAGGAACCCGCCACAAATGCAGTCGATACCCTGATGTCGTCAGCCCCTGCTGATGCCTCCTACATGGACGGATTGAGCAACGTGGATCGTCTTGCCAGGCTCCAGGCCGGAACAGACAAACGGGTCCCCAATGCCAGAGTTCGCGTCAAACCGGAAGACCCCGGTGCAAACCTGCCGCAACTCAGTCAGCCGTTTACTACCGACTCAATGGGACAGATCAAAATTCCCGATCTGCCGGTAGGCTCCTATAATGTCGATGTAACTGCGGAAAATCACATCGCATTCAGTAGCGCGTTCACCGTAAGCCGACAGGTCACCGACCCGACGATTTTTGCGTTGGAACCGAGGAATCTGGAATTCGAAAACTGGATTCGTAAAATCCTCACCACCGGCGACGGTTGGCAGAACAAAAAGAGTTCCACCTACTACCATTCTGAGGGAATCAAAGAGGAACCGGACGATTGCCGTCTCGACTATGCATTGGCCCTCTCGCATTTTAATATCAGTTGGGCGAGTTCCACCACTTCATTTGCCAATGCGGTACATAAAGAAAAAGATGACATCTTCTGGGACCGGGCCGTCGAAGGGAATATATGGATGCTGATGGCACAGCGCCAGGGCTCCAAAGTCGCCGCATTCATTCAGCAAATCGCAACCTCGCATTATGGCGGTGCCGCACCCACCGAAGCCAACCTCCAAACTGCATTCGTAATGGGAAAAGCAATCGGAGTCTTGAAAGGACCGTGGAGTGAAAACAACCCGGCCTCACTCCGGGCCTATTCGCAAAACGATCAAACGATCAGTGCCTCACTCCAGGGTCAGATTCTTGCCGAATACAAAAGGGGAAAAGATACCATCAGTGGTAAGGCAAGTGAGATTACTGACAATGCCAAAACCCAGGCAGACGAATTGAAGCGGATCGCCGATATGGAGAAGGCGAAAAAAGAGAGTGAAATCGCCGGCCAAATTGCTGACATCAACCAGCAGATTACTGACGGTATCCGCCAACTCGAAATTCTCGACAATGGTTTCAATACCTATGAAAGAGATGCCCAGGCTCAAATCAATGATCTGAACCGTCAGATTCAAACTCTGATTGCCCGGTTAAACACGCTCGTGCCTACACAACCCATGGTTCAACAGCAGATGACTCCAGTGCCCTGTCAGGGCTGCGCTGCGGAAATCGGTCGCTTTAATCCCGAATGCCCCTACTGCCAACAGGCCAACGCCAACCGGGGAGGCAGCGATATGATGATGGACCGCAACACCCAACTGAGAAATCTGCTGATCGAACAACAGAGACAGCAGGTGATAGGGGAAATCAATACATTGAAAGCGCGGATGTCCACCATCCAGTCCGCTTATGACCGGGAGCGCCGTAACTGGATGAACCAGAGGAATATCATCCTCTCAAATGACAAACGTCTTCGCGCGAGATACACCCAGCTATCCGGCGAAAGAAGTAACATCCCGAATTTTGACAACAAAATTGACGACATTACCAAAGAGGCAAACAAGGAGAAAACTGATTTCAAAACCTACTGCCCGTATCCATTGGAAGAGCGCCGTCAGGAATTGTTAAACTGGGTAAACCGGAAAACTGATACGGTAACCAATCAACCCCGTCGGCCGCAAACGGTAGCCAGCCTTTCCCCTGCGGTGACAAAACCGCTTCCTGTTCCGAAAAACACGGTGGCTAACATGCCTAAACCCGCCACGCCGACTCCGGTTACCACTACCAAATCACCCAACGGTATGGAGACAACCGCTTCGGGCCTGGAATATGATATTACATCCCCCGGATACGGGAAACAGGCATCCAATGGTAAGTATATCAAAGTCCACTTCAAAGGAACGCTCGATAATGGAATCGTCTTCGCCAATTCAAAAGATCAGAAAAGAGCTCACGAGTTCAAGCTGGGAAGCACCAAAGTGATACCTGGATTAAATGAAGGTATCGCCATGCTCAAAGAAGGCGGCAAAGCAAAATTAAGAATCCCTCCGAAACTGGCCTACGGATTTCAGGGTTCCAAAGGGATTCCCTCCAATGCCACCGTAACTTACGAAGTCGAGGTAATCAAAGTATCCGATTCCCCCACTCAACAACCACCCCCGGCGACACCGGCGGCGAATACGCAGTATGCCAATTTCCGGTCCAATTCGGCTCTGAATACGCCGCTCAACTCGCGTTCCCCGGATAAGGCATCCGTCCAACTGGCTATCGCTCTGGTCACCAACGAAATCAGAAAACGCAACGGAAGAACGGAACTGGCCATTTCCAGCCCGCTCGCCAACGCGGCCCAAATGCACGCTGAAGACATGAAAACCTACGATTTTTTCAGTCACAACAATCCAAAAGACCACGCGAAATTCGATCCCGCGAGAAGAGCCCAAATGCACGGGATCGCCAACCCTAATATATCGGAAAACATCAATCAGGGCTTTAGTATCAAATACAATCCGGGTGCTTCGGTCCGTCCCCTTGGAGGAGGAAAATTCGCTGACTTACAGGGCCGCAGACTGACCAACCACACCCCGCTTTCTCTGGCTGACGCGCTACTCAAAACATGGATGGAGTCCTCCGGCCACAAAGCGAACATCCTCGACCCATCAGCGGTAGAGATCGGCTGCGGTATTGCCTTTTTCAGCGACCCGGGATTTCATAATATGCCCTCCGTCTATGCTGTGCAAAAATTCCAGCTGGGTCAGGCCGTAAAAGCCGGAAGCAGTACGCCCCCCTTATCGCGATCAAGTAATACTACCACATCCAATCGCGGAATTATTCCATCACAAACCAACCGGTATAATCCGGGAAATACCAATTCAAATACCAACTCCCGTCGCCGTGTCCTTCCTGGCGGAAGTAATTCTATTTTCGAAGTATTTGGTTTCTGAAAATTTCACCATGACATCTCTACTCTCTTACAATCGCTTTTTGCTCATACTTTCATCACTTCTCTTCTTTCCGGCATTCGGATTGTGCCAGTCAACCGTCTCCGTTGATTTTGAGAACCAGTCCAGCTCGACGGTAAATCTCTATCTGACGAGTTCGTCGGGGGCGCAGGAACTCTACGGTTCCATTCCTCCCAACAAAACTTTCCGCCAGCAATCTCATCCGCAGAACACGTGGCAACTGAAAGTGGGCACCCGCTTGTTGGGGCAGTATGTTGCCACATCTCTGGCAACCCAGAAAGTCACCATCGACCGGTCCGGACGAATCGGAGGCACGGCAACAACGCCAGTCCAACCTCTACCCGGTGGATTTTCAACCTTCGGCCCGGTCAACGTGCAGACGTTGAGCATTTTTAAGCAGGCAGTCAAAAACCATATCGGAAGTGAACAATACACCCCGCTTGAAGTGTCGACTCAGGTTGTAGCCGGGATGAACTACAGATTTCGGTGTCTGGCAACCCGGATGGTGCCCGGTGGATCCAATAACGGCACCAAACGAATGGTTATCGTACAAATCTATGACGGAATCAGTGCAGCCCCGAAAGTAACCGGCATCACGGCAGACCCGAACTCCACCGTTCCCTCAACTACGCCGACCACAAACATAACTCCTTCCTTCAATGTAAATTTCCGGTCCAATCCGACACTGAACACAGCCATCAACTGGGACGCTCCCAACTACCCCCAAATTCAGATGGCCATTGCGATGGTGACCAACGAAACGAGAGTAAAGAACGGCAAATCCCCGTTAGTGATTTCGGCTCATCTCGCCAATGCCGCGCAGATGCATGCTGACGATATGGTGGCAGGAAAATTTTTCAGTCACACCAACTCGCTTGACCGGGCAAAATCGACACCCAATTCAAGGGCCGGTATGAACGGGATCGCCAACCCGGTGATCGCAGAAAATATCAACCAGGGTTTTGGGATAAAATACAAAGCGGGAACATCCGTTCGACCTCTCGGCGGCGGTAATTTTGCCACTCCGGAAGGAAAGCAGATCGTGGTCCATACCCCCCTGTCACTGGCTGATTCACTGTTTGAAGTCTGGCTGAAATCGCCTCCGCACAAAAAGAACATACTCGATGATGAAGCCCTGGCGGTAGGCTGCGGAGCCAAAATGTTTCGCGACTCCACATTCCACCAGATGCCTACTGTTTACGCGGTTCAAATGTTCCAGCGCCAACAGGCCATTCAGGTATCGCCGGGGTATTGAAACTTGAATTTGTTGCTCAAAACAGAGCCTACTTTTTGCTGGAAGATTCGAAACCTTCCCGGTAGGCCTCTTTAATTTCTTTTTTCTTCGCAGAAATTTTTCCGGACAAATTGTCGAGCACCCGAAAAACGGCATCAGCCGCTGCAGAGACTGTAGTCGGGTTGCCCTGCGACAGGGCATCCATTTCATCTTTGAGTGAGTCGGCCTCTTTCTCCAGTTGCGAATACAGGTGTTCCGCGGTCTCACGATCCGCTCCGGTTTCCATGTTCATTTCCACAAAGTCCCGCTTCAATGCCGATTCCATGATTTTCAGGCGAACCACCTTCGGCTGCATATCCAGCCGGGCACCTTCCTCCAGTTCGGACACCATTTCCTCTATCTCATGAATCTCGTCTGATATCGCTGCTATCTCCTGATTACTTAACTCCATGTACAGTATACGAGTGAATCCTGCCGGAAGGTTTCGTATTTTCTATCCTGTATCGACAGGGCAGGCACCTGGTTGCCGATTGAGAATCCTGTTGAATTAAAAAGGAGTTTTGATTCCCAATGCCCGCAAAGCACACCAACCCCAAAGCGCTTCAATCAGCGAAAACAGGCCAATGCACAGGCAACCGATCGCCCAAAATGTATCGTCTTTTGCGAACCAAAGCCAGGCAGCTAATCCGACTAACAACAATCCGATCAACCCGCGAATCCAACGCCCTTTCGCCTCAATGTTACACGACCAGCTTTTTTCCATGGCAAAGTCTACGTCGTAAAAGATAAAAGTGATCGCTAATTCGGTTCAAACAGCCAAACTTTCAGAAGCGGAAATACACCGACAACTGTCAATTTCGGTTAATCATTCTATCTAGAGTTATTTCAAGTCAGATGGATCGGGCCTGATGCCGACAATAAAGCGGGAGCTGCTATAACCGCCACCAATGGACAGCCAGCGAACTCCTTCCAGAAAGTTTAATTCGTCGAGAATTTTGTCTTTGTTGTTGCCCCAGCCAATCCATGTCCCGTCGGAGCGAAGAGCCAGCACGACTCCCTGGCCTGCGGCTACTTCGACAACATCGTTCAGGCCGGCCGGGACTGCTGCCGTTTCGCTTCTCCCCCAGGTGACAACAGTCCCGTCACTTTTTAATGCCACCATCGTGTCAGCTTTTCCTGCGATCCTCGTTACCCCCGTCTTCATTTGCTGAGGAACATCCAGACGCCCTTCGCGGCCCCATGCTACCACATCACCTTCACGGCCGAGAGCCGCGACCCACTCGTTGACCAGCACCACTTGTGTAAAGTCTTTCCGTTTTCCTATTTCAGAGGGGAGTTTCCAGGGAAACCGGGCTCTTTCGTAGTTCGGTCCCCAGGCAATCACGGAACCGTCGGTTAAAAGCGCGGCGAAATGATTGTGCGGGTGGATTCTCACTTCGAGTTGCTGGATTTTCCCGTCATCGACCGGAGGCTGAAAACTCATTGCGTCTTCACTGAGATAGAGCCCTCTGCTACCGATACCATACCATTTGTTGGTATTCTCCCGAATCCAGTTCAGGCGCGGGATATCGCCATCAAGCTCGATAATTCCTGAATCATCTCCTGCAACTACTTCGCCGCTGGTACGAAGCGCAATCCATCTCCGGGTTCCAGTGGTAACCTGAATTACCCGCCGAAGCTCTCCGGAATCGGGAGTTTCCATTTTCTGCTCTTTGATCGCTCCGGCCAGAACAAGCCGCCCGGGAACAACCGGGTCATCAATCGAAAATATGCGTTTTTCAGCAGGTACCTCCGGAAACTTTTTCACCTCCCGTACACCAGTGACTTTCTTCACATCCCTCTGCTCCGGATTTTTCAACAAGATCAAAGCATTCTCGACAAGTTCCTTCTGCTTTCGAGTCTCTTCAGCACCGGCCTCGTTGCCCAGCATCGTCAATTGTTCCTCCAGGGTTTGCAACCGGGCGATACCGCTTTCGTAAGTCTTCAAGATGGCCCCCTGCATTTCCTTTTTCCTTTTTGTGGCGGCGGTTCTATACTTTGCCTGCAGCGGCGCGAGAACTTTTCGTTCGGTAATCGGCGGGCGGTCGTGATCCATGTAGTGCTTCATTTCCGCTTCTATTACCTTTACGATAGAGGTTCGGTTTGAGCGTTCAGCAGATGCTTTCAGAGTGGATAGTCTTTTGTGATATTGGTTATTCAGCGTTTGCAGCGCATCCCCGGCGGCGCCCCTTTCCTTTTCAAGGTCGTTCAGAAGATTCTTCAGGGCTGGCAGTTGGGTTTCGTAACCTGAAAATCCATTCACGTAACTCGGCTCAATTGCGATCACAAAACTACCGCGGGACGGTTTATCATAAGAACCGCCAAAAGCTACCAAGAGAAGTTTTTTGAATCGGGCCGGTTCCGTGGAAAAGCGAATCAAGCGATCATCACCCCATTTGCGGAAACTTCCGTCTTTCAACCTTGCCATGGCAAAGCCGCCCAGAGATGTTTGCAACCACGACACTGGTCCGAGATCTTTCGGGATGCTGTTGCGCCCGGCGGCAACCACTTCACCGTTTGCCGTAATTGCCAGATTGTTACCCTCCGACCCGGTATCGATATTGACGATCGATGTTTCTGTCAGCCAGGTGTCGTATGATTGAAACCGATTCACTTCCCAACCGACAGCAGAGCCGTTGCTTCGCAAAGCCGCGCAGTTGAATTGTTTGCAATTGATCGCTACGACATCGTGTAGTTCTGTTTCGAGAAATTCAGATAGTTGGGAAACCGCCGCCTGTTTCACCGGATCGTCACCGGGGTCATAGGCTTTCCCCCACCACACGACAGTTCCATCCGCGCGAAGCGCCAGAGCACATTGGTATCCGGCTTCCACATCGACCACATTCTCGAGCTGCTGAGCCGGATGAATCAGCTGCTGATCAGATGTAGCCCAGGTCCGCACTTTGCCATCGAGTGTAGCGACGAGCCCCCACCCTGTTCCCCAACCGACATCACGCACCGGAACATTTTTCAACCAGTCGGGGAGCCTGGCGCTGCTTATCACTGTGCGGTCACTCTTCATAGCCACCCACGAATTGGATCCGGCAAATACTCTGGTTACATTTTCCGCTTCCCAGCCGGAAGGCAGAGTGGATTCAAGCCGGTTGTCGAGGCTTGTATAGCCCCAACCGGTGATTCGCCCTGCCACGGATGAGTCCTGCGCCAGACATAAAGGTGACATACTGATATGAACAATATATACAAATACTTTTGTTTTCATCTCTCTAATTACTAACCCTTAGAATATTATAGATATTACCGACCTGCGTAAAGCCCGCAGTAAAATTCGTTCGATCACTTCCTTGGAAAGGTGTAGGAAAGTATCACGAAACAATTCGAAAAATGATTCAGACGGACAGAACTTCAGCGAGGTAACGCATTTCAGCAGAGATGTCGGAGCCGGGAAGCATGGTTTCACCGACTTCGGAACGAAGACGATCCCGGAATTTTTCGCGAAGGCGCTGCAACTGCATGCGAACGGCTCCTTCAGTTTGTCCGAGCCGGACAGCGGCCCGTTTGATACTTTCCTCCGATTCACCTGTAATCTGATTTTTCAGCAAAACGAAAACCTCTCCACGGCCTTTCGCCTCAGCTTCGGATTGCAATGTCGCGATCGTATGATCCAGAATCGATTGAGCCCATTCCCGGTCAAACAGGGCTTCCAAGTCGGCTTTTTCCGCAGCGAGATGGAATTCGTTCTCTTCGAGTGATAAATCCGGTTTGCCTCCACCACGCTTTTGAGCATGGTCATGCTTTCTGGCGTCACCCAGGTGCCCTTTCAATCTATTTAACAGGAACGATCTCATTTTACCGATTTCGGGATCGGCATCGCGCAACCAGTCCCTGTCCGCCAGTTTCGCAAGAAATGACTGGAGCAGTTCCTCCGCGCGGTCCCGTGTCCAGCCTGACCGGCAGATAAACCGGAGCAAAGGTTCGCGGTAGAGGTAATCGAATTCCTCCCAGGCACGGTTGCGACGGATCGCATCGGTTGCAGCCGCATCGTGGATCAAACTCCAGCGGGTAGGTTGGAACTTAGAAGGCATCTATTTGTTTTCCTTTTCGCTACGAATGCGAGTGCGATCTTCGATCAATTCCTCCACCTGCCAATAGGTTAACAGATAGATATTGCTCTTTTAAGGTTAAATTGCAAGCTCTCCGGATAACGGGATGAGGAACAATAGACGAATATGTAATACCTACCCGGTGTTTCCGGGCGTGCCCCAAATCGCACACAGTGTTAGATAGCCTCTTTGATCGACCCAATACTGCACGCTTTTGCCGTTTAGTCCCAATGCCTCCGAAGACATGGATCAGTCTCCAAACTCCATGTAGAATTTCGGAAGGCATTACTTGTCGGCGACTTTCTTCCGGGTTGAGTGAAATTCTTCAAGGGTGATTGCAGTTCTCTTTTTATTCGCTGTAATAGCATTGATAATATAATAAATTGACGGAGCGCAGGCCGCGGGGGGGCTGAATGACAAGAAAGCTGTTTAACGTATTGGAGCGTATAGACTAATAGGTGTATTTTCATATTCCAGAGCGATCACTTTGGCTTCGTTTGGAATCACAAAGCCCACTCCAAACTCAATCGGTTTTTCGCCCTCCAAAGCAAACGCGGTTTCTTTTCCCATTTTGCTTTTTGCAGATGCCTGCCACCGAGGGCCTGCCTTCTCTTTCATTTTCTGTCCAGTTCGTGTCTCAAATACGAGGGTTAGCTTGTCGACGTGGAGTATGAATTCACGTGCTGCACCCGGTGTCCGTGGTGGCACCATTTGCACGATAATTTCAAAAAGCACATGATCAGCTTTGGCTTCTACTTCGTAAATTTTGCTATTTGTCGGAGTATATACCGAAATCGACTCCAGTTTTCCTCCCCGCAGCGATTGAACTCCCGTTGAGTTGCGCTTCAGGAAAGTCCCTACGGGACCGGAACTTGTCCTCATAATATTTAACGAAAAGTACTCGTTCCTCGCCTCCTCATCTTTTCGCCACGTTTTCACATAATTGACGTCATCAGCACTGAGTGATGTCAAGGGCACCCGGGCAGTAGTTCCATTGGAAAGGAGCAAACCAACCTCCGATTCGGAGGCCTGATATAAAGACGCTTCAATTTTCCGGCCACTTAAATTGGTCCAGGTGCGGGAAGGCTCGGCGGCATTGCTGAAATGTACTATGATAAGAGATAGGTATACGATATTGATAAGACTTTTCATATTTGCATTACTGAATAAATTTACTTATTGGGTTCCATCTTTCATTCGAGGTTTCTGCAGCCACTGGCGAACTTGCCCTCTTCCTGCCTTCCTTGGAAACTTCCGGGAAAAGATCTCAGAGAAAATACAATTCTTTTGTTGAATTTATTTGAAGCGCTCAGTCAACGCTCTCAGATGGCTTTGATTGCCGCAAATTATGGCGGTCTGCGATCAAATCCTCCACTTTCCAGAATCCGGAACGGGATACCGTTTCCGCAGGGAGCAGGGCGGCGATGACACCGGCACCCTTATGAGGATAGTACATTTCGGCATCGTGAAGGGCTTCCTCAAGCAGGGGATAAAGTCTCGTTGGGGGTTTCCGAAGGTCTTTCCAAAAGTAGACTCTCCCTTCCATTGTGACAAAAGTCCACTCACCACCATAGCCGAAGACATACTTTACATTCCGGTTCGGAAAATTTAAATTTACATCAAAGTATTCGCCGTTCTGCAACAATTTAAGCTGGCGAAGCTCGCCTAAAACCAGTCCCGGGGCACGGTTCGCAAGAGAAATTGCCGATCCCGGTCTCGAAGTACTTGCCCTGTGCAACTCCCCACCGTTTCGGTTAACGTTCCATATCGTTACAGCACCGCTTCGATCGAGAAATCGTCCTGTGACATGTGTTCTTATCTGGACCGCCACTACATTGCGGGCTGACTCGAAAAATTCCCGCAATTTCGGGCGCTTGTCAAGGTTACCAAAGATTTCTAAAGTCCCATCCGTGCGAAGCGCGACATGGTATCCGTCAATTGAAGTAACCTGAGCAAAGCCGGTTCCCATTTGCAACCTCGTTGAATACATTCCAAAGGATCCATCCCGCCGGAGAAACCCCTTTTCAGTCAGCTTCACCGCATCGGTGTTAAGAACATCGGGAAAATCATCCCGTTGGGATTCTCCTTGCCGAATAACAATTTGTCCATTTTGCCGGAGTCCGTTGAAACCGCTAAAGCCTGGGCG
>JARGOZ010000326.1 GCA_029213025.1 Verrucomicrobiales bacterium
TCAAATCGATATAGGCAGCCATTCTCATCAGAGCATTTTGATTGCTCTCCACCAGCACGCTTTTGTAGCGCCCCTCCCACAGTGTGCCGGTGCGGCTGTTCCGTTTGTTATACCACTGGGAGAACTTTTGTTTGATCTCTTTCATAAAGACCGGCACGCTATACATTCGATCCGTAAATTTCTGTAGAAAAGCCGCCGTGAGTTCCGGGTCACCCATCTTCACAAGTTGATCATACTCGGCACGAAATCCTCTGATCGAAGCGCTGTCGTAGATATGCGGGAGTCGCTCTGCAAAGATTTCATCGGCAGTCAGCTGGGGTATGGACTTGCGGTCGATTTGTTCGAGGAGGAGATGGGCGTGATTGGATAATATCGTAGCGGTCACGATTTTCACTCCGGAAAACCGGCTCTGGTCGACCATCAGATTCCAAAGGTATTCACGCTCCTGCTCCTGGAGGAGAAATTCCCGGCCAACGATTCTGGTGATCGCGTGAACGAAATGATGTCCCTCAATGGTCAGCCTGGCCTGCCTCATAAGAGACTGTTATACTGCACGTAATTACAGCGCAAGAAACTTTAATGTATTTTTGAACAAAATGAGGGGCTTTTGGTTGATATTTAGTGAAGATGAAATTTCAGAAGTTTTTACTGGATAGATAGGCTGTCCCCAGTTTGCCGGCTTCCCCAGTTTGCCGACTTGACATTACATTCCCAGCTCGACAGCTCGTCACATTTGCCTGAGTTGTAAGTTTACTGTGGATGCGACCGTGAGGGAGTATTGCTTCATCGATCCAGTGCACTGGGGTTGATCAATACTCGGCACAGCCTCGCATCTACATTTTCCGGGCTGATATTAACTCACCCTTATAGGCTGTCCCCAGGTGAGAACCCATTAGGCTGTCCCCACCCAGATGCCTTCCAGGTCTTTGCGGGTAAAGCCGCATCGCCCCCGCTCGCCGGTTGCGTAGAAGTTTCAGGAGTTTTTGCAGCACGGGCCCACCCGGCACGACCCAGGCGCGCACACGAGGGGGCAATTCAGGTCATTGGCTGGGCTCAGAAGCCCTGACAGACCGAAGGGATGTCACACTCTTCGATAACTGGCCATTGCGGGCAGCTTTTCGAGGGGTTCTGACCGCAAAATGGATCAACCGGTGGCGCAGCGGACGAGGTTTAGGGTTTTAGTTAAGGTGAATTAACTATTGGCAGTTCTAAAATAAGTAGCTATAAGTGTTTTAGCCTCTTACTCTCGCTCGCTACTTTCATGAACCGAATCTGTCGCTTCGCTGTGATCACCATATTTCTTGCCGGTTTGGTCACTGTTGGAATCCTTGGAACATCCACATCCATGACTTTTGTCTGGCCGGGATACCTCGTAATCGGGGTGGCCGGGATTTTTTCCGTGATCGCTATTTTCCGACGCACCAAATATGCAATTCCCTCGTGGTGTATGATCGCCGCATTCGCTTTTGCCGCCTATCTCATGATTCGGGCGATGAAGTCCCCGGTAACCTATTTTGCCCGGGAGGATGGAGCCCTCCTCATCACCTGCTTCATTGCCTATGCGGTGTTCCTGTCGATGCTGGATGACTCACGATGGCGGCGTTATCTGTTCTGGTGCATTACCGGTCTGCTCGGAGCGAATCTGATAATGGCGGGTATTCAGCTGGTCTCGGGGGCGGAAACCTGGTTTTTGACGGGATATGCGCGGACGTTCCCTGATCGAATCGGGGGCCTTTTTAATCACCCGGAACACTTTGCGGGTTATCTCGCTTTTGGAATTCCCTTTCTGCTTTCCGCCATAATTTTCGGCCGCCACTCCAAACCTGTAAAGATCGGACTCGGAGCCATTAGCGGCCTTTGTTTTCTCGCAATTCTCCTGTCGCAGAGCCTTCTCGGTGTGCTGTCGACGCTGGCGGGAATTTTCACTCTCGGGCTGATTGTTTTGGTATTGTGTTGGAAAAAGCTGGTATTCAACACACAAAAATCGGTCTTGATCGCTACAGCGATTTTTCTGAGTCTCGTTGGGCTATTCGTTATCCTGAATGCCTCACGGGTTAGTTCTGTGTTCGAACAGAAAATCCTGACAAGGGAGGGACAAATCAGCCTTCCGGGAATCTGGAGTTCCAGTCTGGAACAGTTTGCGGAAGCCCCTCTCATCGGAACCGGAAGCAGGACATTTTACTTTTTCAGCCGGAAATACCGTCCGGAAAACGAAGGAACGTCCAATTTCGAAACGGAATTTGTTCACAATGAATTCCTCCAGCTACTTGCGGATTACGGATTGATTGGGCTGGTTCTCGCCCTCGCATTCCTCGGACTGCATTTGTTCAACGGTTTCAAATTTGTCCTCGGCTATCTGTATTTTCAGTGCATCAGGGGTGCGATCCTACCGAAGTCGGATCACCTTGCTCTGGTTACCGGTGCGATTGCAGCGATTGCTTCGATCAGCGTGCTGTGTTTGTTTGATTTTGTGATCCACATTCCGGCGATCGCTCTTTCCGCCACCGTTTTACTCGGCATCCTGGCCTGTCCGGATCCCATGTCGCGGGCGCTCCTGCCTGCGGAGGAAGATACCTATATCCCCGGCGGGAGTTGTCTTTTTGTCGGGCGCGGCCTTGCCTTTGGTTGCGGTGTGGCGCTGACCCTTTTCAGTTGCTTCTTCAGCCGCAGCGAGTGGCATTTTGAGATGGCCCGACATTCCTATGTATCCGGAAACGTCGATGCAAAACAGTTGAAACATCTGGAACAAGCCCGCACCATCGACCCGCTCAATCCCTTTATCAAAACTCTCAGCGCCCATTCCTACATTTCGGCGATCGACGAAAATATGGCTCCCACAGTTCGATTTGCCTACCTGGAAAAAGCGGATCAATTCTTCAGAGAAGCGGAGTATCTCTACCCCCACGATATCGACAGCGCGATCGCCCACAGCGTGATTCTTGACGAGCTGGGGCGCACAACCGAAGCGGCCAATCGAATCCGGGAAGCCCGCCAATGGGCCCCGAAACACGGCAATCTTCTCATCGCCCAGGCGGAACATTTCCTGCGCAACGGCGAGCTGGAACGCGCCGAAAAATCCTACAAGATGGCCGGGGAAGCGACCGTGTTTCCCAATCCGGAAGCGGTGCAAAAAGGTCTCGATCTTCTCGCAGACAAACGAATTCAAGGTCCGGTGCAAATTGCCAACTCCGATTCTCTGATCAAAAAGGGCAAAGTCAAAGAAGTCGAAGTTAGCGGAGATTTCAATGTGGACGAAGCCGTCAAAAAACTTGAAGAGAAGCTCGATGCGAAGATGCTGGAAATCGCACCGCTCGATTAATCTCTTTGCTCGCAATTGAAGTTTGAATCCCGCTCGTCAACACGGATAGTTTTACTATGGCAAAAAGTCGCAGCCGATCCA
>JARGOZ010000094.1 GCA_029213025.1 Verrucomicrobiales bacterium
CAACCTACACCCAAAATCCTTTTGGTTCCGGCTCTGCCGGTCTAGGGTACAGTCCGGGACTTAACAGGGTACAATGGCTGAATTTTACCCACAAATGGCTGAAAAGTAGGCTCAAATTCGCAGGGTTCGCAATGTCCGGTGAAATCGAGAATTCAATATTCTTCTGAATTTCAGTCGGTTATGGCTGGTATCCCGCCGTTGGCGTAATTTATGCGATTCATGAAGAGTCGCATTTTCTTTTTAACTCTAACCATTTTACCACCATGATAACCACCGCAGCCAGAGAAGATATTCGGGAATCCCGACCCGCGAAGATGGCTGCAGCGAGGAAAAACCCGAAGATTCTTTTGGTGGATGACGAAGTTTGCTTCACCGATATGCTGAAGTTGAATCTTGAGTTGGAGACTGACTATAAGGTGTTCGTCGAAAATGATTCGACGCAGGCGACCCGCACGGCGGAAAGAACTTCGCCGGATATTATTCTGTTGGACGCCATCATGCCCGGTCTCGATGGGTTCGAAGTCTTATGTCATCTGGAAACGGACCCACTGACACGCCATATACCGGTCGTTTTCCTGACAGCGATATCAAATGTTCTGAGTTTCCCCGTGTCGGAACTCAGTGAAATAGTCGAGCGGCAAACGGTAAGTAAACCGGTCAGTCTCGCCGATCTGGTAGAGGTTATTGAAAGCAATCTGGATCAACAGAAGTTGAGACAGTAGCCTCGAACCAGGAATTCGGTCATTTCCGGGTCAATTTTTGCCTGTGCAAAAGGGAATGCCCTTTTGCAATCCTGTTTTCACGCCAAAACTTTTGACATTAAAACGTTCCTGATAGTGTAGAGTCCGATTCCTCTTCCGAATCGGAGGTCACTTGCAGGATGAAAAGAAAACACCGGATACCCTTTTTCCCGGCCAGGCCCATACTGGCTCTCTTTCAATGGCATAAGTTTGTTGTGCCTCGTTCCGTCCTGACACAGGCATAAATTTCTCCTGCTGACATGAAGAGAAAGCGCAATGCCGGATCTAAACCAGTTCCACGGTCCATGACGCCCCGGAAAAACCCTGTAGCAGCTCCCAAAGTAAAGGAAAACGTGCCGGTTCCGCCCCCGGCCATGCCCGGTGAATTTGAAGAGCAGGACTGCCTCGTTTTCGGTGCGGGGCAGTTGATCCGTTTTTATCCCCAATTGTTTGTGGATTTTGTCAGGGCTTCTTTCGAGAGAGTTCAACTAATAGGTATAGTTGCACCCGAATACCGGGAAATTGCCGATTTGCTGCTGGGCACAGCGGGGATACCGCTATCAGCTGTCGAGTACCTCGAAGGGAAAACTTCATCCGTGTGGGCGAGGGACTGGTCTCCGTTTATGGGATATAATGCGGAAGGCGTCCGCTGCCAGTTTTACGTAGACCGCTCTCATATGAGGCACCGCGACGACGAAATCGCCCGTAAAATCTATAGTCAGTATTTTAATGATCCGATCATGGAAATCCCTTTGGCTATGGAGGGAGGGAATATACTTAGTAACGGATGTGGTTTAGTGATCACTTCCCAAACAGTGGCGCAAACGAATCACTCCCGCTATACCCACAATCAGATCGCCGGTATCTTCGAAAGTCACCTCGGAGCCCGGCAGTGGGCCGCGCTGTCGCCTTTGCACGCGGAAAGGACCGGTCATATTGATCTGTTTGCGACTTTCCTGGCTCCGGACTTTCTGCTGCTTGGTTCGGTAGATGCGAACGAAGATGAAATTAACCATCGTGCATTGGACGATGCTGCTGAAAAACTCCGGGGACTGGATATCTCGGTAGGCAAATTGAAGGTGGAGAGAATACCTATGCCGTCGAGTCGGGATGCAAATTTCCGAAGCTATAATAATGTAATTTTTGCCAACGGAGTGTTGTTCGTTCCGGTCTACCCCCAGCAGGATCCCAAGCTGGATCAGCGCGTGCTCGCCATGTATAGAGAGTACGTCCCGGACCGGGAGGTCATTGGAATCGATATGAGAGAACTCGCGAAAAAGGGCGGCGGGCTGCATTGTCTTTCTGCCAACATTCCCTATCCGACCCGGCGCTTCAGTCCTGGTTCAGTCAAAGTGGCATGAAAGCATTCTATGCCGGAGAGTGGAGGTTTGACGGCCCTGTGAAAAAGGTCCGCAATCCTTTCGATGAATCAGTCATCGGTGAAGTGCCGGATCTCGAGCCGGAGATCCTCGATCTCGCGATCGATGGTTTGAGTAATGGTTGCGAGGAGTTGAAAAACATGTCGCGGGAAACGCATCATGCTATTTTCCGGAATCTACTGGAGATTTTGAAGTCGAACCGCAACGAACTGGTCGGGTTACTCCAAACCGAGCAGGGCAAACCGGTTTATGAGGCACGAATGGAGTGGGACAGTATGATTCAATCTATCGAGGTCCTTGCAGACAATGCGTCGTTGATCGGGCAGGAGATACAACCACTGGCCGCTGAGCCTGCCAGCCGCGGTTGGAGCGGGTTTACGATTCGTCAGCCACACGGAATCGTCGGTATTTTGACGCCGGTGGTCTATCCTCTGCTCTTTCCGATCATCCATGTCTGCTATGCACTGGCTGCGGGAAATTCGGTGATCCTTAAACCGGCCAGAGTTACGCCGCTGATTGCACTTCGACTGGTGGAACTGCTACTGGAGGCGGGAGTTCCTCCCACCGCTATCGCTTGTATAACCGGACGCGGCAACGTTCTTGGTAAAGCCCTGTGTGCCGACAAAAGGCTCAATCATCTGTGCTGTATGGGGCGGATACCGACGATTAAATCGATTCGAAATAATGCGTCATTCGTTCCGGCCCATCTGCAATGGGGTTGTGTTTCAACAGTGATTGCGGATCGCAGTGCCGATGTCGAACGTCTGGTGAGATCGTATCTCCGTGCGGCCTATGACAATGCCGGCCAGTCGGCGTTCACGGCCTCCCTGATCGCCGCCGAGCCGGAGGTATATGACGTCCTGTGTGACCGCCTTTCTGCAGCGGTTGCCGGTATCAAAACCGGGAATCCTCTGAATGACGCCACACAGATGGGACCGGTGTCATCAGCTGTCAGCCGGTCAACCTTTGACAAAGTTCTCGCTCATGAAAAAGAAAACGGTGCTGAAGTTTTGGTCGGTGGAACCCGTGAAGGAAGGAGAATTCTGCCAACTTTGTTGCGCAATTGTGACCCGGAAAAATCAATTCTTTCACGCGAGGAAGTAAGAGCGCCGGTTTCCGGGATCACAAAAATCAGAAAAAAAGAGGATATTATCGGGATTCTGCAAAAACAGCGCTACCACATATTAACCCTTTTTACGGGGGAGACTGGTGCCGCAGTCAATCAGGCTTCCAATCTGCCTTTTGAGAACATTCATATCAATGGAATCCCCACGTGGCGGGACGGGCTCATTTGTTTGCCGGGCCAACCTCCCCGAAGCGGCCTGCGTGATTCGTATGACAGGATCAAAGACTACTGTCGATATCGCGATATCGTGTGCCATCCCGGGTAGAAAAAGCCATGCTCAGGACGGCTCGATATCAATTAAAAGCCGTTTCAAAAGGGTATCCAGTTGTTCGCACTGTCGTTTTGTGAGAACAGAAACCGCCCGTTCCGCGAAATCAAAACGGGCTTTGGCAGCCTTGTCCGCCATTTTGACTCCCTCGGGAGTTAAAGATATGAGAACCCGTCGCCTGTCATCCGGATCTTCCTGTCGTTCGACAAAGTTCCGTTTCAGCAGCCTGTCGATCCGGTTGGTCAACGCGCCGGGCGATAACATGGAACCCTCGGCAATCTCGCTGGCATTCAATGTGTAAGGCTCGCCCTGACGCCGTAGAGAAGCCAGCACGTCATACTCCCACCACTCGAGTTCGAGCCGGGCGAAGGCTCCGTTCAACTGATCAGCGAGATGTTTTTCCAACACCTGGATACGAAGGACGATACCAAGAGCTCCCGTTTCCAATTCGGGTTTCTCTTCGTTCCAATCTCCAATGACGGTGTCAATGCGGTCTCCGGGCATATCTGCATAAAACCCGGAGCTTTTCCGATTGTCAAGATAGTCTTAATGCGTCTGAGCCGGTGCTTTCCTTCCCTGGACTTTGGCAATAAGGTCGTAAAAAAATATATATGAACCGTGAATGCTCCAACCGTGAATGCTCCCTTTGTTGTCTTTTTCTGGTATTTTTTTCTGTAGTTTCACGAGGTGAAGTGACGAGGGAGGTCGACGCTGATTTGCTGATTGTGGGGGCGACAGAGTCCGGTTGGGCTGCGGCCATTCAGGCGGCGCGGCAGGGAGTGGAATCCATCGTTATCGTGCACGACGGAAAGTGGTTTGGGGGCCAATACACCGAGCAATCGCTCGCCTGCGTTGATGAGAACAAGGGAATGGACAACAAAGGTTGGGGGGTTCCGTGGCATCCGATGAAGCGCGCCTTTTACCGCAGTGGGCTTTTCAAAGAGTTGATGGACGGAATCGAAGCGGTGAATCTGGAAAAGTATGGCGAAAAACTGCCGGGCAAACCATTCCACGGCCCTTCCACTTTCCGTCCCGCCGAAGCAGAGGCGGTATTTCGGGAGCTGATCAGTCCCTATATCGAAAGCGGCCAAATCGAGGTTTTCTGGAAACGATGCCCGGTCTCCGTGGCAGTCGAAAAATCTGCAGTAAAGAATGTGACTTTCGCTCCGGTCGATCTGCAAAGCGGAATTACAGGTGATCAGGATCTGACCGTGACCGCGAAAATGACGATTGATGCCTCCGACTGGGGTGATGTGATTCAGTTAAGCGGCGCGGCCTGGGAGTGCGGTCCGGACCCGGCGTCCCGCTACGGTGAACCCAGTGCTCCCAAAGCCGGGACGTTTCCTGAAAATGAAATGAATCCCATAACCTGGGCGATGATTGTAGAGGAAGCGGACGCGGAATCGCCCATTTCAAAGCCGAAACGATATGATGACCGGAACTTTCCCAGGGCCACGCATTTCAGCAGAGCGGCGTTCCGTGATTTGAAATGGGATGTGCCCAATCCCGGCGCCGGATCGATTCTGCACTGGCCGCCGGATGGTAAGGCATCCGCCCGGCAATTGAGTGTGTATTCAGTGCGCCGGATTGTGGATGGTTACTCGAGTCTCGACAAAAAGACTTCGATCCTGCTGAACTATATGAACGGTCAGGATTATCCCCTCGAACGACTGCCCCGTCACGTAGTGGAAGCTCTCGAAGCTACCGAAACAGGAGCCTCGAAAAAGAACATTGTCGAAATGACGAGACCACAACGGCAGATCATATTTGATGATGCAAAAAATCATTCCCTTTCCGTTCTCTATCATCTCCAGAACTTTGTTCACGAGCGGGCTGAAGAGAGGCAAAACAGCTTTCGCAAATTCCGCTTGAGTTCCGAGTTCGGAACGTCCGATAATTTGCCCCCGAAACCCTACATCAGGGAAAGTCTCCGTCTTAAAGCGATGTATGTGATACGGGAGCAGGATGGACGTAACCGGGACGGGGAAACCAAAGTTTCTGCCGTGCCGGGATTCTCCCATGTCATGTATCCGGACGGATTGTTTCCCTGGCAGTTTCACTATGATTTTCACCGGACGGGTAGAACCTATTTGGTAGAGGAAGGGGATACCGGTCCGTGGATCGACTATCACAAAAAGAACCGTCATACCAAATTTATCAGTGACCGCTGTCTGTTTCCGGTTCGCAGTCTCATTCCGGAAGCAGTGGATGGTTTGCTCGGTGCTCAGGGAAATGTAGGTTTCAGTAGTATTGTCAGCGCAGCGGTTCGGCTACACGATCAGCGGGTACATATCGGTCAGGCGGCAGGCGCGGTAGCCGCATTTTCGTTGAGTAGAGGGATGGCACCGAGAGCGATTCCCTACAGTGAACAGGCCCTTCATGAGATTCGGTATTCATTATGTAACAGCGGCGACGCAATGGGGATTCCCTTGTTACTTTGGCCGTTTCGGGATTTGGATCCTCAACATCCTGCTTTTGAAGCTGTGAATCACCTCTCGATTCGTCGTATCCTGGATTTTGACCGGACCCATGTGGATTTTCTTCCCGACGAGGTAGCGGAAGAGGGTTGGATGAGCGCCGCTTTGCAAAAGGCCGGTTTGTCAGTATCGCCGCCGGATTCGCAGACGCGGGGCGAATTTTGCCGGTGGTTGTGGGAGGAAGTGAAGAAGTTGCCAATGGCCGAAGATCGTATACCGGCAGGGGATACAGACGGAGACGGTATACCTGATCGTGAAGATGCTCTTCTGTTTACGCCCAATGAACCTGTGGTCTTTTCGATTACAGTTCCGGAACTCACGCCGGAAACGGACGGTATACCTCCGGACGATTTCTCTACATTTTTCAATTTCGATACATCAATGACCGGAAAATTTGATTCTGCAAAAGGGTACGGATGGACTAAAAGCCTGAAACAGAATGTTCGTCGACGCAATGCTCTCGACGGTCCCAGGGACACCTTTGTCTTCACCCGCACGGAAGATGTATGGGAGTGCCAACTCGATTCCGGAACTTACGAAGTCATTGTCTGCGTCGGCGATTCCGGGCATGAACAGAAATATCAGCGAGTTGAAGTCGAAGGTAAAGCGATTGTGAAAAACAGGTCCACCCCGGCGGGCGGTTTTATCGAAGCCCCTGCTACGGTAAAAGTGGCCGACGGAAGATTGTCGATAAAGATCGGTTCCGGCGCGTCCTCATCGAATACCTGTGTGAACTGGGTCGCTATCAATCCCGTTAGGTAAAGTTCCCCGCATGTGCGGCATTGCGGTAATTGCCGTTGTTCAGCAAAGTTTGAAACTATGCTGAACAAATTTACGCGCCGGTGGGGAATTAAGTTTTTTGGTCTTTCGGCCCTGCTTTCGTTCCTGGGAGTGCGGCTGTCGAAGGGGCAAAGGAGGGAACAAAGCGCTCTCGAAAACTGGGCGAACACCCACGACCGGGTTTTCCCCGGTGGAACAGTCTGGGCCAATCCTATGGAGGACTGGAGGATCGAGGATGGCTGGGCCGTTTGTCAAAATCGCGGTGGCAACCGGAATATACATTCTCTGACGCATCAAATCACAAAACCGGAAGCCGGTTTTTCTATTTCGGTTCGAGCGGGTCAGGCAGCACCGCAGAAAAAAGCTACCGGAGCGGGTTTTAAAATCGGAGTGAAGAGCGAACTGAACGAATACCGGAGCAATGTTTTCGCCCAAAACGGAATGATCGCCGGTGTGCAAAAAGGCAAACTCACTCTAGGTAGTAAGACGGCGGACCTCGACAAGGATTTCAATCCTGAAGACTTTCGCCTGCATCTGAAAGGTGAAGGGAAGGGGGATAAGGTGTCACTCTCGCTGGTTGCCGCTTCGCCGGACGGGAGAATTCTCGGGTCATTGTCGAACACGGCTTTCCCCGCTGCGCTACTGGGAAATATTTCCATAGTAAGTAACTATGCGCCTTCATCAAAACAACGTGATAACACCAAAGGCTATCGCTTCAGTGAGTGGAAAGCCGGAGGTGAAGCTTTTACGGTGACACCGGAGCATCAATTTGGTCCTCTGCTTTGGTCGATGTATTCATTGAGTGATTCCCGCAGCGACGAAGGGTTTGTGATGAAAATCAGTGCCCTGACCGGTCCGCTTGGAAAGCAGGATAACTCCGGTGTAGAGTTGCGGGTGGAGCAGGATGGGCAATGGAAATCGCTGGGCGAAGCGGAACTGCACCAGGATGCCTGGACCGCAACGTTTCGGATTCCAAACTGGAATGAAAAAGTGGAGACCCCGTACAAATTGATCTATCTCGAGAAAGGCAAAGACGGTTCTGTTTCCCCGGTGGAATGGAGCGGAAAGATCAAAGCCAATCCGACAGGGCGGCCGCTCCGCCTGGGTGCGCTGACTTGCCAGAATGACTACGCATTTCCCTATGCGCCGGTGGCAAACAATATCGGTAAACTCGCGCCAGATATGCTCTACTTTTCCGGCGACCAGATTTATGAAAGCCACGGCGGATTTGGTATTATTCGGGATCCGGCGGAACCGGCGATTCTCAATTACCTGAGAAAATTCTACCAGTTTGGATGGTCCTTCCGTGAAGCGATGAGAGATGCTCCCACTCTTTGTATTCCTGACGATCACGATGTGTTTCAGGGGAATATCTGGGGCGAAGGCGGGGCGCCAATGAAGGATCTCGAAAAAGGAGCCTCCTCAAAAGGCGGCTATCGCGAACCGGCCCGGATGGTGAATACCGTGCACATTACCAATTGCGCGCATCACCCGGATTTTTACGACCCCACCCCGGTGGAGCAGGATATCAGCGTGTACTACGGCGACATGGTCTATGGCAATGTGAGTTTTGCGATTCTCGGGGACCGGCAGTGGAAAAGCGGCCCGGAGCACGTCGATACGGGGAGCGGACGGGCTGATCACGTGCCCGACCCGGATTTCGATACGTCCGTTCTCGATAAACCGGGGCTTGTCCTTCTCGGCGAGAGGCAGGAGGAGTTTCTCCGGAAATGGAGCGAAGACTGGCGCGGGCACAGCATGAAGATTTTGCTCAGTCAAACAGTCTTTGCCGGAGTGGCGACACATCATGGGCGCAAGGGAACGGGTGAGTATTTGAAAGCGGATCTCGACTGTGGAGGCTGGCCGCAAACGCCGCGTGACAATGCGATCAATATCATTCGAAAATCGAAGGCACTACACATTAACGGGGATCAGCATCTGACAACACTGTGCCAATACGGTGTGGATAATCAAAGAGACAGCAACTGGTCTTTTTGTACGCCGGCGATTGCTGTGGGCTACCCGCGCTGGTGGCGGCCGGACGAATGTGACATGCCTCACGAAAACCGGCCGGGACATGGTATACCCCACACCGGTGAATATCTCGACGGTCTCGGCAACAAAACTTATGTCTACGCTGTGGGCAATCCCGATGCCGCCTCGGAGAAAAACCGCTACAAGCTGGCTCACCAAAAAGGTAGCGGTTTTGGCTTCGTCACTATCGATACCGAAAAGAAAACCTACTATATCGAGAGTTACCGTTTCCTCATCGATGCAACCGACGGCAACGAAGCCAATCAGTTCCCGGGCTGGCCGGTTACGATTCATCAGGAGGAAAATGCCGGGAAAAACCGCCTGGGGTAGAAGCGGTTTTCAGGAAAAGCGATTTTCGGGGTCGGTAAGCAGGAATCCGGCATGGTATATGCGCTGTCAATAAGCTATGACAGCGACTACACAAAATTTCAAAAGAGGAGAAGGATATTTGTTTTTTTCCGGTTGGCTGCAAATCGCAACCGGAATTCTGTCGATCATCTTTTCCGGTCTTGGTTTGTTTCTCATACCGGGAGTTACCATGGGGGCGGCATTTGATTTCACGGAAACCCATTATTTAAACAGTTTTGCCGGCAAAGTAATAAACTACTTCATGATCTGGCAGATAGCGCTCGGCTGGTTAACCGGTCTCATCATGGTCGTTTCCGGCTGGTTGTGTTTGAGAATGAAGGGTCGTGAATTTGTGAAGTGGGCTTCGGTCGTTAACCTCCTTAATTTTCCACACGGTACGACCGTTGCCATTATGACGCTGCATGGGCTCGCGCAACGCAAAATTACCTCCGCTTTCCGGTAGTTCCGATGCGTCATTGAAAGTCAGTTTGCACGGTTAGTCTTGCAAGGTGCAAAAATGCGGTTGTCAGACATCTTTTCCTGACTGCCTCCGGGTTGGTTAGAGGTGAACAAGATTCAGTTGAAACCTCTGGTGCCAGGTTCGAAACGGGGTACAGTTCGGTCCATGAATTTGCGATTACTGTCTGCTCTACTTCTCTTTTTCAGCTTCAGTGCTCTGTCCCATTCTGACGAGAAGTATGATCTCGTCATCTACGGAGGAACTCCTGCCGGATTAGTCGCAGCGACTGCTGCTGCGAGGGAAAATGCGCAGCTTTCGATTGCGGTGATCGAGCCTTCGTCGTGGATCGGCGGTGTTGTTACCGGCGGCTTGTCCCGAACTGACAAAGGGAATGAAAAAACGATCGGTGGAATTCCCCGCGAGTATTTTGCGCTGGCCCGTTCACTTGGCGGTGTTGATACACCGATGTGGTATGCGGAGCCAAAGCATAATCTGACAGCGTTCCAGCAGATGCTCGCGGCCCACGGGGGGATCTCTATTTCGACGAATCGCAGGGTGACTTCAGTACATAAAGAAGGGACGCGTATTGTGGCGGTTGAACTGGATGACGGTAGTCGTATCTCCGGTGGCATGTTTATTGATGCCAGCTACGAAGGTGATTTAATGGCGCGCGCCGGAGTCAGCTATATCGTCGGTCGGGAAAGTCGCGAAACCTACGGGGAAAAACTGGCGGGATACACACCTATGCCGGTTCGGCCCCACGGACCCGATACGATGGGGGCGGTTTGTTCCTGTCACGGTGGGCATGCGCCTCACTTCATTCACGGAACTCCCGCTGTGATCAGTGCTCTGGATGAAACGGGAGAACCAATTGCCGGAGTAGTGAAAGCCAATCCGGCCATGAAACCGGGGGATGGCGACGGTCTGACCCAGGCTTATAATTTCCGACTGTGTGTCACGCAGAGAGAAGATATTTTTGTTCCCTTTCCGAGACCGGAAAATTACCATCCGGCGAAGTATGAATTGTTACTTCGATTGTTAAAGAGTTACCCTGCGGTTCGGTTTCCCCGGTTGGTGCATATCGGAAAAATTGCGAACGGAAAATACGATCTCAATGCGCAGGGATTTTTCTCTACGGATTATGCCGGAGGGAATACCGGTTACCCGGATGGAGATTATCCAACCCGCGAACGGATTTTTCAGGATCACGTCGATTATGTGCAGGGTTTTCTCTGGTTTCTCGGGCACGACGAAAGGGTGCCAAAAGACCTGCGTGATGAAGTCAATACCTGGGGACTCTGTGCCGATGAATTTGTCGATAATATAAACTGGTCCTACGCTTTGTATGTAAGGGAAGCGCGACGGATGATCGGTCAATATGTCATGAAACAGTCCGATACCTGGACTGATATCACCAAGCCGGACTCAATCGGTATGGGGTCTTTTATACTCGACTGCCATATCGTGCAGCGCATTGTAACGCCGGAAGGGACTGTGACTGATGAAGGTTCTTTTCAAGACAGCCCGACCCGTCCCTACCAGATCCCGTGGCGATCGCTTCTTCCCAAAAAAGAAGAGTGTGAAAACCTGCTTGTGCCGGTTTGTCTGTCCGCATCGCATATTGCCTACTGTTCCATCCGGATGGAGCCGGTATATATGGGCATGGGCCATGCCTGTGGCGTTGCAGCAGCGATGGCGTACGAAGCTAAAAGTGGATCCTCTGCGTTTCCCGATCTGGACATATCCGCGCTGCAGGCGAAACTTCGTGAGCAGAAAGCGGTATTGGAAATCGAAGGCCTGGCTGATCTTATCACGGTGGATAAATTGCCGGGAGTCGTTGTTGATGACCGTGAGGGTGTCTATACCGGATCGTGGTCCCACAGTAGCTTCGGGAATCCGGTAGAAGGTTCCGCCGCTCACGACGGTAATGGTGGGAAAGGGGAAAAGTCCGCTGTTTTCGAACTACCCGTTGCTGAATACGGACGCTATGAAATTCGCTTCGCCTACGCCTTTTCGAGCAATCGTGCTTCGGCCGTTCCTGTCACTGTTTCGCACGCAGGAGGTGAAACTGTTGTTACTGTTGATCAGAGAAAAGAGCCGGAACATGACGGGCTGTTTACGACTCTCGGAGTCTGGACCTTTTCCGGAAATCGCCCCGCTGTCATCACAGTACGGAATGGCGATACGGATTCCTATGTCTCCGTGGATGCGGTGCAGATGATACCGGCGGAGTAGGGTGCGTTGGGTCCCGAAAGGCAGATCATACTTCCGCAGCTTTCATATAGGCGGCGATAATATCGTGACGTCTCAACACTCCGGCGATTTTCTTCGGGTCATTTCTGTCGACTACAGGGATTCTGCCTACTTCACCTGCTCCGATTTGCGACAGTGCTTCACGGACACTTTGCTCCGGATAGGCGCAGACAATCGAGCGGGTCGCAATTTCCCCGGCGGTGGCATCCAAATCTCCGTTGCGGTATGATGCTTCGACATCGCTCACGGTGATAACTCCTTCGAGTCCTCCGTCGTCGTTGACAACTAACAGTCCCCGCTGACCTGAAGTCTTGAATATTTCGTCAAGTTGCTCGATAGGGGTCGATTCGGTCACGGTTTCAAATTTGCGGGTCATCACGTCTCTGACGATAATGTTTTCCAATGCATCGGACATTTTTTCTTCGGGAGGATTAACTCCCTTGCGTTTCATCTTTTTGGTATAGATGCTTTCTTTATATATCAACTGCGAGACTACCGTGCTCACAGCGACACACATCAACAGTGGCAGGATGATTTTGTAGTCCCGGGTCAGTTCGAAAATGATTACTACCGCAGTAATGGGTGCACGGGCTGTCGAGGTGAAAACCGCTGCCATACCGACGATAGCGTAGGCACCCGGAGGACCTGCTATATCAGGGAACCACAGGTTCATCACTCCGCCGAAGGCTACACCGAGGGTTCCGCCGAGAAACAAAGAGGGCGCGAATACACCGCCGCTTCCGCCACTGCCGATCGTGATTGAGGTGGCGAGAATCTTCAGGACAAAAAGGATCAGGGCTCCTTTGATCAGGAATTCGCCCCGTGCCGCGCCTTCGATAGCTCCGTAGCCGACGCCGAACAGGTCTGTTGAATAGAGGCCGAGGCACCCTATGATCAATCCGCCGAATACCGGTTTGATCCAGTCCGGGATTTTTATTTTATCAAAGCCGTCTTCAAAGAAGTAGAGAATGATAATAAAGATCACCCCGGCGAACGCCGAGACCACCCCGAGAAATCCGTAAAGAACAATTTCAAACCAGTGCTCGAGGCCGTAGTCCGGCACCTGGAGGTTGGCTACATCCGGAAGGAATGCGTGGGATACGGTAGCGGCGACCACAGAGCTGACCACGACTACGCTGAAGTACCGGGTACCGAAGCTGCCCAGAATCACCTCGAGCGCGAAAAACACACCGGCGATAGGGGCATTGAAAGTAGCGGAAATCCCGCTGGCCGCCCCACAGGCGACAAGGGTTCGGATCCAGTTTGCGGGGAGGTTGAGCCACTGACCCACTGCCGAACCGAAGGTTGCCCCGATTTGTACGATCGGCCCTTCGCGACCGACTGATCCACCGGTTCCGATGGTGATGGCGGAGGCAAAGATTTTTACCAGCGCGACCCGGGGCCGAATCCGTCCGCCGTTTTTCGCCATAGCGATCATGACTTCCGGAACACCGTGGCCTTTGGCTTCCCGGGCGAAGAAATAAATCAACGGTCCGACGATTAGCCCGCCGATTGCAGGAATGACAATGATGTAGTATTCGCCCAGCGCGGCGAAGGCGGATTTGCCGTGACCGAACCCGATTGTCTCAATCCAGCCAATCAACATGCGAAACAGAACCGCCCCGATTCCGGCGATGACTCCGACCACCACGGCAATTCCCATCCCCCGCAGCACATCCCTGTCGTGCAGGGGACTGTTTGACGGGAGCAGCATTTCTTTGAGTTTAGATTTCATCCTTGCGGTGTGATTCAGCAGGCGCCGCGAAAGCCCGGTTTTGGTTGGTTTGTGCGGGAAAGGAAGAGACCGGAACGGAATCCTGAAAAAAATCTCCACCGTTTATGTCCAAACGGGCCGCGACGACGTTCTACCCACGGGGTTGACTGTCCATTTTTCAAGTAAAATTATCCAGGCACTGTTCCGGCAGTGATTCTTGACAGTTCGGTATGACGGTGATAAATGAACTGCGGGTTGAACCGGCTTCGAAACATTTTATTCCTGGTAGCTGCAGTAGCTCTGTCTGACATTCACTGGAGTGTTATGCAGATTGCCACGTGGATTGAAATGGCAGCGGATTCCGCTTCCAGAAACGAGCCGGTTCTCACCTCGGTCTATGAATCCGTAACCGGTGAGAAGAAATGCCCGAAATGTTGCCAACTCGAAAAAGAGAAAAAGCGCGACGATGAGAGTGTCGCCCAGTGGGAAAGTAAATCTCTCGGGCTGAATTCGAACCATCCGGAGAAACTTTTCCCACCGGTTCCGCCGTATCGGGCCGCTGTGTTCGAACACGAAACAGCGATCTCCAGGCGCGAAGCCCCGATCCCGCTTCCGCCGTGGGCATTGGTAGTCTAAACTGTACCCTGTTGGGTCACCGACTGTACCCTGTTATATCCGGGACTGTACCCTGTTAAGTCAGAGGCTGTACCCTGTTGGGTCGGTATATAATTGTATTGCTGCGACATAGAGCTGTCGCAAATCCACACATTCCGGCGGGGAATTGCCCGTCGACCTATCTCTATATTTTAAACTGAAATGACTACCAAATTTTTTACTATATTACTTACACTTGTCGGTGCCACTTTTGCGGTGGCAGGTCCTGAACCGCTTATTATTGATGATAAAAACCCGTGTGACTCCTGTAAATGGGATGATCACCGCGTTGACAGCCATGCTCCGATCGGAGTGATGGGCGATCACACTCATGGCAAGGGCGAATGGATGCTTTCCTATCGCTACATGTTTATGGATATGCGCCCGAACTACATTGGTTCCAACCAGGTATCTCCTGCGCAGGCTCGCGGTGCCGGTTTTGCGGTAGCTCCGACCAATATGCAGACACAGATGCATATGGCGGGAATTATGTATGGTTTGACTGATAATCTTACTCTGGCTGCCATGTTCAGCCAGGTCGACAAATCCATGGATCATGCCGTTGCGAATGGTGCGACGTTCCGCACAAGCACCAATGGAATGGGCGACTTCAAATTCGGCGGGTTGCTGAAGATTTTTGATGACGCCTGCCAGCGAGTTCACCTGAATCTGATGATGAGTGCGCCTACAGGCGACTTTAAGGAAACCGGATTGACTCCTCTCGGCGTTAGACGTTTGCCTTATCCGATGCAGCTTGGTTCCGGAACCTGGGACCTTCTTCCCGGTATCACCTATCTCGGTCAGAAATGCGATTTTTCCTGGGGAGGTCAATTGCTGGGTACGGTCCGTCTCGGCGAGAATTCCGAAGATTACGCTCTGGGTAATGAGTTTACAGCAAACGGCTGGGTTGCTTACCGTCTATCCGACTGCGTGAGCACATCTTTCCGCGCTACCTACAAAAACTGGGGAGATGTCGACGGAAGAGATGCTCTGATCAATCTGCCTGTAGCGACTGCCCGCCCGGACCTGCGAGCCGGGGAAAGCCTCGATCTTTTCGGCGGAGTAAACTATATGTTCCCGTGCGGTATCTTCAAAGGGCATCGCATTGCGGCTGAGGCCGGTACATCGGTGTGGCAGGATCTCGACGGTCCCCAACTGGGTATGGACTGGATGGTGACTCTCGGTTGGCAGAAAGCATTCTAGCGACAGCCCGGGCAGGTTCTTCTTGAACGGATCCTCGATATCCGTAGCATGGGCTCTCTTGAATGATCGAGTCGGATGCCCATATCAAAGAGGAGCCTGAAGACGATGTAGAAGAGGCAGTCGAAGTTCCGGAGGAGGAACCGGCGGCGGAATTAGTATACCGCCGCCAGTTTTTCTCCAGCCTTCGGCGTCACCTCAACTATTCGCTTTTCATTCTCGCGGCGATTGCGATTCCGCTCGGAGTATTGGCCGCCTACGGGACGTATGGGTTCCGTCTCGCCTTCGGGATGCTGGATGTCTGGCTTCATAAGGAGGGCGTCGTCTATCCCGGGGTTCAGCAGATCGTTCTGTTAATCGCCGGCGGATTGCTTTTCGGCTGGGTATTGAAACTGCTGAACTGGGATCGTTTCCGCACTCCGGCGCATGTCATTGTCGCTGTGTCCGAAAGGGAAGGCAAAATCCCTCTGAAAGATGGCCTGATCACCGCACTCGCCGATGCGCTTTGTCTCGGCATGGGAACTCCGGTGGGGCGCTACGGTCCGGCGATTTTCTTTGGCGCCACCCTGGGGTCTGTCATTGCCCGGTTGTTTAAGCTGGGCAAAACCAGTGTAAATATTCTGCTCGGGTGTGGCGTCGCAGCGGCCATATCAGCAGCTTTTAATGCTCCGATCGCCGGAGTGATCTTTGCCCACGAGGTGATCATCGGGCACTTTCGCCTGCGTTCCTTTGCTCCCATCACGCTGGCATCTGTCGCGGCGGTAGCCATCACGCGGTATCACAATTTCGAATACGTGACTCTGAAAATTTTTGATACCCAAAGGCAGTTGTCCCTGTGGGATTATCCGGTTTACTTATTCATCGGACTGGCGGCTTCCGTGGTGGCGATGATTTATATGAGCGGAATCGTTTCGATGGGCTGGTTCGCTCAGAAGTCCCGAATCCCGATATGGGCTCAACCTGCGATTGGCGGGGCTTTTGCCGGATTCATCGCCCTCGGTATCCCGGGAATTCTCGGGCTCGGAGATGACACGATTCTGGTTTTTCTCGCCCAGGATGTGTCGAGCCCGCAGCTGGGTCTGTCTTTTCTGGTGTTACTTTGTCTGGGTAAGCTGGCGGCCAGTTCGATTTGCCTCGGCCTCCGGATGCCGGGTGGTTCATTCAGTCCGGCGATTTTTGTGGGCTCATCGCTCGGCGCAATCTGCGGGTTACTGATTCCCTCGATCGACTACCAGATAGCCGTCCTCGTAGGCATGGGGGCGCTTGTTTCCAGCGTCATGGGAGCTCCGCTCGCGACCATTTTGATTGTCTTTGAACTGACCGAAAATTACGAAGCGGCTACCGCGGTGATGGTCGGAGTCGTCGCCTCCAATGCCATCGTAACCCGCTACTATGCCCGGTCGCTCTTTCACCGGCAAATCAGAATGTGGGGCATCGATCTGAGCCGCCCTGAGGAGCAGCGAATCATGCAGGCGCAGCGGGTCAGTGAAGTGATGGATGAAAACTACCTGGCGGTCCGCCCGGAGCGAACCGTATCCGAGTTGCGGCGGCTGGTTACCCGCGGATACAGGAGTGAAGTATTCATTATCGATGAGAACCGGAAATTAATCGGTCAAATGTCACTGACCGACCTGGTCATTGCCGATGACTCGCAAACGGCCGGAGAATTGGCGGAATTTCCGGAAATCTGGTTGAAGGAGACTGATTCTGTCTGGGCGGGATTTGTCAGTTTGGAGAATTTTGAGGGAGTTTCGGTCCCGGTGGTGAACAATGCGGAGGATATGGAGCTGGTTGGAGCCGTTTTTGCCTCTGATTTTGTTTAGACTTAACGGGATGCAATCCATTCATCGCGAGTGGATGAAGAGAGTCAGGGGACTCTTCGGCAAAAATAACCGAAAAAATTGTGCATAACCGGGAATGACCATTCGTCTACCCCGGTAAAGTCGATGCCATATGGCGCGATAACACCTGTTAGTTATGAAAAAATTATTTCTTCTTCCCATTGTGGCTCTCTTTTTCGGAGCCTTCACCACCCAGAAAGCACAGGCTCAACATTGCGCTACCCGGGTGATCAGCATTTGCCCGGTTTGTCACCAGAATGTTTACGCTCAGTATCGGCCGGTAAACTACGGCGGCTTGATTCGTTACACCTGGGTGCCTGCTTATCACACCGCATGCGCCTCCCATGCCAGATCATCCTGCGCAACATCCCACCACGTAACCGGTTATTCGCGAGTCAGCCCGTATACGAGGATTGTCAGCCCCTATTCCAGGGTGAGAACTTATAATTACGCAACTCCCAATTACGGATACCGTCACTACGGGCATCACTCCCACCGCTCCCACTCCTGCTCGACCGGTTACGCCGGATTTGTAACACCAGGATTTTCCATTCGGATCTCGCGGTAATTCAGCCACGAAGTAATCTTTCCGAAGCCCGCTATGAAATATAGCGGGCTTTTTTGCGTCGAAATGAAAAATACAGGAGTTATAGTAAATAAATTGGTCTTATCTAATAGTCTATATAACTTAAATATAAAAAGGTCCATTATTAGTAAAAATATGTTGAATTCGTGAAAGAGGATGGCCTAGAATCAGGAGCTTATACTGACGATTTACAAACACACGAATACCAAACATGAGAAAGACAGCTTTCCTTTTAACTTTGACCGCCCTTGGCCTTATGTCCCTTACCACGACCGGTTTTGCCGGGGATGGGAAATGCGATATTTGTGTAACATCGATACCGAAGACTCACTCCAAACCATGCAAAGTGAAAGTCTGCACGGAAGTGGTGGATCGCTGCACCGTTGAGAAAAAAGCCTGTGGTCCATGCGGCAAGACCTACTGCTACGTCGTGACCGTGATCACCTACAAAGACGTTTACTCGGACGGAACAACCAGAATTTGGAAAAGCTCGATCTAACCGGTCGGGTGAACCCGTTAAACAAGCAAACCTACACACACACCTTACCTTACCATGAAAAAATTAATTCTTAGCGCTGCTGTCGCCGTCACAGCGATGTTCCTCGTCGGAGCACCTGCTACTGTCCGCGCGGAAGAGTGCTGCAAAAAAGGATGCATCGGCATCTTCTGCTGCAAGAAAAAGTGCGAAACTGTTGAAGTCTGCCGTCGTTGCTTCACCAAAACAGTTTGCGTATGCGGTTGCCCGAAAGTCATCAACTATATCGAAGTGACTTACTGCACCACTTACTGTGACGGATCCACCAAGCAGTGGACCAAGACGTACAGAGTCTAATACCCGATTTCTTCACAGAAATTTTACAGGAAGGCGATCCGGTGACGGGTCGCCTTTTTTGTGTTCGCCATCACAAAAATATCCGGTCGCGGCACTAAATCCCTCTTGACTGTACCCTGTTCACTCCCGAATTGTACAGGGTACAAATGGCAGAAAATCTCTTGCCGATAATCAGGGATCAGCCCCTGGTTGCACTTATAGTTTTAGCGGTTCTGGCAGTCCACCTCCGCATGCAGTATCAATTCTGGTTCCGTCCGGAACCTAACATTTTTCAAAAGTATGGCAACCGGTTCACCAATCCGGTCGAAGTGGCAAAGCGGGCTTACTACGCCAAAGCCGTCTGGCTGATCACTTTTATCTTCGGGGTCGCCTTGAATATCGAATTCAGCACAGTCCTGATTTCTACTTTCTTTCTCTATGCTCTGATCACCGTATGTCTGTTCGGCTGGAAGGGCTACCCGCTTATTCAGATGATTTTTGCTGCCGTAGCAGCCATTGTAGCTGTAGTGGGCGGCGGTCTTTTTTAAATTCCGGCAAGAAACTCCGTTACTACATCCCCCAGGCGATCATAATCCCCGCTGTAGTGATGCCCGCCGGGCAGGAGTTTCACTGTCGCTTTGTCTTTTGGTATGTTTTTGGCCAAAGTATGTTTTTCCCTTTCCCCGGCTATACATAGCAGAGGTTTCGGAAGCAGTTTTTCGACATCCGGATAAATAGCGGAACCGCTGCCGGCGGGTGTGGCAAATCCAAGCCATCCGATAAAACGAAATGTAAAAACGACGTGATTCGATGGGCTCATCAAAACGATGGCTTCGATTTTGTTACGGGTCTCTTCACTGAGTCGGCTCGCGATACCGGGCAGAACATCGGCTCCCATGGAATATCCCATCAGGACGATCCGTTCGGCATGCCATTCCGCTTCGCAATCGTTGATCAGTTTTTCCAATGCTTTGGCCGCCTGTTCCGCCTGCCATTCTTTCCAGAAGCATACCATGCAATCGATACCTGCCACGGGGATGCCCTCATTCTGAAACCGGGTGGCCAGCGCGGTGGTCAGGTTCGCCCAGCCGCCATCGCCGGAGAACAGAATGGCAAATTGATCCGGCTGCCTGCCATCGTCGGGCAAAGAGTATTGATAAATTGAACCGGCTGGAAATACCTCGCGATTCGACATCGTACTGTCGGCAAATAATACATTTTTGACGAAGCGGTTTATCTTACCGGTGAGACCTTTGAGGATGATCATTTGGAGTTTACGATTCGATTATTCACGGGGTATTGTGCTTTGATTTTGCAGTTTCAACCGGATAATGAACAAGTCCAAATCCAAAACCGATACTCTGAAAAAATACCGGGAAGTGGGCGAAATTTGATTATCCTCTCAAACCTGTGAATTCTGAAAATACCATGGTCTCCGCTAAACCGCTTTTTCAGCGGCTTGTTCCTTTTTTCGGAGTTGTCATATTCGCGGCGGCGTTGTGGGTTTTGCACCGGGAGGTATCGAACTTTCGTTATTCAGATTTCCGGAACTTTCTGCGCGAACTTTCCCCCTG
The DNA here is from genome assembly GCA_029213025.1 of Verrucomicrobiales bacterium. Lineage (GTDB taxonomy): Bacteria > Verrucomicrobiota > Verrucomicrobiia > Verrucomicrobiales > DEV007 > Arctic95D-9. The sequence continues at coordinate 20,246 of JARGOZ010000094.1, forward strand.
GCATCTTCTGCTGGCGGTGGGGGCAACTTTTGCGGGTTACCTGAGCCTGATCTGCTACGATTGGTTTGCGATCCGGTATGTGAAGCAAAAGCTGTCGTTTGCGCGCATCTCTCTTACCGCCTTCATTGGGTATGCTTTCAGCATGAATATCGGCCATTCCGTGCTCAGCGGGGGAGCGGTTCGGATGCGACTGTACTCGCGGTGGGGGATCGGAGCCGGGGAAATTTCCCGGGTGATTGGGTTTAACCTGGTGGTAACCATGATCGGTCAGTTCCTGGTCGGCGGAGTTTTGTTCACCTTCGTCGGAGTGCAGCCACCGCCCGGCTCAGGAATCCCGCCCTTGCTGTTGCGTATTGTCGGTGTGGTCCTGCTTCTCGTGGTGACGGGTTTTTTCGTTGTGCTTCGCACTCGAACGGAAGCTCTGGAAATTCGCAACTGGAGATTCGAAATCCCGCCTGTGGCAATCGCTGTTCCGGCGGTGCTGGTTTCGGCGGTGGACTGGACACTGTCGGCTTTGGTTCTGTTTCAATTGATGCCGGAAATCGTCGGGGTGAACTTCGCGCACTTTCTCGGGATCTTCATGCTCGCTCAGATTCTAGGTATCGTCAGCATGGTTCCCGGCGGACTCGGGGTGTTTGAATCTGTGGTGATTCATTTGCTGCCGGAGGCTGCGCCGGACGGCCCCGTACTTTCCGCATTGATCGCCTACCGGGCGATTTACTATCTGATCCCGTTTCTACTCGCTATCGTTCTGTTGGCCGGTTTCGAGCTGAAGACCCGCGACGCCGGCACCCGGCTCTGGCTGGAACGGGTTCATCGCTGGCTGTCTCCTGTCATTCCTCATTTGCTGGCGTTGATCTCGTTTACCGCCGGCACTCTGCTGTTAATTTCCGGAGCGACACCGGCACTGGCAAATCGCGTTCAGGCACTGGAAAGGTGGATGCCGTTGTTTTTTGTCGAAGCCGCGCATTTTTTCGGCAGCATTGTCGGACTGGGACTGATTCTTCTCTCCGACGCTCTGCGGCGCCGGATCGATGCGGCTTTTTTCGCCACTTTGATCATGATCGGGCTCGGTGTCGCTGCCTCGCTGTTCAAAGGGCTCGACTATGAGGAGGCTGGTCTGCTGATCATTTTCATCCTGTGTCTGTTGCCGTTCCGCCATCAGTTCCACCGCTCTGCTTCGCTACTCGCATTTCGCTTCCGGCCGGGTTGGTGGGCTGCCGTCGCGCTGGCTTTGGGGGCTGCGACGTGGATCGGTTTTACCTCCTTCCAGCGGGTGCATTACGATTCCGATTTGTGGCTCCACTTCGGGTTCAAAGGTGATGCCTCCCGTTTTTTACGCGCCACAGCGGGGCTGGCGATTGCCATTTCCGGCTTTGCCCTGTGGCAGCTTTTGCGGGCTGGTTCGCGCTCCGTGCCGCCGATCGCTTCGCCCGGGGATCTGGAAAAAGTGAAACCGATCATTATGGCCGTTCCCAACAGCGATGCCTGCCTCGCATTTCTCGGCGATAAACGGTTTCTGTTCAGCGATTCCGGCAAGGCTTTCCTCATGTTCGGGATTCAGGGCAGGAGCTGGGTCGCGATGGGTGAACCGGTCGGCCCGGAAAACGAGCACGAGGAACTGATCTGGCGGTTCCGGGAGTTGTGTGTCGATTCCGGGGTGCGAACCGCATTTTATCAAATCAGCGCGGCGGGAGCCCACCGTTTCGCCAGCCTCGGTCTGTTACTTTTCAATCTGGGGGAGGAGGCCAAAGTGAATCTTTCCAGTTTCACTCTCGACGGTCCAGCCCGCCGGAACCTGCGCCAGACGAAAAGTCGGCAGGAACGGGACGGTGCGGAATTTGAGATCATCGAGTCGACGCGTTTCGGAGAATTCGCCGCTGACTTTCGCCGCATTTCCGACCAGTGGCTGGCCGAAAAAAATGCAACGGAGAAAGGTTTTTCGCTGGGTAGATTTGATGAACAATACCTGCGTCACTTTGATTTCGCGGTAATCCGAATCGAAGGCAAAATCGTCGCTTTCGCCAATCTGATGAAAGGCGAAACAAAATACGAATTCTCTGCGGACCTGATGCGCTACGGCGAGGGTGCGCCTCCGGGCGTGATGGAATACCTGTTTATCCGCCTGATTCTCTGGGGCAGGGAACAGGGCTACAGTTGGTTTTCGCTGGGTATGGCACCCCTGTCCGGTCTGGAAGATCGGGCGCTCGCTCCGGTTTGGAACAAGATTGGTGCTCGAATCTTCACTTTGGGCGAGCATTTCTACAACTTCCAGGGACTGCGCAAGTACAAAGAGAAATTCGATCCCGAATGGGAGCCCCGTTATCTAGCCTGCCGCAGTCTTGGTCAACTCCCCGCGATTCTGTTCGATGCGGCCACATTGATCAGCGGAGGCGGATTGGCCGGTGCGCTGGGGAAGAAAACGAAAAAGCAGGGATAATCAATCCCCGGGCGAAACTGTTTCCGGTGGATTTCTAGAACTTATCGGATCTAACAGGGGACAATGACACTCCTCATTGCCCGATGTCGTTCTACCGAATAATCCCGTTCGCGTCGAATTCGATAGCATCGCCGGTTCGACCCGGAATGCTGTAGGAATCGAGCGTTTGTGCCGGCACCAGAAACTGAGACGGGCTTTTGATATTCAATTCAGAATTACCGAACGGTTCCGATGACGAAACGGTGACCTGATTGCCATCTTTGGTAGAAGAGTACACTGTGGCCAGGCCGCCGGTGTTTACTGCTGTCCGCGGCATGACGGGTTCGGGAGGCAGCGGCACAAAATCAGTGGGGATGCGAAACAACCGGTCTCCCGAATTTGGATCGGAAAGCAAATAGCCGGGCTGTGCCCCGGGATACGGCATAAGAGGTTGCTCCGGGTTGTAAGGGCTGGTTACCAGATACCGGCTGCCCGGCACAGTTGATCCCCACGGTATTTGCGGGGCCTGTGCTGTTGTGGCAGGGATCGGCGCTCCTGCCGATTCGTTGCTGTAGATAATTGTCTCAGAAAGGGATGATTCCACCGGTGTCTCGGCTTCAACTTGTAGATCCGGGGTAGCCATTCCGGATGGTGCACCGGAATAGATATTTTCCGGCTCCGCGATCGCCGGACTAACCGGTGTGGCAGTTTCCTCCGGCTTCTGCTGTGGACTGTTGAGGACAGTGAATTCCCGCTCCGGAACTGAGGCTCTACTGAGAACCCGGCCGCGGGGAACAAACTGTTCTGTTTCCACCCGTGAGGTGTCTGCAAAGAAAGATTCGGCATATTTCCGGTCGGCCCGGGACAATTGAGGAATATGCAGAAAGGATTTACCTTCGCTCCCTTCAACCACCACTAACTGGTGTTTCGAATCCACCTGAATCAGCTTTCCCTGTATCGCGATGCCAGACTGCAAATTCCACGTGCGCGTCGGCTCGTTGAACTGACTGAGTGCTGTCCCGGACGCTGCGAGGAAAACTGACAAAGTCAGATAGAGATGTTTATTTAAAAAACTTAAGGGGTGCGTGTTAGCTGTTTGCGGTATCATGTTTCGAAGCGGTTCAAAACTTATTGCAGGTTCTGTGCCAGAGCTTTACGCATCTGTCCAGCTTTTTTTTATCGCCTTAAAACTGACGAAAAAGAGTCATTTTTTTACATAAATTTAAAATATCTTAAGGGGTTCAGGTAAAAAGTATTCAATTTCTGATGGTATTGAATACAAAAGTACAGCACCGACTTCTATTTAGGGTTGTTTTACAACACCGGGGCAAACAGCTCGTTTAATACATCCGGAGTCAGGGTCAGCCCTTGTGTCGCTCCGGAAAGCAGGCCTTCAGCGATGTTGCTTTTTTTGCGCTGCATTTTCTGGATCTTGTCCTCGACGGTACCTTTGCAGATCAGTTTGTGGACGAAAACCGGTTTGTCCTGACCAATCCGGTAGGCGCGGTCGGTTGCCTGGTCTTCCACTGCCGGGTTCCACCAAGGGTCGTAATGAATCACGGTATCGGCTCCGGTCAGGGTCAGGCCCGTGCCACCGGCTTTCAGGGAAATGAGGAACACTTCACCTTCTCCCCCCTGGAATCTCTCGACCAGGCTTTGCCGGTCTTTGGTTTCCCCGGTGAGTTTGAGATAGCTACAGTCCATTGAGTTGAGATGGCTTTCGATCAAGCTCAGCATGGAGGTAAACTGGGAAAAGATCAGAATGCGGTGTTTTTCCTGGCGCAGGGTATCAAGCAATTCCACCAGGTAATCGAACTTCGCAGAGCCTTCCTGTTTATCGAGCAGATGCGGATGACAACAAATCTGCCGCAACTTGAGAAGGGCTTCCAAAAACACCATCTGGTTTTCTTTGCCCTGTTCTTTCAGCGCGGCCCGGACGTGGCGGTCCATCGTCGAGCGCACTGTTTCGTATAGATCTTTCTGGTCGCTGTTCAACTCGATGGAGTGGGGGATTTCGGTTTTCGGCGGCAGTTCTTTGGCTACATCATTTTTGGTGCGGCGGAGAATCAGCGGGCCGACCCGTTTCGCGAGGGACTCGGACCTGGCTTTGCTTTTATCTTTCTCAATCGGGTTGCGGTAGTTGGACTGGAAAAGTTCACGTGTGCCGAGAAAGCCGGGCATCAGGAAATTCATCAGACTCCAGAGTTCGCCGAGGTTGTTTTCGATCGGCGTTCCGGAGAGGCAAAGCCGGTGCCGGGCATCGATTTGCGCAACCGCTCTTGTTGTCCGGGCAGCAGTGTTTTTGATATGCTGCGCTTCGTCGAGAGCGAGGAGGTGGTATTCGTGTTTCTTCAGTTCCTCCAGGTCCCGGTATACCAGGGCGTAGGAAGTCATCACGATATCGTGGTCCGGAATGCGCCGAAACTTCCGTTTCCGCTCAGCTCCCTGTAGAATCAGGATCGACAGACCGGGAGTAAATTTGGCTCCTTCCCTTTGCCAGTTCTCCACCACGCTGGTCGGGGCGAGCACGAGTGAAGGGAGCCCGTCGTTTCGACCGGTCTCTTTTTCGGCGAGAATGTGGGTCAGAGTCTGCAGAGTTTTGCCGAGTCCCATATCGTCGGCAAGGATGCCGTTCAGGCCGTGGGTAATGAGAAACTGCATCCAGTGGTAGCCGTCGAGCTGGTATTCCCGGAGCGTTGCCTGTAATCCGTCGGGGACCGGGACTCTTTCGATTGCCTTGAAATCAGCGAGTCTTTCGGAGAGATCGATCACTTCCTGAGGGATATCCAGCGGGAGGTCGGTTTCTTCATCGCTTTCCTCCGCAGCGGCGGCGAGGAGGGCGGCATCCATTTTATTGAGTTTCACCGGACCATCGGTGAATTTGAAATCGAGCAACTCCCCGAGAGTGAGCAGAATTTTCCGGAACCGCCCGATGGGTACCGTGATGCCGCGACCGTCGGGAAGAAATACGAGGAATTCCTGTCCGGGCGGTTTTTTGGCGGTGTTTTCGAGGAAATGATTTCGCACCAGAGCGGCGAGAATCGGCTGCAGATCAAACGTTTCCCCGTCGACTTCAAAACCTGCCGAGAGATGAAACCAGCCTTTGCCTTCCTCGACGATTTCGGCGCACCAGTTCTCGGTGCGGAAATGGATCGGCCGGATCTGAATGTTCGAAGCGTATTGCACATCCCAGCCGGCCTTTTCCAGCTGTGGCCCCCATTCCACCCAAAACTTTTGCCAGAACAATTTGGGATGCGGAAACCTCTGTTTATCCGGAGCCCACAACGGCCCGCCGATTCCGGATAGATCGAGCTTTTTCAGTGACTGGGGTGGTTCCTCAGCGCCGGGCCGCAAGCCGAGTGAATCGAGCCGTCCGACCGCCTGGCTTTCCTTTTGCCAGTTTCGTTTCAGTTGATTGCCGGTGGTCAGTGGAACCCGTTTTTCCCCGTAGACGACCCACGTTTTGGCATAGACCTCGGGTAGCCACGCAAGTTCGTCATTGGCCGGGCGGCGTTCGACCCGGAGAATGAATTTCGGATCTTTTGGATCGTTCTTCGGTAGCTCGGCGAATAGTTCCGCACCCGTCTGAATCTCCGCCTGCGACTCGATGACCTTTTCCACCTCCGGTGTTCCGCCGAAAGCCGCTTCCACCCGCGCACCTTTGCCCTTTGTCAGGTAGTCAAAAATGGCGGCAGCGTGGACGCAATTCACCTTCTGCGCACAGTTGCAATCCCCTTCAAATACAAGGTTTTCGCCTTCGGACCAGAACACAACCGCCGGTCGCGCCTCCGAGCCGTCTTTCCCTATCACTACCGCCGTAATTTCCGCGTCACCTGTTTCCAGAAATTCGCCTGCCACCTGTTGGATCTGCTTCGCCCGCGCCAGCTTTGCCCCCGCAGAGACAGCTCCGCCCTCAAAAGCGGATTTCCAGTCGCCCCGTGAGATGAAGCCGGCAATTTCTTCAGTGGTCAGATCCATTTGCAGTGAATCCCGACAGTAGGCAGGGCAGGGGAAATTGCACCTGTAAAAAACGGAGCAGCTACTCAGGTAATAGAAATGGAGGCCTCCGGGGCAGCGGCTGAGGT
>JARGOZ010000095.1 GCA_029213025.1 Verrucomicrobiales bacterium
GCTTTTGTACAGGGAATTTCCTAAATTCTTATGAAACTGCGAGGTGTACCCTGTTGAACGGTGGGAGAATCGGATTCCTTTGCCTGTATTTCTATGGCTAAAAACCTCATCAACCAATGCCGCTAAGGTTTCGCTGACTGGACAGAGAATGCGCTGTTCGCGAAGGTAACTACAGCGACCAGTTCAGGGACGTCTTGTGCTCGGAGATCGTCCAAAGTTTGGCAGCCGTTTCCCGGTCCAGGGCACACGCATCCAGCGGACACTCGGCGATAGGGCCGACCGTCTGTGATCTTTTTGTCGGGCCATAGAGTTTTTCGGACTCCACTTCCTGTTCCGTTGCACACATAACTTCGGGCCACGAGCCTTTCCCGGCGGATTGGGCGATAATACGAGAGAGTATGGACCAGACAATCTTGTTGAATGGGCTGGCCGTTTCCTTTAACAAGTTTGTTCGTGACGCGCCGGGATGGCAGACCTGAACCTGAACGTTCTTACCCGAAGCTTGAACCCGGCGCTGCAGCTCGTAGGCGAACATCATCTGCGCGAGCTTGCTCTGGGCGTAGGAATTCCACGCGGTGTAGTTATTATCGAAGTTGAGGTCTTCGAACTGAATTTTCCTCAGCCCCATTTTGTACGCATTACTGCCGACAACCACGATGCGCCCGCCCGATTCTTCGACCCGTGCGAACAGTGATCCACACAGCAGGAAATGACCGAAGTGGTTCACACCAAGTTGGCATTCAAAGCCGTCCGCGGTGATTTCCTGTTTGGCCACCTGCGCGATGGCCGCGTTGCACGGAATCCAGCACGGACTAGCAGCGGGTGCGGAGACCCTTTTCTACTTTTTGTGTCGACCGATGTACGGACGAACGGCGGGGATCTAAGGTATGTGCAGGGCCGTAGCTTCCACTGCTGTCGAAACTCATGACTACCGATCAAGCAAATTCGATACCTGAGCCGCGGGGTACTTGAAAGTTTTGAACGAAGGCGTGGGGCCTTTGTAGCGAACTACCACTTCGCCGGATGGGTTGACTTCCCAGACTCTTCTTCCCACCGTATCAGTTAGTAGTGTGTTGCCATTTGGCTGTCGGCGGGCCCCGCCCTGAAAGGGAGCAAAGAAGTCGTCGTGTTTCCAGAACCATACCTGTTCCGCTTCAAAGGCTCCCGTTTCCCCTTTGATGTAGTTTCCCTCTTCCACTAGGGGGCGAATTTCGTGTACGTTGCTGATTCCCTTCAACTGTTCCTGGGCAGCCGCGGCGCCTCTTCCGTCCAGGGCCACACGGCTTACGGCATCCGTGCCTGTATTGTTGTTGAATACGAGGAGATTTCCGGCTCCGGGAAGACCTTCGTCGATCCAGTTGGCGTCATGCTGGTTCTGAAAAATCCGGTCCGCTGCGGTGCCTTTTCCGTAGGCAGCCGGATTGCCATACCGGAAAAGTAGATCGCCTCCTTTTCCACTTTGACCGCCCGAAGATCCTGCTGCCTCTGAAATGGTCGTGCTGTGATCGATCACCCAGATTTCGTTGTAGATAAATGAACTCACCACGATCTGATCCCGTTCCGGGTGATAATCGATCGCATTCAGATGTTGCCGCACCGCATTCATCGGCGCATAACTTTTTGGAAAGTGGCTATCGATTTTTCCCGGATGGTCAGCGATCAAACCGTAGTTTGGCGCATTTGAATCTCTATCCTGGATGATGTGATCAATAAAGCGCCAAGCCCAGACGATTTCGTGACCGCCATTTTCCAGGTCGGGGCGAATTTCCAGGATCCCATCGGACCAAATCGGTTTGTCTTCGCCGGCGAGCCAACCGTTCGCCTTTGCTTCTTCCGGTGCTATTTGTTCATAGATCAGAACCAGGAAATTGCCGTTCGGCAAGGGGCTCATGTCGTGGTGAAATGTGATCTTGTTTCCGTTGAACTTGATGTCTTTGGCGCTCAATTCCCAGATGGCTCGCCCTGTTGTGTCGGTGATCTGGATGGTATCAGTTGCGGCCACCGGCTGGCCTTTGACAAACGAGCGGTCTTTGATGCCGGTTCGCAGCAGCCCCCCTGACTTCAGGAGATAAGAGGTATGCCCGCCACCGTTCAGATCGGTGTCCCAGCGATGGACTACCTTGCCCTCGGCATCGATGAGTAATGCGACATTTTGCACATCGGTCGCCAACTCATCCGCCTGGTGCCAGAAAAGGTAGCCATTCTGCAGCTGTTCCGGTAGTGATGTGTCGATCTCCTCCATGACCATTTCCCCGATCGCGGGGATTTTGGAAATGATCTCACGCTTCTGCGTTTGGGCTTCCAGACTGAGCACTGAAAATGTGAGAGCGAGCAGTAGCAGAGCGCTAATTGGTTGGGATCTGTGTCTGTAAAATTTTTCGATCATATTTTTTCGGGTTTGATTGAGTTACTGCGGTCTCCGTGGCGAGCGGGTTTGATTACACAAGGAGAGAAGTTAGTAGTTTTGACAGTTCTTTCTGTAGCATGGACTGCTAGTCCGTGCAGATGAATTCGCGGGCAAGAATTCATCTTCGAAGCCTATCCGCCGATGCATTGGCCGGGGTGGTTGGCAAATTCTTGTCCCGCGAATTTACCGCACGGACTAGCAGTCCATGCTACGTTTGCCTTTGCTGATGAAACACTGTGTTGCACACTGTTCAGTCCCAATATTGAGTTCACTTTTTCGGTGCTCTTCGTAGTTCCTGCGCAACAGTCAGATAATAATTCCGACCGGTGGCAGTGAGTAGATTTTCAGCCAGTTGTTCTAGAGCATCCGCTTTCAAAGAACGGATCGACTGGTCATCCGGATGCAGCGCGAGGAGATGATCACTCAGTTGAGCACTCCACTGCGCATCGCCCTCTTCCAGTGCTTTCTTTGCGGCCTCCTTGACGTCGGGACGGTCGGTGAACAGTCTGTACAAGAAAATCGGTCGATTGCGAACCAAGCTGACGCAGTGCGTGGATTTCCGCTTAAGCGATCCCTCATGGGAAGGAGGCCAGGTATGAATCAGGATGATCGAATTCATGAGCTGATCGCCCGTCACCATCTGGGCACGATCCCGGAGGAAGAGCACGCGGAGCTTGAGCTCGCGTTGCGGGACTCATCTGCCGCCCGGGCGTTGTTTCATCGTGCCTGCCGTATCGACAGAGAGCTGGCCCGGCAAAGCGAATCTCCGGAGCAAACCATGACGCCCCCGGCCAAACAAAGTCGTCGCTTTTCCCTGCTGGATGTTGGACTGGCGGCTGCGATTTTGGTTCTGCTGGGAGTTTTGGCAACCTCATGGTTATCCCGTCCGGAAATGATCGCGACGCTCGTGTCCACGGAAAATGCCGCCTGGGAGAGTGCTCTGCCGACCACGCCGGGATCGAAGCTTTCGGCGGGAGAAATGAAGCTGACTTCAGGCCTCGCGACAATTCGCTTCCGCAGTGGCGCGGAAATGATGCTGGAAGGCCCCGCGCGGGTGTCGCTGGAGACTCCGATGGGGGCTCGACTTGAGACCGGGGTTGCGATCCTGGAAGTACCCGAATCGGCAATCGGTTTCGTACTGGCGACGCCGGACGGTCACGTGGTTGATCACGGAACCTCTTTCGCTGTCAGCGTGGACGACGCGGACCGGAAAAGCACCGTGGAAGTCATCGAGGGAGAGGTCTCGCTGCATCTGGCTGACAGCTCTGATTCCCTGCGGCTGCTCCGGGATGAGGCCGCATCAACGATCGATGGGAAATGGGTCCCGATTGAGGAAGGCGGGAGCCATTCAGTAATGCCGAATTCTGCCGAACGCATCATGCGGATCGGCACCGGTGGGCGCTCACACTCGGTGATCCGCGCGAACAGGGAGAAGTGGATGCACCCGACCAAACTCATGGTGAAACGGAGACTGCAACCGGGAAATCACGAGCGTCGTGCGTTTGTCTCTTTTGATCTCTCCGCAATCGATCTCGACGCGGTAGAGACTGTGCGACTACGGCTCAACCAGGTGCCGAGCGGAATCGGTTTTGCCAGCCGGTTGCCGAAGGTCAGCGATGTCGCGGTGTATGGAATTACCGATCCGGTAAAGGCTGACTGGCCTCAAGACGCGCTGTGGGAGGAAGGGCCGTTTGCTGAAGATGGGGAGCTGCTTGGTTATCTCCCTATTCCACGCAGTCAGCAACGCGGCAGTCGAATTTTTGAAGCGCCGGATCTGTTGGAGTTTTTGAAAACGCATCCGGGGGAGAGAGTCACTTTTCTTCTCGATGGGGCGATCGATCCCGTCACCGGTGAGACCGTTCCCAGCATGGTCATTGCCTTCGCCAGCGACACGCATGCCGAATCAGCCGGACCCATGCTGGAGTTCGTGATGCGGAAGTAGAGATCCCAATTTTCTACTTTTTTCGCGGCAGGTTTCATCGCCTCGCGTTGTAGGAAAACAACCAGCCACTCTGATATGAATTTACCTGTTCGTTTCTCTATTCTTTTGTTTCTGCTGCCACTTGTTTCTGCTGCCGGGGAAAGCGGTGCCATTCTCCCGGAAAAGCATTTCTCTATGTTCGAAAAATACTGCCTCGATTGCCACGATTCTGCGACCGAAAAGGGCGAGGTGAATCTGGAGGATCTTTCTTTCACCCTCACCGATGACATCGCGACTGCCGAGCTCTGGAACAAGGTGCTCGACGCGATGAATTCCGGAGAAATGCCGCCCCACGACAAGACGCAGGTTCCCGATAAGGAGAAAACCGCTTTTCTGCGCGATCTCTCGGAACAGATGGTGCTCGCCCGGAGCATTTTTAGTGACACAGGAGGTGAAATCGCCCTGCGCCGTCTCAATCGCCGCGAGTACGCCAACACGCTGGAGGAATTGCTTGGCGTTCGCCCCGACACTTCATTTCTACCGGATGATCAGGCCAACGCGGAATTCGACACTCTGGGCGGATCGCTGTATTTTTCCAGTGATCAGTTGGAACAATACCTCGCCACGGCGCGCCGGACTCTGGAGCTGGCGCTGTTGGCGAAAGCGCCGAAGGAATCAGCAATCACCCGCGTTGAGCCAGAGGAATTCTATTATCCCCATTTTGCAAAGGTCGCGGCTGCACGCCTCGACCGGGCGAAGCGCTACTACGAGTGGGAAGCGGCCGGAGGCACCGATGAGATCGCGAAGGAATACGGCTATCTGGACGGCTGGCAGGCGGGACGCCAGTTAAGCAGCTTCCAGCGGGACTATCCGGCCCTGGACAAATGGCTCAGCGCTCCGGAAAACCGCAAAGGCACCGCGCTGATGATTACCATCAAAGACAGCTTCACCCAAACCAAGCTGCCTCAGATCCGCGCCTGGCAGCCGGGGCGCTATATCATCCGGGTGAAGGCGGGTGCCTATCTCGAAGATCCGGCGCGGTTTCGCTATCTGGAATTTGTGCGGCGCGAAGGGCAAAACGTGACCCGGCTCGGATGGCGAAAAGTCTCTGCACCGGTCGGGAAGCCGGAAACCATCGAGTTCGAGATCGATCATCAACCCGGAGTCGACGCAGCTTACTGGGTCCAAAAGCGCACCCACATGGAGCGCGGCGACAAGAATCTCGAGTCGGAATTCCTCAAGGAAGGAAGGCATACACCGTGGGGCGTCTGGATCGACTGGGCGGAAATCGAAGGCCCGCTGCCTGCCCGGAAAAAATCGCCTGTCGCCTCGCTACTTGCCGAAAAATCCGGCGGACAATCCGAGTCAGATCATGCCCGCGACCTGTTGGCGAAATTCGCGACCCACGCATTTCGCGGAGAGACCCCGAACGAAGAATATCTCGGTAAATTGATGGAGCATTTCGAAACCGGTCGCGAGGCGGGAAAGAAATGGAAAGAGGCATTGATCGATCCGCTTTCGATTGTGCTGTCATCGCCGAGTTTTCTCTATCTCGTCGAAGCTACTGAGATTGGAGATGGAGAGACGGGGGGACTTGGAGATGGGGAGACCGGGGGACGGCTCTCCGGGCGGGAACTGGCGACGCGACTCTCTTACTTTCTCTGGAGTGCTCCGCCGGATGAGGAGCTGCTTGCCTTCGGGCAGAGCGGCGAACTTTCCGAGCCGGAAGTTCTCAGAAAGCAGACCGAACGCCTCCTCGCCGAAGAGCGGGCGAAGCGCTTCGTCCGCCACTTCACCCACCAGTGGCTCGACATGCATCGGCTGCGGATGTTCTCTTTCGACGCGCGGACCTTCCCCGACTTCGATGAAGGTGCCCGCGACTGTGCCGGCGAGGAAATTTACGAGACCTTTGCCACCATCCTCGCGGAGGGTCTGCCCCTGCGCAACCTGTTGAAATCTGACTTTGTCGTGATCAATGATTTGCTCGCCGACTACTATGGTATCGAGGGCGTGAAGGGCTCTCATTTCCGCAAGGTAACCCTGCCCGGAGACTCTCCCCGGGGCGGCCTGATCGGCACCGCCGCCATCGCCGCTATGGGATCCGATGGGCAACGCTCCTCGCCCGTCGAGCGTGGCGTCTGGGTGCTGCGTCACCTGCTCAATAATCCGCCGCCGCCCGCTCCACCAAACGTGCCGCAATTGAGCCGGTTCGAAGACGATGTCCTGTCAGCAAGGGAGCTGCAAAAAGCCCACCAGGAGGAAGCTCAGTGTGCCCAGTGCCACCAGAAGATCGATCCGATCGGCTACGGACTGGAAAATTTCAGTGCCGCCGGACTGTGGCGCGATAGCGAAACCATCCTCGGACGCAAACAAAAGGTGCTGGCCACTTTTCCCGTGCAACCCTCCGGTCAGTTTACTGACGGCACCTCGTTCGCCGACTACTTCGAACTGCGTGAAGTCGTCGCTGACCGGATCGATGACTTCGCCATGGGTTTGACCGAGGCCCTCATCACCTACGGACTCGGCCGTCCCTTTGGATTCTCCGATCAGGAACTCGCGTTTTCTATAGTCCAACAGGCCGCGGGGTCTGAGTATGCTATAGCTGAGATTATCTATGCGTTGGTGCAGTCGGAGGCGTTTGGGACCTATTAAGAAAGAGGGATGGGGAGAGGGGGAGATTGGGAGTTATACTAATTGATATGGAACGCAAAACTACGATTCGGAAACATACTGATTTGGATGTGTATCAGCGAGCATTTGCTGCTGCTATGGAGGGGTTTCGGCTCAGTAAAGAATTTCCTGCTGAAGAGCGCTACACGCTGACGGATCAGGTCCGGCGTTCTTCGCGATCGGTCTGCGCCAATTTAGCGGAGGCATGGAGGAAAAGAAGGTATCCCGCCTCTTTCGTTTCAAACTTCTCCGATTCGGAGGCAGAAGAGCTGAATCACAAACGTGGCTGCAGTTCGCAGTCGAGTGTGAATACCTCAATTCAGAAGTCGCCCGCGACCTTTACTCCGAATACGACAACTTAATCGGCATGCTGGTCAACATGATCAACCGTCCCGAAGACTGGACCCTTCAAAAACCAACCAAAAAATAATTCAACCAACCCACAGATTCTCATGAAAACATCACGCTCTCAAAATCGCTCCCTCTCCACGTCTCCCCATCCCCGCGTCTCCTCCTCTCTCCATCCCTCCATCTCAAGACGCGCTGTTCTTCGCAGCAGTACTGCCACTATCGCGCTGCCGTTTTTGGAATCATTCGGTTTTCGAAAATTCGCTTCCGCCGCTGACGTCACCACCCCGCCGAAACGTATGGTATGGTTGGGCATTGGCTTCGGAGTTACCGCCGACAAGTGGTTTCCGAACCGGGAGCAAACCGGCACCGAATACGATTTCCCCGAGGTTCTGAAGCCTCTTGAAAAGCACCGCGGTGATCTAACCTTTCTCCAGAACCTGACGCACCAGCACTCAAAGGACGGCCACAGCGGCAGCACCTTCTGGCTCACCGGTGCGAACCGCTACGCCATCCCCGGGCAGAGTTTTCACAACAGCATCTCGGTGGATCAGGTCGCGGCGGAACAGTTCGGAACGGCAACTCGTTTCACCTCGATTCAATTGTGCGGCAGCAATCCGGGAGCCGATGGCCATGGTCCCGGTCTGTCGCTGGCCTGGAACCGGCAGGGAAAACCAGTCTCCGGTCTGAACACGCCCGTCGAGGCTTTCCATCGTCTTTTTTCCGATGATAAAACGCCTCTCGCAGCGCGCCAGGCACAACTCAATCAACAGCGCAGCGTCCTCGACACGGTCCTGTCCGATGCCCGCTCGGTGAAGCGAAAAATCAGCACAAGTGACAACGAAAAGCTCGATGAATATTTCCAGTCCGTGCGCGAAATCGAGGTGCGTCTTTCCAAGGAGGAACAGTGGCTCGGCGTGGAGAAAAAGCAGCCCGATCCGCCGGTGACTGAGCCCTCCGATTCGCTGGTCGGCTACGGGGAACTCGGGACGATGGCGGATCTCATGGTCGCAGCGATGCAGGTCGATGCCTCCCGGGTCTACACCTACCGGATGCCGCTCGACACCGTTATCGCCAGTCTCGGCGCCAACATCAGCGCCCACACGATGAGCCACTATTCCCATGGCGAACGTCGCGACGTCTCGGAAATGCGCGACCTGCATTACGCGAAGTTTCTCGCCGCGTTCATCGACAAGCTGAAGGCATCGAAAGAAGCCGACGGCTCCAGTCTGCTCGACCATGTTTCGCTCACCATGGGCACCAACCTGTTTTCCGTGCACACCCTGCGCAACTGCCCGACCCTCATCGCCGGTGGCGGCGCCGGGTTCCAGCACGGACGCCACCTCGTCATGGACGAGGAAAAGACACCGCTTTGTAATCTGTGGCTGAGTCAGCTAAAAGGCTGCGGCGTAGAGGCGGAATCTTTTGGCGATTCAACCGGGGTGATCAAAGAACTGCATGCGGCGTGAGACTCCCGCTCAACTCCACGTGGTCCCCGGCTCTTCGAAGTGCAGGGTTCTGGAAAATCGCGATATCTGCCCCTCACGCGACACATGCCTGCCCCCTTATGACGGAATGATGAAAGTCTGATGACAGAACTGTCATACTTCGAAATTCGTGAAACCAATGGTCCTCGGCCCGGTTTTACCCTGCATGAACAGGATATTGTCGATATTAACCATTACCGGACTCGCTGTGTGCAGCGCCTTTTCCCAGGGACCCCGCCCCAATGACCTCGGCGCTTCGCCGCAGCCGGTCGGTGCCCCCGGAGTCATGTGGTATACCACATGGGAAACCGCAAAAGAGGAAGCACGGCGATCCAATCGCCCGGTCTTTTTCATGGCGGCCGCTGCCACCTGTTCCGGTATTTCCGGCGTGTTCTGACCCGGATACACCCACACGCAGAACAGTTTGTTCTCGACTAAAGAATTCATCGAAGCCAGCCGAAACTACGTATGCGTCCGCCTCGAGTCATACGAGAGCGAGGAGCACCAGCAACTGGTTCGTTCCTTCCTTAACGGCCGGTTTGAAAATACTGCATTCTGCATCCTCGAACCTGATGCGGAGACCCGCCTGACGGGCTCCAGTCGCAGTCCCCACCATATCATGGGCAGGACCAACGACCAGGTCATCGCTGAAATGACCCGCATCGCAAAACTCTACCGGAAGAAGGGCGGGGACCGGGAGATGGCCCTGCAGGATTTCCACTCTTTCCGGCAGGCTCTCAATGTGGCTTCAGCTGACCAGCGTTTGCTCCTGTTCGTTTCCGGCAACGGCGGCGACCTCGAAAAAGTGAAATCAACCCTACGGCCTGTTTTTGCCGACAGCGATGTCATGGGACGTTTTCACCTCGACTTTGCCGATGAGAATTCGGATGCAGATTGGACCGGGACCGTATCCCGTTCGAGCGACGCTCCAGGCATGTACCTGATCCAGGCCGACCGGTTTGGACAACACGGCGCCGTCGTCGCGGCAATCCCGCTCACTGTTGAATCGGCGGATCTTAAGAGCGCGCTCCTCGAAGCAAACCGCGAATTCGCTGAATCCGAAGCGCGGAAGGTCTATAGTGATCATGTGAGCGAGGGCCGTGAAAAAAATGTGTTTTTCAAAAATGGAATGCCCTATGGCGAAGACCGCGATGGAGACGGGAAAATTGATCCCCGGGGCGCCAAAGGAGGCAAGGGCAGGAAAGGCAGGGGAGGCGGTGCCGAAGGCAGAGGTCGCCCCGCGGAAGTGGAAAAGGAACTTTGACATTTCCTCCCTGCTGAGGGAACTAAAGTATCTCCTGGAAAGCATAGGATTTGATTGAAAATGTGACGCGGACACTTCTGTCCGCCGCGGTTCGCATTGGGCACGTCACCAATGTTTTTTCAAACGCGAACAGGAGAGTTCACGACACAAAATTCGCCCTGCACTTTGCCATTTTCAGTGGCATTCAAATTCGCTGAAAAAGATCTATTTTTCAGCGGCAGGTTTCGCTGACCCGCGTTGTAGGTAAACGATGTTTCCTATTAGAAAATTATCCTGCCTGACGACGAACCTGCTGTGCGCGGTGGCCGCGATCAACTGCTTCGCGATACATTCCGCGAATGCCGACACTCGTCCAAACATTCTCTGGATCACGATCGAGGACTGGTCGCCTGATCTTTCCTGCTACGGGACCAAAGGCATCCACACCCCGCATGTCGACAAGCTTGCGTCCGAGGGCGTGCGCTACGAGTGGGCTTTCACCACTTCGCCGGTGTGTTCCACCTCCCGCTCGGCGATGATGACCGGGTTTCACCAGAACTACATCCGCGCTCATCAGCATCGCACTGCCGATAAACAGCCCCTGCCGCACGGGATCCGACCCATCCCGCACCTGATGGCCGACGCCGGGTATTTCACCGCAATCATGAGCTGGAAAACGGACTGCAATTTCCTGCCCGATTCGAGGGGCGAACTGTTCGAAGGCACCGACTGGAAGCAGCGCGCAGAAGGCCAGCCATTTTTCGCCCGGATCACTTTCGGTGGCACTCACCGCATCTGGAAGCGCGATCCCGAAAACCCCGTTGATCCCGCCGAAGTGGAGGTGCCGCCACAATACCCGGACACACCCTTCGTCCGGCGCGACATCGCCAACGGCTACGAAGCGATGCAGCTGGTCGATCGCGAAGTGGGCGAACTCCAGCAGCGTCTCGAAGACGAGGGCCTTGCTGACAACACGGTGGTGATTTTCATCGGCGACCACGGTATTTGCCAGATCCGGGGCAAACAGTTTCTCTACGACGAAGGTACCCGCATCCCGATGATCGTGCGCTGGCCCGGGAAGGTGAAACCCGGTTCGGTCAACACGGATCTCGTCTCCTCGCTCGATATCTGCGCGACGGTGCTGGAGATCGCCGGTGCCAAACCACCGGTGCCGCTACAGGGAGTAAGTCTTTTCGGACCCGACCTCGCCGCACGCCAATACCTGTTCGCCGCCCGTGATAAGATGGACCAGACCCACGACTCAATGCGCTCGATCCGGACTAAAGACCACAAGCTGATCCTCAATCTCATGCCCGAACGCGCCTACTGCCAGTTCAGCCGCTACAAGGAAGGTTCTTACCCTCTGCTGGCGGAAATGAATGTGATGAATTTGGAAGGCAGGCTCACTCCCGAACAGGCCGCTTTTTTCGCTGCGGAAAAACCGGAGATCGAGCTGTTTGATCTGAAGAAAGATCCCCACGAAGTTCACAACGTCGCAGATCATCCCGATTATGCCGAGGTGAAAAGTAAGCTTCTGGAAGAACTAAATATCTGGCGGCAGAAAACGATCGATGATCAGGGTGTCGATGACAATTTCCGTGCTACAGGGATTTTCCCCGAAGCCCCCGAGGGAGTCAATGTCGATGACTGGGTAGAGAAAAATGCCGACAAGTATGATTTTGACAAATACGGTTACCCTGGCTGGTTTCCGACTCGGTCGCTGGAGGATTGGAAAAAGGCCCGCGAAACATGGCAGCCATGGGTGTTTCGCTCACCGGAAAGTGATATGAAACGTCCGATGACCACCCACTCCAATAAAAAGAAGAGAAAGACGAAAAAATAACATCATCCTATTATGCGTTTCACGATTACTCTGTTTGCGATTCTCTGTTTTGGTTCCGCCTTTGCTCAGGAAGAAAAGATACAACATATCGTTCCGGTCAGTGATATCGAAGTGCCTGACGGACTCGAAGTCACCCTCTGGGCAAGCTCGCCACTACTATATAATCCAACCAATATCGATACCGACGCCCACGGCAGGATCTGGGTGGCGGAGGGCGTCAACTACCGCCGCGAAGTTCACCGCCCCGAAGGCGACCGCATCGTGGTGGTCGAGGATACCGATGGTGATGGCACAGCTGATTCATCGCACACCTTCGTGCAGGATCCGGAGCTGATCTCGCCACTGGGAATCAGTGTGTTTGATAATAAAATCGTCGTCGCTCAACCACCGCATATTCTCGTCTATACTGATGTGGACAGGGATACGAAATTTGATCCCGCTGTCGACAAGCGGGAGGAATTTCTGAGCGGTTTTAATGCCCGTAACCACGATCATTCTCTACATACCGTGTTCGCCGGACCGGATGGAAAATGGTACTTCAGCCAGGGCAACTGCGGTGCCAAAATCACTGATCGCAATGGACGGGTGTTTCAGTCCGGTGGACCCTACTACGAAAAAGGAGCCGGAAATCCCGAGTGGTTCAACGATCCCAATCAATATGCCGGTAAACCCTCCGCCGACGGAAATGTTTACAACGCCGGTTTCGCCGCTCGTATTTCTCCCGATGGTAGCGGGCTGGAAATCGTCGGTCACGGATTCCGCAATCCCTACGAACAGTGCGTCAGTTCAATGGGTGACATTTTTCAAAACGACAACGATGACCGCGTGTCCTGCCGCAACACCTGGCTGATGGAAGGCGGAAACCTCGGCTTCTTTTCCTCCGACGGAACCCGTCTCTGGCAACTGGATCGTCGACCGGGGCAAAGCACCGCACGGGCGCACTGGCGGCAGGACGATCCCGGCATAATTCCCGCCGGTGATGTTTACGGCGGCGGCTCGCCAACCGGGGTGTGTTTCTATGAAAACGGTGCCCTGCCGGAAAGCTACTCCGGGACTTTCCTTAGTTGTGAAGCGCGGGCACGGGTGATTTATGCCTATCAACCGCGGCTTTCGGAAACCGGTGCCGAGGTGGAACTCGGTAAGCGGACCGAATTCCTGATCAGTAAAGAAAACCTCAATTTCCGCCCGTCCGACATCATCGTCGGAGCTGATGGCGCTCTCTATGTCGCCGATTGGTATGATACCAAAGTAGGAGGCCACAAAGCTGAAGACCCAACTCACTCCGGAGCGATCTATCGTATAGCGCCGAAAGGCTTCCGTTCCCGAATCCAAGACTCCGGAGACGGGATAGCCCTGTTGAAAAGCCCTGCTGCCAGTGTGCGCCTCGCCGGTTTTGAAAAACTCAAAGCCGCCGGGGCTGATGCACTTCCTTCAGTGAAACAACTGCTCAATGATGACAACCGGTGGATTCGGGCACGGGCGGTTTGGTTGCTGCCACACCTCGGAAAGGAAGGGGCAAAGTTGTGTCGCGAACGGCTGACGGATAGCGAAGCTGAGGAAAGATTGCTGGCTTTCCGCGCTTTGCGAGCTGCCGGGGCGGATGTCATTGATCCGGGCAAAAACCTGGTCACGGATGACAGTGCTGCCGTGCGCCGCGAAGTCGCCGTCTCTCTGCGCGACGCGGATAACCAGGCAAAACTGCCACTGGTATTGGAACTATGGAAAAGTGCCGACGGAAAAGATCGTCACTACATCGAAGCCTGCGGTTTAGCGGCGCAGGACATCGAGGGGCAGGTATGGCATTCCCTTCGCGAACAGCATGGCGGGGATGATCCGGTTTCCTGGTCCGATACCTTCGCCCGGCAGACCTGGCGATTGATGCCCGAAGCCGCCGTTTCCGATCTGGAAAAGCGGGCCAATGCCGATTCCCTGACTGCGGAACAACGCAAGCTGGCCGTCGAGACTCTGGCATTCATCGGCACCCGCGAAGCGGTCGATGCGTTAACCGTAGTTGCCGCAGGCGAGGGTGAACTCGCGGACTTCGCCACCTGGTGGTTCCTCAGTCGCGGCTTGACCAAGTGGGGTGACTTCGGCGTGCGCGAGATGCTGAAAGAACGCGGAATCTACGATCCCGAAACCGTGCAGATCACTGCTGCGACCATCCCTGATTTCGACGGCAAAACTACGCTGCCCTCTCCGAAAGAACTGGCGGAACAGGAGGGTGATCCAGTCGCGGGAAAAGCGCAGGCAAACCGCTGCATTATGTGTCACAAAATCGATGGCATCGGTGTCGATTACGGTCCTGATCTGATCGACTGGGTCGCCAACCAGGGTAAGGAAGCGTTTTACGAAGCGGTCATTTTCCCCTCCAGCGGAATCGCTCACGGATTTACCGGCACCGTGTTGACCCTGAAAAACGGCGACGTGGTCGAAGGACTCACCTACAGCGAGCTGGACCCGGTAACCATCGTTTCCCTGGGCGGCCATGAACAGCGCGTGCCGAAGGATCGCATCAAGAGCAAAAGACGGATGTGGCAAAAATCACTCATGTTGTCTGCCGATCAACTCGGCTTCACCGCGCAGCAGCTGGTCGACCTCGCAGCCTATCTGGAAACCTGGCGCAGCGAGTGAACCCTCCCGCCCCAACGAAATCGAAAGTGTCGTTTTTTACAAATGCAGGTTCGCGCGACTGTACCCTACACAGTCCACCCGCAGTGTACAGGGTGCACTTCTAAAAACACCTATTCGATAGGCAAAATCAGGATGAATTTGGCCTTTCGATATCTATAGTTAAGCAATTATTACTTTAGGCACTTTCCTATGCATAGCAGTCAGGCGGAAATCTCGATACCTGCGTATCGATAGGTCAATCTTTCGTGGTCCATCCCCAGCCTGAAATAACTGGCTGGACAAAAGAGAGGCCAAGAATGCAGGCGGTCTCTTTCATGGAAAACATGTTAAGACCCCACCGGGAATTTCGGCAACGTTTTACAACAACATGATCGCCCGTTCCAGGAACGCCCGCCGTTTTTGCTCCATGACCTCGCTGGTAACATCATCTCTACCGAGCTTTGGAAATGCGCCTGCCCAAATATCCAGGTGACCTTCCGGCCTCATGGCTGCATAGATGTCCCAAACAGCCAGTTGCTCGACACAAATCGAGCGATCGCTGCAGAAGCTTTCGGTGAACCGCTCCATTGCATCTATGTCGAAGGCCCACAGCACATCCAGCCTTGCTATAGCTAAATCCATTAACGGATCGCCCATGCAGGCATCGCCCCAGTCGATCACAGCCGCCAGCCGGCCATCATTCCAGAGCAAATTGCCCGGCCAAAAGTCACCGTGCAGGAGTTGTGTTTTCACACCGGCCAACTCCGGCCAATGAGCGGACAGGATTTCGTGCCCCCGTTTATATATAGAATCATCACCGAACCAGGTGTTTCCCGGCAGATCTATCTGATAGTTTACGAAGGAGCAATCAAATGCCGTTTGGTGGATTAGCAAAAGTTGATCTGCCATCTGCTTTAAACGATCTTCCGGATTCTCCGGTTTCAAATCAACAGTACCATCAACATAGCGAAGCACCAGTCCCGGGCGACCGAAGTCTTTTCCTTCCTGATCGAGATAGACAACCTCAGGCACTGGAATACCAACATCAGCAAGTTTGTCCAGCAAAAGAAATTCACACTCCGCTGCCTTCGGGTTGTTTTTCAGGTCCCAATCACCGGGTTGGCGCAGGACATACTTTTCAACTTTCGCTGACTCGAATTCGACAGCAAACCCAACCATCCGGGTTGATATTCCACCTGCCAGATCCCAATGACTCTGGAGCCGCCCGGATGGGAAAAACGTCGGTATCCAGTTTTCGAGTTGTTTCATTTTAATGATGGTTTTCTATTTCATCCACTACAAAGGGTTTCTTTGCACATGCCATTTTCATGGTGTTGACCGTCGAGGCGGAATGGCCGTTTGTCCGGGATGAGGCATTTTATGTTATCGACTCTGGTGGTTTTTTCGCTGGTAACCACTGGTATTTCTCTGGCGGATCCTGAGCCCAACACAGTCACCGAACAGGAAAAGGCGGCTGGCTGGAAATTGCTGTTCGACGGCAACAAAATCGAAGGTTGGCGGAAATACCGATCAGACAGCTTCCCGGACAAAGGTTGGGTAGTGGAAAACGGAACGCTCCACAAGCAGGCCAATATTCGCGGCGGCGACATCATGACTGTGGCTACCTACGAAAACTTCGAATTTGCCTGGGATTGGAAACTGCTCGCCAAGGGCAACAACGGCGTGAAATACTTCATCATCCCGGAACGCAAAGCCACGGTCGGTCACGAATATCAGATGATCGATGATACGATCGTGAAGGACTCCGCTTCAGGAAACGCCGCCTTCTACCTCGTGGTGGCACCGACGGCGGACAAACCCAACAAGCCGATGGGCGAATGGAACCGATCGCGGATCGTAGTGAAAGGCAATCATGTTGAGCACTGGCTGAACGGACAAAAAGTTCTCGAATACGAGTGCGGCAGTGAAGCAATCATGAAGCAGGTACCGAAAACCAAGTTCAAAAAATGGACGGGCTTTGGCGAAAAAGTGCGGGGCCATATTCTGCTGACCGACCACAAGGATCCCTGCTGGTATCGAAATATAAAGATCAGAGAGATTGAGTGATACGAGCCGTCACCCTGTCCTCAGCCCGGGAAATACAGAATCCATCGCCTGGGTGAGATGAAAACCGTCGTTTCCATATACCATAAACCGGGCTCCCTGTTTGATCGTTCGCAGTGCCTGTTCGGGTGTCCCGAACCAGCTTCTCGCCGCTAAATTGTGACGCTTGCCTGTATCGATGATTATTAGCACGGCAACGGGAAAACCCAAAGAGCTTGACTAAAGTAGCGACGCCCTTTGGGTGTCAGTTTCATTGCCGTTTTTGGGGTCATGTGTCTCCGACATCCTCTCTATTCCTTCGCTACTCGGCCTGCAGTTTCTTCAAAGCAGTGATGATTTCTTCGGGTTCGGCGCGGCGGCGGTAGTCGGCATCAACAAAAGCATAGCTGATCACTCCGTTTGGTCGGATCACATAGGTGGCGGCCAGCGGCAGCCGGTCGGCGGCTTTTGCTCCACTGCGTTCGACCAGGCCGAATTTCTTCCGGTACCGTTCGGCGGTGTCGTTATTGAGTTTGAAAACGAGACCGTATTGGTCGGCGACTTTGTGGTTGATGTCGCTGAGCACCTCGAAGGGTAGTCCCTGTTCCTTGACGGTTGAGGAGTTGGTGTCGGGCAATTCCGGTGTCAGCGCGACCAGCGTGGCGCCGAGCTTACGGAAGTCGTCATTGTGCCGGGTCAGGGATGCCAGGGTAATGTTGCAATAGGGACACCAGCCACCGCGGTACCAGGTGAGAACTACGGGGCCGTCTTCCAGTAGATCGGAAAGTCGAACCGGCTTGCCGTCCGGATCGCCGAGAGTGAAGTCGGGCGCTTTGTCACCGACGTTCAGGGCTTGGTCAGTGAGGCCTGACTGCTGCAAATCGGCGAGCGCTTTTTCCTGACTTTGTATGAGGTCAGGCGAGGCTTTTTCCAGAAAGGCATCGCGCCGGGCATCGAGTTTGTCCTGCAGGTCACCGGCCACGGCAGGAAGAGCCGTCGTGAAAGCGACAGCGAGAAGAAGGGGAAAGGAGAGCAATGAGGAATGGTTGGTCGAAAGCATAGTGCCAATTAGTCGATCAGGTACGGTTTGCCTTACACTGCCATGTGAAAGCTCCGGTGCCGGGACTCGTGAACAGGCCCGGGAGATTGCTATTCGACTCATCGCCAAAGCATGGAAGATCAGGAAATTTCTGAAATCGTGGATCTGTCTTTACATACGATAGCCGAAATTCGCAACGACAGCCCTGGGTAGCGAGTAATCTCATTTTCTGCGAAGCGGCCTCTCACGGCCGTGCTTTTTTCACGGTCGTCCATTTCTATAAAACATTCGCTGAGTTCTAAATCGAATCTTCCGAAAAACCCTCGCTCATCGATTCATTTCCTTCGTTTTCCAGGCGCGCCACGTAGAAGCGGTTCGCCGGCGTCGCCGTCTGCGGCGATCATTTCCGGATAGATGTCTTTCCACCATTGCTCGTAGGCATCGGATAGTTTTTTGACGATTTCCGGGTTGGATCCGGCGATGTCATTCTGACAGCCTGGATCCTCTTTGCTGTGATAGAGTGACCAACGATCGGCGGGGCTGACGCCCCAGTGAAATTGGGCATCATCGTTGGTGTAGGTGGCTTTACGTGATCCGTTTTTCACTAAATCCAGAGTCACGCATTGGCTGGAAAATTTCATGCACCCGGGATCGCCACAGCTGTGGCTGCGAAGTAACAAAAGATTGCCCTGACGCACGCCGGCCATGGCATACTTGTGCGCAGTGGCATGACCACTTGGCCAGCGGGCTACATGATGAAACAAGATGCGATCAGCGTGCCATTTTTGCGGGCTGTCAGCTTCGAGTAGCGGGCGCAAAGTGAAACCTTCCAGTTTGGGTTGTAGAGTTTCGGGGATATCTACTCCGGCAAGATCACATAGTGTTGGTAGAACATCGAGGTGTGCCGTCAGGTTATCGACCTTTTTCGGTTTCCAGTGATCAGGCCAGCGCCATAGTGACATCGCCCGGCAACCACCTTCCCAAATGGTGCATTTGCAGCCGCGCATTCCGGCATTGTAGACCTCAAGGCCTTCGGTCTGACCATTGTCGTTCATGAACACCGCGATGGTGTCTTTGGCGAGATCACGATCTTCGAGAAATTTCAGGATACGGCCGACATTTTCGTCGAGGTTGGCAACCATACCCAGATAGGTAGCCTGTGTGTCTGCCACCTTTCCCCGGAATGGTGCGATGTTGTGCTCCGGAGCATCGAGTGGAGCGTGTGGTGAGTAGGTAGACAAATAGCAGAAGAAGGGTTTTTCGCCACTTTGCTCTATAAAGGTCATCGCATCGTCGAAGAAGATATCTTCGCGGAAGCCTTCCACTTTTTCCCGCTTGCCATTGCGAATCATCAATGGATCAAAGTGGACAAATGGTCCGCGACTGTTGGTGGAGGTCCAGTCGAAGCCCCGAAAGCGCGGAGTATATTCTTTGCCCTTATGGCCGCCCAGATGCCATTTGCCGATAAAGCCGGTGGAGTAGCCGCCGTCTTTTAACAGTTGGGGAATGGTGGTGGCGTCGATGTGAAGGTGTTCTCTGGGCTGCTGAGTATGGGTGACTCCGCTACGAAACTCGTGCCTGCCTGTCAGCAGCGCTGCGCGGGTGGGAGAGCAGGACGGGCTGACGTAAAAGTTATCAAAACGTACGCTCTGATCGAACAGTTTGTCGAGATGGGGCGTCTTTAGCAGCGGGTGGCCATGCCTGCCAAGATCGCCGTAACCCTGATCATCAGTCAGGATGAAGAGGATGTTTGGCTTGCCGTCCGCCAGTGATGTATTGCCGACTAAAAGTCCCGAGAATAAAATCGAGAGGAAGGTGAAAATGTTCATAAAAAAGATCAGTGATCGCGGTAGAGTAGGTTTGGTGTGATACTCGTTCCAGCAAAATTGCTGAATGATTGGTTTTTCGTGTAATCGCGCTACCGTGTTCCACTAATCATGAATGTAACCTTAAAATTGGAAGACGATCTCTGCAAAGACGCGCGCCATAAAGCCGTTGATGCGGGTATGTCTTTGGCTGGCTGGATAACCGAACTTTTAAAGAGGGAGCTATCAAAGCCAAATTTGCCCCTTGGCACTGAATCGCTCCTTGATATGCTGGGAAGCGAGGATGAGAGGGATTTCGAGTTTCCCCGCTCAGACGACAGTTCACGAAAAGTAGATTTTTCATAGATGGCCTGGCGATACTAACCAAGAGTACAGCTGATTACCTACTGGCCGGCACGGCCCTTATCCCAGCTAATCAGTAATTTAAACACCAAAGGTATTTCGTAATAAAGCCCGGGGTTGGCGAAGCTACCCCGGGTTATTTTGTGTGCTTCACAACCAATCCTGAAGGGATTGCGAAATGGTGAATCCACCCTTCCGGAACCCCTTCAGGGTTCGTTCAACTAATTACCTAATCATCCCGGGGTAGCTTCGCAACCCCAGGCTAAGTTTCGAAACACCTTTGGTGTTTTATTTAGCGGTCTACAAATTCCTTTCGGGAGACTTTGCCATCCTTATCTTTATCGAAGCGATGGTAACGCTGCTCGAGGTCCTCTCCTGATTGGCCGGAGGTATACTCTTCCAGAGAAAGATAGTCATCCTTGTTGGTGTCCCAGCGATCGAATGGTCGGTTAAAGTCTGGTTTGGGTTTGGGCCTGGCTTTTTCAGGGCGTTTGGATGGTGCCTGTGTCGAAAGAGCGGTTTCTATGTAGGAACCTTTGCCCTGCTGTTGCCCGACCTCGGGATAGCTGCGCAAAAACCGATTCTCATCGATTAGGTTTATATAGTAGTGGCTGGTGCCCTTGGGCAGGGTTGCGGTCGCTGTATCGTTCTCATTCAGTTGTGCCGGGGTGCGAAACCACTCTTCATATCGCTCACCACCATTGAGGGTGTAGATAAGATCCGCGCTGGTAATTTTTGATCCGTTTTCCTGCCAGGTTATCTCCACCGTTGAACCGTTGACTTTGTGCGAAACAACGGTGCAGACTTTTTCTTTATGAGGAATCTCTGCTCCTGAGTTTGGATTGAAATATGGCAGGCTGGCGCTCATTTCATCCAGTATGGCAGTGAGCTCTTTGTCGAGCGCTGCGGTTAGTTCGGGCTTTGCCTCCGCCAGGTTTTTCGCTTCCTCGATGTCGACTCGTTTGGAACTGGAGTCGTATGGTTGAAACAGTTCGAGAGGAGGTGAATTCGGATCATTATGGTGGTTGTAATTGCAAACCATTTTGTATTCACTGTTTCGAATCGTGCTTTCCAGGGCTCCGCCATGCGGGAAATGCCAAATCATCGTATCACGTGTTGATCCATCCGGGTGTTTAACCAATTTCGGGTTGGTGACGTCGTTGTGCAACAGTGGCAATAAATCACATCCGTCCAGATTTTTGCCGGCAGGACGGGCGGTTTTGGTCATCGATAGAATGGTCGGATAGAAATCGAGGCCATTGGCCATCACATCGGTTTGTTTGCCTGCAGGAATGTCGGGACCGGCAATCAACAGAGGAACGCGGGTGCCGCCTTCCATCGCTGATATTTTGCCCCGGGCGAGCGGGTGATTGTCGGTATATCGCTCTTTGGGGCTGCCTTCCATACCGCCGTTGTCGGAGGTGAATATGATGTAGGTATTTTCGCTGAGTTTATGCCCCGGCCAACGCGGGTCATCGGTTTCGTCGAGATAGTCAAATATCATACCCATGTAGTAGTCCAGCTCTTCCACCATGGCGCAGTAGAAAGGATTTAGTTGGCCCGGGGTATCTTTCTTAGGCGTGTTCGCCGGGTCAGTCCCGAGACGATCTACATATTTGGCCAGACGTTGTTCCGAGCGGGTATGTATAGGGGCGTGCACCAGCCAGGTGGCGTAGTAGAGAAAGAAAGGTTTATCTTTGTTCTCGCGCAAAAAGTCGAGCGCATCTTCATTGGTTTGGTGAAAGGGATAGCCATTTTCATCCAATCGAAAGGGATCATCAGCGTCAGTGGTCGCGAACCCTTTCAGGCGGTCTTCCATGCCTGCCCGTGATCCGCGTGTTGAGCGGGTGAAATCGAAACCGACATCTTTTGGCTGCGGGAAGGCGTTGTGATCGATTGCGATATGCCACTTGCCTGAATGCCCGGTGGTGTAGCCATTCTGAGCCAGGGCTTTGGCGATGGTCATCTCATCTGCCGGCATGCGACCGCTGTACCATGGATCCATCATCGCAGAGTGTTTGCTCAAGGGGTGGGGAGGCGCACCACCGACGACATGAGTTTTCTGAGCCCGCGCCGGATGATTGCCGCTCAGAATCGCACAGCGGGACGGGGCGCAGGTTGGTGCCGGCGAATACCCCTGCCAAAACATGACGCCCTTTTTAGCAAAGGCATCAATGTTTGGCGTTTCCATCGGCGAAGGTTCGTCGATGTCGTAGCACTTTACATCCTGCCAGCCAAGGTCATCGGTCAGTAACAGAACCACATTTGGTTTCTCCGGGCGGTCTGCTGCAAACGCGATCGAAGTCAGCAGGCAGGTGATGACGGGAAGCAGGAAAGAAGTTTTCATGGTGAGTCGATAAGAGGAATGCGCTTTCAAACGGAATCAGCCGGACGAGCTGGCAGCGAATGGTTGCTGATGTCTAAAAATAATTGGCACGATTGGATTCGTCACGCCTAATCCCGGCGGGATCACGCTTCTGATCGTGTCGAGAATGGCGGAGAGGCTAATCTTCACAGGTCGACAGCCTGTCAGGATTATCGAAAATCGTTTCGGTGTTGGCCATGCCAAAGGTCGATAAATTTGTGTCTGATTTGTTTTGGCCATTTGCTGAATTTCCGAAAACGCTCCGCGAATCGAATCTGGCGATGCCTCGGCGTGAAGCCCGCGTAGGCAGCGAGATCCCGGAGTCGTCATTGGCAATACGTGTCAGTTGATACCGCAACCGGTGTGAAGGAATACTCGTGCCAGCCTACTTCGATAACACACACCGGTGGTTTTCCGAAGGACGAACACATGAAATTGCATCGATACCTCAATGTTGTAGGCGGATTCCTTTCTGTCGAAATTATTCAAGATCAGGATGGCCGATTGCGGACTTCCCGCACCACGGTGTGGACTAATCAATTCTCAACGAGGATATTATCAAGGGGTAAAACGCTTTAACCGTGAAGGAAACAAAAGAAGCCAAATGTTCTTTACAACCGATGAGTTGTTAAAGGATCATCAGAGCAAGAAAAATCATGAAGTATCTGATTCACTTTATATCCAGCGTTTGTATTTTTTCGCTGTCAGGACAGGCGGAAGATTCGCAGACCAACTTTGTCATCTTCGTGGCTGACGACATGGGCTGGGGAGATTCCGCTACCTATGGTCATCCATTGATCAAAACACCTAATTTGGATAAGCTGGCGTCGCAGGGCGTGAAGTTCACTCAATGCTATTCCGCTTGTGGTGTCTGCTCTCCATCCCGGTCCGCAATTCTTACCGGTCGCACTCCGTATCGAAATGGAGTCTGGCGACACCTTTCGGGAAACCATAAGGCGCACCTCCGCGCCAGTGAGATTACCTATATTGAATTACTGAAAGAGAAAGGCTATGAAACCTGTCATGTCGGAAAGTGGCATCTCAATTCAAAGCAGCAATTCAATACTCCGGATTTCCCGCAACCGGGCGACCACGGCTACGACTACTGGATGTATACTCATAACAACGCCAGCCCGAGCCACAAAAATCCGGACAACTTCGTTCGTAACGGCGAACCGGTAGGTGAAATGGAAGGCTATTCGGCCCAAATAGTGGCCAATGAAGCGGCGCATTGGCTGGATAAAGTCCGTGACCCGAAAAAGCCTTTTGCTCTATCGGTTTGGGTTCACGAACCCCATTCGCCGATCGCTACTGACAAGAGGTTTTCCGACCTGTACGGGGATCACGAAAACAAAAAATACATGGGGAACATCAGCCAAATGGACCACTCTCTCGGTCAAGTCATGGATGCACTTGATAAAGCCGGGGTCAGCGAAAATACCTTCCTGTTTTTCACCTCGGATAACGGCCCTGTCCCAAACTATGGCGGCTCCACAGGCGGGTTGCGCGGAGTAAAACGCAGCAGTCACGAAGGTGGCATTCGCGTGCCGGGAGTCGCCCGCTGGCCCGGACATATTACACCTGGAACTGTCAGCGACATCCCGGTAATCGGTTCCGATATATTTTCGACCATACTTGATATAGTAAAGATCCCGTTGCCAACTGATCGCACCATCGACGGAACCAGCATGATTCCTGCCTTTTCCGGCAGACCGGTTACCAGGAATGTGCCACTGTATTGGCGAACGCATGTATCCCCCGTCAATGATCGTTCTGCTCTTCGCATCGGTGACTGGAAAATTGTCAGTGATGATGAGATGAATCAATTTATGCTGTTTGAAATCCAAAGAGACTGGAAGGAAGAAAATGATCTCGCCTCAGCCATGCCTGAAAAAACCGAAGAAATGAAAAAGGAACTCTTTAGAGTGTGGAATCAAATCCAGGCTGAAGGCCCCAAAGAATGGTGGCTCAGCGAAAGGCAAAAGCCGGTGAAGGGTGGCAAACTAAATTACTAACACGATGAAATATATCTACCTGTCTATTTGCACACTTTTCACCTGTTCGCTGGTGGCAAATCCGCTGGCGGGAACCAGGCCGAATATTATCCTCGTGATGACTGACGACCAGGGAATGGGCGATCTTTCCTGCATGGGTAATCAGGTCGTCCAGACACCGAATATCGATAGATTCTACGAAAAAGCGACCCGCTTCACCGACTTTCAGGTCAGCCCCACTTGTGCACCCTCCCGTGCCGCCATAATGAGCGGTAGGCCGCCGTTTATGGTCGGGGTGACTCACACGATCTTTCAGCGTGAACGTATGGCTCCGGATGTATTCACTCTGCCACAGGCGCTGAAGTCAGCAGGCTACGCAACCGGTCTCTTCGGCAAATGGCACCTCGGTGATGAAGAGGCATACCTTCCTCAAAATCGTGGTTTCGACGAGGTGTTGATGCACGGTGCCGGTGGCATCGGGCAGGTTGGTCTGGGGGATTTTCCGCCCAACAATGACAATGTCTATTTCGATAACGTCCTGCTACATAATGATACCGTGGTACAGACCAAAGGCTACTGTACGGATTTGTTTTTCCACTCGGCTCTCGCGTGGATTCGGCAACAGCAAAAAGCCGAGGTGCCGTACTTTTCCTACTTATCACTCAATGCTCCTCATGCCCCGATGGCCGTGGCCGAATCCTATCAAAAGCGTTTCCTCGACATGGGATATGATAAAGGCACCGCCGGACGATATGGGATGGTAGAGAATATTGATCACAACTTCGGTCTGATGATGAAACAGCTCGAAGAGTGGAAGGCGCTGGATAATGCTCTGGTGATCTTCATGACCGACAATGGTGCAACACATCTTAGCGGGCGGCTAAACGGAAAGAGGGTTCGCCATTTCAATGCCAACATGAAAGGCGCAAAGAACAATCCCAACGAAGGCGGCACTCATGTTCCCGCCTTCTGGCAGTGGAAAGGCAAGTTAAAGGAGGGCGTCGACATTAAAAAACTCACCGCCCATTTGGATCTTTATCCCACGTTTTGCGAGCTGGCCGGGGTGACTCTGCCTGACGACATGCAGCCGCTCGATGGTCGTTCTCTACTTCCTCTGCTACAGAATCCCGATGCCGAATGGGCCGAGCGCGAACTCTTCGTCCACTGCGGTCGATGGCCTGCGGGAGAGCGGGATGATTTTAAATTCAAAAAGTGCGCAGTTCGCACCGGCAAGTGGCGATTCGTAAATAACAAGGAACTTTACGACATAGAAAACGATCCATCCGAAACCAATGATGTAGCGGGCCGGCATCCCGAAGTCATCTCCCGGTTGCGTAAATCCTACGACCAATGGTGGGACGAAACAGAACCGCTGCTGGTGAACGAAAATCTCCCCCGCGTAAGCCCGGAGGATCAGCCATTTACATTGAGATATATAAAACAACTCGCAGATAAAGGAATCCCGGACTGGGCACCTGCCGGCCTCAATGAATAAGGCGAAACTATGAAGACACGATTTATAGCTATAGTTGCTCTCGTCTTTTGCATTACCCACGCAGACGCTCAAAAGAAAAGGCCCAACACGCCCCTCGAAACCGGTCTCGAGCGAAAACTCGGTGTGGTATACAAGACCGTGGGTAAACGAAATCTCGAGTTCGACATGTTCTACCCGGCTGCAGACGCCACCCGTCCGTGTCCCGTGATTGTTTACACCCACGGTGGTGGTTGGGCAGCGGGCAATCGATTCGGGGCCGCAAGAGGTAGCTTTGCGCCACTTTTTAAAACGCTGGTAAATCGCGGCTTCTGTATCGTCTCGGTTGACTACCGTTTATATAAAAAGCAAGGGCCTATTCGAATGCGCGACTGTGTTATCGATTGCAAAGATGCGGTTCGGTACCTGATGAAAAACTCTGAGAAGCTGGCGCTCGACCCTGAAAAACTGTTTGTTATCGGCGATTCGGCAGGCGGCCAAATCGCTCAGATGCTGCTCCTTTCGCCTCCTCAATCACTGAAAGGCGATGCAGATCTTGCCGGTGTGGGTTACGACGTCGTAGCCGGTGTTTCGTGGTACGGGCCCTGCGATTTCGAAAAAGAGGATTTGTTCAATCATGACGACAGGGCGGGATTCAAGGACAGGTTCGGCCCGCGTATCATCGGCGAGGGTGTAACCGGGGAAGAAAAGCTCCGCCTATATCGCGAGATGAGCCCGATCACCTATCTAAAGAAAGACAGTCCTCCTCTGCTCGTGATCCAGGGCGACAAGGATACCACCATCCCGGTGAAACACGCTCACTACATGAACAAACGCGCA
>JARGOZ010000327.1 GCA_029213025.1 Verrucomicrobiales bacterium
CCCCCTCCAGTTTTCGGTTTTAATTTTGCACAATTTTTGGGCACATGCGAGCCTTTCCCGTTGATTTTCAAGCTGGGTTCGTTTCGGATTGGAATCCGTTTTCGAAAATCAGAGATATTATCTTTGTTCTGCTACCTGTGCCGATGGATCGGACTGAGCTTTTCTCCTCAGTATTTAATCCCCTGGCAAGTCAAGAGGGCTGGGAGCGCCCACCCCTCCGGGCTTCTTCATGACGTGCAGATAGATCATGGTGGTGGACACGTCGGCGTGCCCCATCATCTCCTGCACCGTTCTTATGTCATAACCAGCTTCCAACAAGTGGGTGGCGAAGCTGTGACGCAAGGTGTGACAGGTTGCTTTTTTGTAAATCGTGGTCTTTCTCAATGCATTTTTAAACTGGTTTTGCAGTAATTTCTCATGCAAATGATGGCGCGCCACCTCACCTGACCTGGGATGTGCACAGAGTCTGGCTGCGGGAAACAGGTATTGCCAGGTAAATTCAGTTGCTGCATTCGGGTATTTTCTTTTTAAGGCTGAGGGAATGTGGACGGCACCCTGCCCCAGTCTCAGCCAACCGTCGTGCCGGGTTTTCAGTGCGGCGATATGAGACGATAAATCCTGCTCCATGGCTTTCGGCAATGGAACGACACGATGTTTGCCGCCTTTACCATCATGTACAGCAATAATTTTCTGACCAAAGTCAATATCCTTGATCCGCAAACGCAAACCTTCGCTTTGGCGCAGGCCGGTGCCGTAAAGGAGACGGCAGATTCGGTCCCACGGTTCTTTAAGATGCGAGAGAATGCAGTCAATTTCTTCTCTCGTCAAAACTACAGGCGGGCGCCGGTAACCGGATTCGGTGCGCACAAAGTTCAACGCAATCTCATCGATCTGAAGTTGATACCTGGCGAAAAATACCAGGGCGTTAAGAGTTTGATTTTGCGTGCTCACCGAAACCCGGCGTTCGAGGGCGACATAATCGAGAAACAGCCCGATGTTTTTCGAGCGGCAGGTCGAGCGGTGATCGCCCGAGGCGACGCAAACAGAAACGGATATAGCGCTTCAACCAACCAACGTAGGTTTTTTCAGTAGCAACAGCTTTTCTCTGTCTGCGGATGATGTTCGTGCATTCAGCGACCAGCTCAGCGATGATTTCCGTTTCATGCGGAGCGGAGATCCGGTCGGCGGGACCGGGAGGGTACGACCGCAGGGGTGAGGGTAGGTTGTCGCGCAGGACCGTTCGGTGATCCTGCTCCAGCGAGCGAGCTTGATCGATGGTGCCGTTCCAATCAAAATCAGCTGCCCAAACGCGGTTTTCAATTTGTCTGGTCCACAACTCGACGGCGCGTACGGCTTGCCGGATCTGCCAGTCCTCCAGTTCGGAGTCAGCACTGAGTCGATGAAAAAAATCGAGTGTCGCTTCGGCAGGTGAAGGGTTTTCAGACTCCAAACAAAATTGCTGCCATTGCTCAACCCGGCGAAAGTAATACGGGCGGGCTTTCTCCGAGACGCGGGCCTTCGGGTCGGCAAGAAGGCGGAAATAAGCGTCTTCAGGACTGCTTCCTGATGTGTTCATTATTGCACACTTTAAGCGTAATGAGAGTAAATCAAGAAAAAATGTGCAAATGAACAGTTTTTGAATAAAAGAAACTTTGGGATACCCGTGAGACAGGAAAGGCAATTGGGCCACGAAAACCAATAGCGCGCCCGGCCCAATCTGCGGTGCCTGCAGCGCAACCCGGGAAAAAGGCAGGCTTTGCAGAATGATGACGGATGAGTATTTATAAGAGCTCAGGTTCTCATTCCTGTCTCTTATTGATTTCCGGTGGCTCGTCACTCATCTGATATATGCTTCCCTTTCACCACGCCCATGCTTTTTCGCCATCCGCCACAAAAGCGGGTTTTACGATGTTCTCAAAGCGGGCATCGACCGCTGTATCTTTCAATGGCTTAGCTAACATGAACGCAACACTCGGTAGTTACTCCTGGCTAAGGTTTATAACATTTGGACTTGCACCAAATAAGAAGCGCCTCGCTTTGCACGGCGCACAACGTTTGAGGCATCTCAGCCCAATCCGGGGGCGTTACCTCGAAAAGAGAGTAGGGATTCGAATCAGAAAAGTCAATCAACTCACAACGGAAATGGGCTTGAGATCGCCGGCTTGTTTTCCTTCGGAAATCACCAAACAGATTTTGGGGTCACAGGACGATCCAAATTGCCGTTGAAAGTCCGAGAAATATCAAGATTGACGCCGTAGACCACGTCAGATGGAACCAGACAAATTTGGCTGGATTACTGAGGTAGCACGAGGAAAAATCGTTCGGATCGAAATAAACGCTAACAATGTCACCTGCCTGGAATGATGAAACTGCGCGCTCTATGTCCGCTCGTCTCGAACTTTCCTTTTTCATGTAGCTTAAGTTGCCGCCTTCGAATCCATCGACGCCAACTGAAAATGCGTATCGGACGTCGGGTGCGAACGTCTGGACCTCGTTCCCTTCTATGATCATTGATTCCCCGCTGGCGATACCGGAGTATGTGATCGTGCCTTGAGTTCTACTGAATTTTGTCCGCGAAAGTCGTCTCGCCTCTCGAAATCCCCAAACTGCTGGAGTCACCAGCGTGACTGCTAAAAAACCAATATAAACGAATTTCATCAGGCGAACGTCCAAGGTGTGACTGCGGTGATGGGAGTCAAGGTGAAAGTGATGGAGGGTTCCAACTTACCGGCAGACTCCGGAAACACCTACGATATCACCGCTTGCCCACCACCGCCTTGTTCGCCTCGGATTCATGCGGGCGATGGCATGAGCTCCACGTGAAAGTAACTGTTAGAATCCCTGCAACTAAAAATGCTAATGCGAGAAGCCAGGTAAGTGCCCATGAACGGAGAATTCGGAACTCGCCAGTCTTCGGATCCCGAACGACCTCGACATGATTACCAACAGATCGTTTTGGAATCTGGCCGGATTCATCAACAAATTCGTGTAAACCGGAATCGGTCATCACACGAATCCGCGAATGAAATGCTCCACCCATTTCGGCGCTGTCCGAATGCCATTCGTTCCCTGCAATTTCCCCTCTAAATCTTTCAGACTTTCGATCTCGAAATCTCTGAAATATCAATCCTAAACCAATGACTGAGAAGATAGACCCGAACAAAATCACCGCTATTCCACCAAGGTAGTCGATTAGATTCATTTTCTAAAGCGATTAAGGCAGGAACGCCAGTTACCCGGCGTCCCCCTCGCAGATCCCTTCGTGCGGTTTTCCCGCACCAGGCTCCTCAGTGATTCGCGCACGTAACCGGTTGTCGTTCGTT
>JARGOZ010000096.1:0-754 GCA_029213025.1 Verrucomicrobiales bacterium
AATGAACGACAACCGGTTACGTGCGCGAATCGCTGAGGAGCCTGGTGCGGGAAAACCGCACGATGGGATCTGCGAGGGGGACGCCGGGTAACTGGCGTTCCTACCTTAATCTCTCTAAAATGTATCAGCGAATCGCTACATTCTCGACATTGATGATCTCTATTTCGATGTTGTTAGCTCAAGGTGGCCAATTGAATCGGATGTCAGGTCAGGAAGTTATGATCCAACGATTCAACAATGAACTTCTTACTCAGCACGTCAAGGATGTCCCCGGGTTGTGCAAAGTTGTTTCACAAATTTCATTCGTTCCCTCAGACTCTTCACCTTCGAAGTCTTTTATAGTTGCTGGAAAAGTCGTTTCTGATAATACAGGTGCCGGGCTCGAGCGTGTATTGGTCTGGATTGGAAAGGAATCATCCTTTCCCGTTGTTGCTGCCATGACTAACGTCGATGGCGAGTTTAAGTTCCGTCTTTGGATTGACGATCATGACCGGCGCTTACAACCCGCAGTAAAGACGTCATTCGAAGGTTATCTCTACGTCGGCGGACATTTGGCAGGTATCAACACTAAGGAAACTCAGTATGTGCGTCGATATGCACTTAAAGAACTCTTGGCCCACTCAGATGGAATCTCTGAATGAGAGAACACAAATCGGAGTAGCCAATGGGATTCCTTTCGATGCACTCCAGTCACCCATCGGGTCGAAAAGGATTCGGATCGTTGTTTACAGATAGCGATATGGGTAGTGGTGTG
>JARGOZ010000096.1:829-25721 GCA_029213025.1 Verrucomicrobiales bacterium
ACCACTACCGGAGAACGTACTGATGGATCTGTTTGTTCTTCCGGTTCTCCGTAAAATGCGCGGCGGTCAATGGGGCGAACTTCGTGTTCAACTATCTGTCTGCCTCCTGTTCCGATCTTCTTGTCGATCTTGTTTCGTTACTGGAAAAATTTTTGAATCGTTTCTTTTGGTGGTTTTTTTGTGAACAGGGACACAACCGCCAGGGTCAAGGCTGATACTGCGAACATAATAGTCACGGGCATCATCCTGCCGATTAACAACTCGTCTTCCATTCCGGCAGGTTTTTCGGCCAGAATGTCCCGGTAAAATAGCAGGCACCATACCAGCGTTGTGGCACCGATACAGGCAAAAGCACCCGCTTTCGTCACTCCTTTCCAGTATACGGCTGCAAAAATCAACGGGAACAGAGCGGCAAATCCACTGAAACACCACACGCCCAGATCAAACACATGAGCGCTGTCTTTCAGATATATAGCAAGACCATAGGTAACAGCTACAATCAGGATGATAAATACCCTGGCAATCAGGATTTTCTGCCGGTCAGAAAGGCGGTCCTCGCCGAATTTGTGTATCACAATATCCTTGGTGAACATCGTTCCCATGCACATAAACTGAGAGTCGAGACTCGACATAATGGCTGCCAGGACACCGGCCCCGACGAGACCGCTGAGCACCGGCGAGTGTACCAGTTGACCGATCATTCGTCCAAGCACAGCGTTCGGGCTCTGACCGGGCCCGAGCTCTCCGAGGTAGGCCGTGGCCCAGATACCGATAAGCACACAGGGCAGCCATACAACAAAGATACATAACGGGTGAGCGATAACGGTGAGTCGGAAACTTTTGGCTTCTTTGGCTGTTAACCAGTGCTGAAACAGATGGGGGAACATGCCTACCGATAGAGGGATAAAACAGTAGGTCAGGAATTGTAGCGGGCCGATCAATCCCTCCCGGGCCAGCCGGGGGGAAGCTTTCAGGTTGTCCACCACCGCCTGGCTTGCTGCCGTTAATCCTCCCAGCCGACTTGAAATCATATAGAATGCGATCACTCCGGTGACCATGAAAACCAGGGTTTGAAATGTGTTCGCCCAGACGGCTCCGCGCAGTCCGCCAAAGAATACATAGAAAAGGACGATCAGGCAGATCACTCCGCTACCCAGCCAGGGCGGGATGCCGCCGGAAAGCGGGTGGGGTTTTCCGTTTGGCAGGTCGGGGAGCGGGAAGGCTTCCGGAAACAAACCGGCGGTGGTAGGTTGAATGAATTTGCCGGCAGATATCACTCCAACCAGCAGGTAGGGGATTACCAGCATGATAAGGATAGGGAACAGTAGGTAACCCAGCGAGTCGGAGTCAAACCGGGCGCGGAAATATTCACACTGGGTGACGTAGCCGTGTTTTTTTCCGGCGGCCCAAAGCTTGATGCCGATAACGAAGAAAACGGCGGAATGAATCAGGCCCGACCATGATGCCATCAATCCATATACCCCGATTCCACTGCTGTAGGCTTTCCCGGTCGAGCCGACCAGGGCAAAGCCGGTCATAGTGGTTCCGAAAATGGACATGAGCAGGAGAAACGGTCCTACGGATCGACTCACCACGAAATAGTCTGCGCTGGTGCCTTTGAAGTACCGGCTGCTGACCAGGCCGAGAACAATAAGCAGGGCGAGATACCCCGCAATTACATAAAGAGAAACCATGGTCGGATTTAATTAGCGATGATCGAGATGTTATCGATGTAGACCGTCTTTTGGGCCTGCGGGGAAAACCCGAATAAACCGGG
The DNA here is from genome assembly GCA_029213025.1 of Verrucomicrobiales bacterium. Classification (GTDB taxonomy): domain Bacteria; phylum Verrucomicrobiota; class Verrucomicrobiia; order Verrucomicrobiales; family DEV007; genus Arctic95D-9. Next base: position 2,607 of record JARGOZ010000096.1, read on the forward strand.
GGCTCCCTGCTTGTGAGCTTTCTTATGCTGGTATTCGATGGTCCAGGCCTCCGGTTCTGGTTCGCCTTTATTCCACACTTTGCCGCGGACAACTCCTGAGCCGTCTTCCGCCAGATCAACCCGGGTTTTTAACGTATACCACTGGTTGGCTGAAACAGGGAAAGGTACGCTCGACTTGACTCTTTCGTGATTGGAACTGATTTCGACAATGTTGGAATTCCCTACCAGAGAAATGATATATCGCTGATTGATCAAGCCGACGACGGACTTGATACGGCGGTTTCCGTCCGTCATTACATCCGCCTGCATGGTGTAGTTGCTCAATTCCGGATCTCCGATAAAGGAAAGGCTGCGCTGGAAAAGTACGGAGTCGAGAGTTTTCTGCAGCACTTTGTTGCCATCAAGTTCCCGGATTTCCCACTTCAGTCGGGCACCGATCCAAGGCAGCGGGGGGAAAGCGAAACCATCTTTCAGCTCGACGTTTTCGTGATCTTCATGATAGGGCAGATCGGAAATCACCCGGCCACGGAGTATGCCTTCGAGACCTTCGGATTTTGCTTTCCATGCGCCGGCGGACAAGGCGGCGTCGGCAGCGGCCGAGATTTTTCCACCTGCGATTGCGGCGTCCATTTCCGCTTTAACCTTTGCGGTAGGCGGAACAAATTTGCTCCATTCCGCTTCGCTCGACCGGGCATCACCGGTCACGTTGCCATAGGCATCAACTTTCTTAATTTTGATCTCCTTCGAATCACCTGCTTTGAGGAGGATATCGGACGGTATAGAAATTAATCCTTCAGATTTTCCTGCTTGCGGGCGCGAGTCGGCAGGAGGTTCTGCCCATGTGATACCTTTATTTTGTATTTCGAAAGCATAGAGTTTTTCAGTCGTGTGAACGTACACTTTGCCATTGCAAATCGACGGGGAACCGATGCAGTTGCCGGCTACACTGATGCGGTGCAAAATTTCCGGTTGTTCTCCGAGAATATTCATTACCACAAATTCGCCTGGATACAGGGGCACGAACAGCATCCCGTCGGCATAGGCCGGTGAGGCGTGCAGTTGCTCGTTGGCGAGTTTCAAATCCCACAGCAGTTTTCCGGTCTCCGCATCGACACAATACATCTTTCCGGTCTTATCCATTTGGTAGACTTTTCCCGCGTGTATCAACGCGGAACTGGTGAATTGCTCGACAGTCAGTCGCCAGCTGTCCAGATTGTCCGCCAGCTTAGGAGCGCCGCCCTGGTCAGCTTCCACTTCCCCCGCCACTTTGCCCGGATCTGCCGGCAGCGGTATGCTGAATAGCCGTCCGGTTTCTGTAGAGTCAAAGTTTTCGGCTCCGTGAACACAAATCAGATTTCTGCCGGAGAGTACCGGGCTGGCATTGATACCGCCTTTGGAAACCTGCCAGCGCCACAACGGGGTACCGTCGTTCACATTGACGCAGACGATATTTCCGCAGCCGGTACCGGCATAGAATACCCGCCGGTTGCCTATTGTTTCGAGGAACGGGGTGCTCATTGAGCTGTCTTTCAGATACGGCGGGCCGACACCTGGAGTGGATGACCAAATCAGATCACCGGTCCGTTTATCAAAACCGAAGAAGCGATCCCGGGCCGGTCCGTCGGCACCCCAGTAGCTGGTCACTCCGCGGATGATAACTATATCTCCGTCTACTACAGGAGCACCGGCGCGGCCGTTGGGAAAAGTGAGCCTGCCGAACCGCTCCATCATAGAGTGTTGCCATACTTCGTTACCGTTTTTATCATAACAAGTGACCAGACCGTAGGTCGTGGCTGCTATAATATGTTCTGTTTCCGGATCGATAGCGACGGAGCCGATCGAATAGCGGTCGTAAATCGTGTCCGACATAAAATCGTGTTCACCCCGCTCCCAGATTACCGCTCCGGTTTTTTCGTCGCGGGCCTGGACGAATTCTTCCAGGTCGGCGCCTTTGCCCCGGTAGCCCCATGAGTAGATGCGGCCGTTGAAAATTACCGGCGTGCCGCGTCCGGCTATTGTATCGGACCATACCGGTTCCGGGTTGAAGGTGCGGTCCTGATACGTTTCCAGGCTGACCCCGGTTTGGAGGGGACCCCTCCAGGAAATCCAGTTGCCCTGGTGTATATCCTCCGCCAGCAAGGCGGACGAGAGCAGAGCACTGGAAAGTAAGAGGATAGACTTCATTAAATTGATAGATTTTTTTGGTTCAGAATTGTACCCCGGCAGGCTCCCGGTTCGATGATGAACAGGCGAGTCCTCCGATTGCCGAAATCTTAAGATTTTTCACGAAAGGAACAACACCATTTTGCTGCCTGGCGGAAAACTTAATTCTTGCTTTGGGGCGGATTGATATCCGGTTTTTTTCGGGATCAGCCGGTGGTGATTTCGGAATCAATTTCCGGATGGTTTTGATGTTGATTCAACAGGGTACAGTCCTCGACTTAACAGGGTACAGTTTCGGACCTAACAGGGTACAGTCGCGGACTTAACAGGGTACAATTTCCCTTTTTCGGACTTTCGACGTAACTGAAATTCTTTCGCCGAAATGCTTGCTTTCCGCGTAGCTACAGAGTCACGTATTCTATGCATGTCATTTTCGGACAGGAGTTGGAGGGATGCCCGATGCCGAAGTCATTTTTGGGCATTAACCGCCTCGTCACCGGGCCACGGGGCTTGATCGATTTTCTCGAGCTTCGCCTCGGGCTGGCACCGGCAATTGATGATCATACCTCCCGCCTGCTCCAATACCGGGAAGCCCTGAGAGTGGCCGGGGAAGGAAATTCGCGGTTCTATAGCGACTCGTTTGCAGTGGATCCTTTCGGCTCCTCGAAAGTGCTGCTGCGATGGCGGGATGAACTCCGCTTGAATGGATGGCAGGCCGGGCTGGCGCATTCCGCTGCGTCCCGGCGTTTGCAGGATATGGCGGACGTGGAGCAGATTTTCAATCGGCTTGCGGCCGGTGATCTTGATGAAGCCGACCGGTTGACACGTATTTTTCAGGCTTTGAAGAAAGGCGCGGATCCTGGATTTGAACAATTCGATTTGCTGGAGACAAGTGCTCATTTCCCGCTGAGATGGCGTCAGGTTCTCGAATATTTGCAGCCGGTGCAAGATGCGTTTCCCCTGCCGGATTCGCCCCTCGCTGAACCGGGCAGTCGCTTGCATACGATGCAGGCCGCGCTGCTGAAAAAGCCGGATGATGGTGAGGCAAATGACGAATCGATTCTCATCGTCGAAGGGCCGGTGCTTTCAAAAAATGCCGATGCGGCGGCGGCGATGCTGGCGCGATATCATAGCGATGCCGCGGAGAGCTGTCTCATCAGTGACCCGACCGCTCTCGAATCGCTGGATCGCGCGGTGCGCAATCTGGATGCGCCTTCGGTAGGCTCCGGATCGCGGAGTTCGCTGGGAGCTCTGGTGCAGTTGGCTCCTGTGCTGTTGCGGTTACATTGGGGGCCTTTCAATCCCCAGGCGTGGCTGGAATTTTTTCTGCATCCGGTGAGACCTCTATCGCCGAAGCTGGCGGGAAATCTCGCTTTTGCGGTGAATCAGTTTCCCTCGCGGCTGAATCCTTCGTGGCAAAATGCGATAGAGAAGACAATTTCCGGGACTGAGGATTCGGAGGAGAAAAAGCGACTGAAAAAACAGGTCAAAGACTGGCTTTCTCCGCGAGAGTTTTCCGAACAAGCCAAATCGGAAGTTCTGGAGACGACGATGGGGAAACTTTCCGAATGGCTCGCCAAACGGGGGGCTTTTATGGAGTCGGACAAAGAGAAATCGACCTGGCTGGCGGCGGCCGGATCGGTAAAATCTCTCGCGAGGAGTATCGCCTCCGTGCCGGAGGTCACCCGCGAAGACCTGGAGCGAATCATCGCGGAATGGCTCCCCGGAGCGGCCAGTGGCGAAAGCCGACCACCGGAGCTGGGTAGCCCGCAAAGGCTTGCTTCGCCGGGGCATCTGCTTGAACCGGTCGACCATCTGGTCTGGTGGCAGCCGCGGGAAGCGGGCGTATCTCGCCAGCCGTGGACGAGGCCTGAAACGGAGTGGCTGGCGGAAAATGGAATCACTTTTCCGGATCACGAATTACTGACAAAAACCGCTCAAAAACGATCTCACCGTGCGGTTTTGCAGGTGCGGAAATCACTGACGATTTTTCATTGTCCACGAAGTGGCTCGATGGATGCGGTCCTGTCGCCGCTTGCGGTGCGGCTGGCCGCGCAGTTCGGAGAGGACATCATGCGGGTTTCCGAAGATCTGATCGAAACGGAAGAAGTCGCGATTCAACCGCTGCCTTCGCACCGGGAATTCTGGCAGATTTCCTGTGCGGACCAACTTACCCCGAGAGAGAACGAGTCCTTTTCCTCTCTGTCGAAATTCATTTATTCCCCGTGGGACTGGGTTCTCAATTACAAAGCGCGTCTCCGCGCCGGTCCCCAGATCGATTGCCGAATCGTCGATGATGCCAGGCGGCAGGGTTCGCTGTTGCATGGCTTTGTGGAAAGTCTGCTCGAACCGGAGCCGGACCCGCTGGAGGTGAAAGAGGATAATCTGCCCGGAGCCGGGAAAGATACCGAAGACTACGGGGCGGGCTTGTTGGAAACTCTGGTGCGGCGTTTGTTTGATGAAAATGCTTCGATCAGCTGGAAAGGTGTTTCCCGCGACGTGGTGATGAAATGGGTCGAAACCCACTGGGAGGAGATCCTTTCCTTTCAAGCTGCCCACTACCTGGTGCCGGGCAATGAAGCGTCCCGCAGTGAGTTGCTCTACCTCGCCAAAAACGCGATATGGGAATTGCTTCAGCAATTGCAGGCGGCAAAGATCGATTCAGTGACCTGCGAGGAGAAGATCACCGACATCCCGTTTTGCGGCGGTAATATCGGTGGGTTTATCGATTTGAAAGTAACCAATGAAAGTGGTGGCATCGGCCTGATTGATTTGAAGCTGGGCGGTATTACCTATCGCCGGGAGGAACTGCTCAAAGGTCGCCATCTACAGCTGGCGGTATATGGGCACCTGGTGAAATCGAAGTATGGAAAGGATGCGCACTGTGCCTACTTTATATTTTCCGGCGGTGGGAAAATGCTGGCCCGGACCCCGGACTTTTTTCCTAAAGCAGAAGTAGTTTTTCCGAAATCAGGCAGCGCCGAAGAAGAGTGGCAGGAATGCTGGGCCGCTTTCGAAAAACTCTGGTCAATCCGGCGCGGGCAGCTCGACAGTGGGAGAATTGAACTCCAGCCGTCTTTTGTTCTCGGTAACTGGGCCGTGCCGGAGCCGTCAAAATACAGCGACTATCTCAATCTCGCCGGCTGGGATGAGACGGCGTAGGGGTAGCGTCATTTATGTTCGGAGTATTGTTTATTCACATTTCGAAAAGCAAGACGGATGGTGTCACGGAGGCGACCAGAAACTTTAGCGGTAGCGAGATCGTCAAAATACGACGGGCTTGGGTTGTTCCTCAGGATGTGGACAATATGCTGAATCGTCGGTTCGGGATTATATAGTTCACGGGCTCCTTCCTTTGAAGGATGGCTGGCTCCATAAAAGAACCGGTCATAGTTCGGTTGGAGGATGCAACCCTCGAAGATTGCCCCCTTCGAATCGATGATATGAATTCCTATAGAGCCTCCATCCATCCATCCAATGCGATGTCGAAATTTCGTTGAATGGCTCGGATAGTGAATACACGGAATCAAGAACGTCGGCTTCGTTATATTCTTTGAATGGACGGTAAATCCACAGGTAAGAGCCAGGAACTGTAGTGACGACTATTCCGATGATTAATATATACCGTCTCATTCGATAATCAGGAAATCCGCCTGGGGCGGTGCAGTTTATTGCTTTACGGCGAGAGGGTTCCGAATTAACAGATCCTTTTCAAACGAATCGATCGCCGCTGAGATTGTCCACGACCGGAGCATGGCTTTTTCAGGGCTGCCCAGTAGCTGGAAAAGCGGAGGGTCGATAAAATACACTTTGTTACCCGGGATTTGCCTTGGTTTAGCGGGGACGGTGATTGATTCGCGGGGTATACCAACGCAATCCTCTTTGTCGAAAAGAACATTGGTAAGAATTGATAGTGAAACGGTGGTGTTGCCTTTTTCTGTTCGAGTTATCCGCATAGGATAGTAGAGATGGTCTGTTTGGAAACGTATTTGTAGCGGGGTCTTTTTTGCCAGTTCCTTTTTCACATCAACTACATCAAACAGAAACCATCGAAAACCTTCGCTGGCATATTCGTCTATCACGGCCAGCAACGGTTTTGGGATTTCGGGAATATCCCCGGTCTCTCCAAACTGCTCTACGATCCATTTTTCAAAACGGTCGGCATCAAGTAGTTCGACAACGCGGATGTCGTGCGCACCGATTAATTTTCGCTCGACAACTTGTGCTGATGGTTGATCCGGTGGCGCGCCAAATGGATCTGAAGAGGAAAGATGGTTGGCCGCCGGGCGGGGTAACAGGAATGCGCATCTTTTGAATACTCCTTCATCCGAAGCTTGCACTGTCGGTCTGGCAGGCAGCGGCATCACTTCGAGGACCTTTGTCGCTTCACTTGCTGATAGCGATGTCTGCAAATACATAAGCTGTTCGGTTCCGTTCCAGGCGATTATGGCGTTTTGGGTGGGTTCCGAAATCCGAATTCCTTTTTTGAACGGTATACTTCCCATGTCACCCAGGCACATCAATGGCAGAGAGCCGGTCAGAGCTAATAATAGGCGAATCGTTGTCATCTAACGACCATGTGTGGTCTTCCCTATAGTGAAAAAAATCCAGAGGAAGGTCACGCTTATTTTTTCGCTCCGGTGGCAGGGATTGCGAATCTGTTGGTTAGGTCAGAAACTTCCGAAGTTAATTACTCTTCATTGGCTTCAGCCGGGAACTCCAGTGAATCGATGCGATCAACGTGGTCGGATACCTTTTTGGCGGACGTTCTGATCTTATCAAGATCGGAGACGGCGCTGGTAAAATGTTTGGAGAGATCTTCGACCCGGCTGAACAGACGGGTCACATCATCTTTGAGCAGAATGACCTCGCTTTTTATCCGGTGGGCTTCCTCCCGCATCCGGGTGTCTTTGAGTAATGTGCGGATCACTTGAATGGAAAGCATGAGAAGCGAAGGGGAAACGATCAGCACCTGGGCGCGGTGGGCGCGCTCGATCACTTTGGGATGATTTTCGTGGATCTCCGCGAAGATCGATTCGGAAGGCACGAACATAAAAGCCGTATCGTGTGTTTCTCCCGGGATCCGGTATTTTTCCGAGATCGCTTTGATATGCACCGTGAGGTCGTTTTCGAATTTGCGACCGGCGGTTTTTTTCTGCTCCGGGGTGTCGGCGGCTTCGATGGACTGCCAGGCTTCGAGAGGGAATTTCGAATCGATCACCAGCGAAGGCATATCGTTCGGCATGCGAATGATACAGTCCGGGCGGGTCCCGTTGGAAAGGGTGGCCTGGAGCTGATAGGAACCTGCCGGCATGGAGTCCTCCACGATCGCCTGAAGGCGGGCTTCGCCAAATGAGCCCCGGGATTGTTTGTTGGAAAGGATGTTTTGCAGCTCGACAACCTGTCCGGTCAGGTTGGTGATGTTGTTTTGCGCGGTATCGATGACGGCGAGGCGCTCCTGCAAATGGGAGAGGCTGGAACGGGTATTTTCACCGGTCTCGCTGATCGATTTGCCTATCCAGCCGCGCATGGTTTCGAGGCTTTCGCGAACGGAGCGTGTATGTTCGGACTGAAGGCTGCCGAGGCTTTCATTCATCGCCATGAGGCGCCCGGTTAACTCATTTTGCGTAGCGACCAGCTCGCCGATGCGCTGTTCGGCTTCGCGGGTTTGTTCGAGAGTGGCGGCTTCGATCCTGGCTTTGCGTCTGGAGCTTCGCCAAAGAACCAGCAGGCAAAAAATCAGAAAGAGAACTATCACGAGCAGCGCCCCGAGTAGAGCGTCGGCTGTCGACACTTTGTAGTCGCCGAAAGTGAAAATCACTTCTTCGAGAAGCCCTCTGACGTTGAGAGTTTCCTGCATGCCCGACTGGTTTACTCGGCGAGGGTGTCGAGGACGGAATACCAGGGGTCACCACCTGCGATTCCTTTTGCCATATGCTCTTTTTCTTTGTCGTTGAGCGGGCGGATGCCATCTACAGAAATAACCCCCGTTTCACCGGAATCAGTTCGGACGATGTGCTTGTCATCTCTCGTGCTGAGCACTTTGACAATCGCTCCTTCATACATTTCAAAGGAGGAATTGGCTTCGATTTGCTGAGTGCCGTAACTGAATGGCTGGAAAAGGATGCCGTCCTTTTTTACAAGGAAATATTGAGTTACGTCGCTTTCCGGCTTCGCGGCGATTGCCTGCGGTTTTGGTACGTTCGGTTTGGGTTTGGCGGGGGCTAGCATCGGTGGGGATGGCTTTCTCGCAGAAGCCATGAGATCCGCTTCGGTATCGAGAATGGAATACCACGGTCTACCGGAGGCGATACCGCCGGCCATCAGAGTTTCCTCGGATTCGTTGAGTGGTCTGACACCATCCACGGGAACAATGCCGACTTCGCCGGAATCACTCTGGACGACGTGATTATTTCCGTCCGTCTTGATAATTTTGACGATGGCTCCGGTAGGCATTTCAAATGACGCGGAAAGATCGACTTCTTCCGAGTTAGCCGTGAAAGGGCCGAAGGTGACACCTGAGCGTTTCACAACGGAATATTGGGAGACATCACTGTCAGATTTGCCGTTGGAAGGCTTCGGGCTCTGCTGTGTCCCCGGGCGCTGAGGCTTTTTCCCGGTCATCGGTGCGGAACTCAGATTCGCTGCAAATTCGTCGTATTCCGCTTCGGTATCGAGAATGGAATACCAGGGTCTGCCGCCGGTTAACCCTTCACTCATAACCACTTCTTCCGAGACCGACAACTGACGAACCGCAAACTTGGCAATGAGGCCGATTTCACCCGAATCAACCTGCACCATCCGCTTGAGACCTTTGATGCCGAGATCTCTCACCGTCATACCGGAATAGATTTCAAAAGCATTATCTTTGTCCACATCTTCGGTGCCGTGAACAAATGGCTCGAATTTGGTATCCTCTTTTGCGATCAGATACTGGGAAACATCGGTGAGTGGTTTTTCGCCCATTCTCTGAGATATTCCATCGCCGAATGGCAGCACGCCCTGTTGAGTCATATCCCTCATTTTACCCCGGTCAGACGGATCGTCTAACAGCGGGGAGTATCCTGAACCGGCCTGAAAGTTTTTGTTGGAGTAGGGGTTCCCTGAATTACCGGAGCCGATGCTGATCGGGATCGGATTTGCCGGCACATCAAAGGTCCGTGGTGTTCTGGGGCGGCTGAACATACTCAGGAAACTGGATTTCCTTCCGCCACCGGGAAGTTCTTCGTCGGCGTAGGAGGGGAGGTCGAAGCCGCCGGACGGAATCATTTCCCCGTTGTCAGAGAGAACCATGCCGTCATCCGCCGGGAGGTGATCCAACTCGCCATTTACCGAAACTTCTCCGGGTGGAAGATCAGGATTGGCGACGTCGGTCGAGGACACATCGATATCTCCCGGCAGGGTGGTCCGGGATTTTTTGAACCGGCTGAAAAAGCCACGCTGGCCTGACTCAGGAGCGCTGGCGAGTTCCAGATCGGGATTACTGCCGTCAGGCCCTGGCTCCGGAACCGGGTTATCAAAAGCGGGTGTGACTCCACGGATGGAAACGGGATTGGCGGAAACCATGGGTTCTTCGAGCTTGTTGGCCTCCACAAAGGGTTTTTCCCGGCTGCGTCGTTTTCTGGAACGGGCTTCATTTCGTTTCCGGACATCGGGCGGGAGATCAAAATCGGGGATGGACGGAGGGGTCGGTCCAGCCTGAGCTCTCATGTCTGCCGGTGTTTCCGGTTCAGGCGCATTGGGCCTCGGGTGATCAGGAGTGCCAAGAGTCCGGTTGAACTCATTGGAAAGGGCAATGTTGTGTTCGATCTGGCTAACCTGTTTCACCTTTTCTTTGGCTACCATTACCTTCGAGGGATCAAACACGCCGTTACTAATCTGTGCCGCTACAGGAAGGCACAGTACGAATAAAGGGCAGAAAAGAAGGGCCCGAAAGGCGGCTCGATTCGGCGGAACTAAGCCGTTTTGGTGTTTCGTGAGGAAACTCATCTCAATCGTGGTGTTGAAAGTAGCATTAATTTACGGGAATGAATAGAGCTAAAACCACGTTTTTCTGAACGCGGTACATTAAATCCAAATATAAAAATCCATAGTATGAACGTAGCAAGAAGAAGATTTCTTGGAACAGGGCTGGCAAGTTTTTTCGGAGCCGGAATTAATTTTGCCTCGGCTGTCGAAACTCCCTGGCAGCGAAGCACGAAGGGGTCGCTGATACCGGCGTTGGCCGCCTACTCTTTTCGGGATCATTTCGGGTATATAAAAGGTAAACAAAACAAAAAAGTGAAGCCCGAAGATGCTATGGATATGAAGGGCTTTATCCACTACTGTGCAGAGCAGGGAGTGGCCGCGGAACTGACCAGTTATTTCTTCGATCCCGATGTGGAAAATGCCTATCTGACGGAGTGCCGGAGCGAGGCTCACCTCAACGGCGTCGCTATCGCCGGCACAGCGGTGGGCAATCAGTTTACGCTGGAACCCGGTTCCGATGCAGCGGCGGAACAAATGAAATATGTAAAGACCTGGATCGACCGGGCGGTATTGATGGGGGCGCCTCACGTCCGCGTGTTTGCCGGAAAGATTCCCAAAGGTATGGATGAGAAAACGGCGGAAAAGAATGCCACGGAAGCTCTGAGCAGGGCCGGGGAGTATGCCGCGGAAAAGGGCGTGTTCCTTGGTATAGAAAATCACGACAGTATCGGATCAGCGGAAAAACTGCTCAATATCGTCACATCGGTGAAGAATCCCTGGGTGGGAGTTAATCTGGATTCCGGCAATTTTCGCACGGCGGATCCCTATGCCGATTTTGCCGAGTGCGTTCCCTACGCAGTAAATATTCAGTTAAAAGAGGAAATAAAGATTAACGAAGAAAAATTGCCGGTAGATATGGAGAAAATCTTCTCATCGATCAAATCCGGAGGGTACAGCGGACATGTAGTTCTCGAATTCGAAGGCAAAGGCGATCCGTTTCAGAGAGTTCCGGAACTCCTTGAGGAAGTGAAGAAATTTACCAGGTAAAGAAAAGTTAAGTTTATAGAGAATCGTACCCTGTTGAGTCAGGGACTGTACCCTGTTACGAATAGGTATCAGGCTGTAATCAATAAAGCAGCTTGAAATACTATATTTTATTGAAATTTCTGTGGACGTGGCGGAAATATGTATTTTAGTGAAAATGCTTTCCCGCCTTCCGAAAGCAATCTGTCTACATGTAAGCCACCGTTTGTGACTTTCTCTTCAGCAGAGAACTCTATCGGGCCGGGGAACAGCACTGCAACTTTATTGAATTCAGTAAAACCAGTGTATTTACCGACCAAATCAACATAGAAAAAATGGAAAAAACGTTAAACACCATTAATGGTTGGCTGGAAGTCCTTGGGCCGTTCGGACCCTGGTTGCTTGCATTGCTTATCATTATTCTTGGCTACTTTGTGGCCACGCTAGTTAAGAACATCGTTCGCAGGGTTCTCAACAGAACCAGCCTGGATGACAAACTTGCCAATATCCTTGGACAGGATACCGATGGCTGTGAGAGAGGCATTGCGACCTTCGTCTTCTGGCTGCTCATGCTATACGTCGTTGTATTAGCTTTAGGGGTGGCGGGACAGGCAGCTGTGCTGGCACCGCTGAATTCGATTTTGAGTCAAATCCTCGGATTTATCCCCCGATTGCTCGCTGCTCTGGCGATTGGCTTTGTAGCGTGGATTCTTGCGACTGTGGCAAAAAACCTCATCGTTGGATTGCTTTCCGCGGCCAACATCGATGAGCGCCTCGGGTTGGGTGATACCCGTCCAATTACCAACAGTGTCGGTTTGATTACGTTTTTCGGTATCATTTTGATGCTGCTGCCTTCTGTGCTTGACCAGCTGGGATGGGATGAGATTTCCCGGCCTATCGGAGAAATGGTTTCCACCATCTTTAGTTATGTTCCGGGTATCTTTGCCGGAATCATTATTTTCGCGATTGGTTATTTGATTGCGTCGATTGTTCAGAAAGTTCTATCTGAAGTCTTATCTTCGATCGGTGCGGATTCGCTTCCGGCAAGACTGGGATATACCGGCGACATTTTCGGAGGACGTTCTTTCTCTACTGTAGTCAGTTATGTTGCCATGGCGACGATCCTTGTGATCATTACCGCTCAGGCACTCGCTGTGATGAATCTCGGATTGATTTCCGATCTGGCCAGAGGCTTCATTCCCGGATATCTGAAAATCCTCGTTGCATTGGTGATTTTCGCAGCTGCTTTCTATATAGCGAATATCGTCGGTCAGTTGGTTGAACCGAAAAGTCACTTTTGGGCCCGTGTTGTCCGGATCGCCATCATTGTTTTCCTTGGCGCTGTTGCACTCCAGAAAGCAAATATCTCAGATCTCACTAACGAAACTTTCCAGCTCATCATCACCAGCCTTATCATTGCAGGTGCATTTGCAGTAGGGGTTGGCGGGGCAATTGCTTTAGGTTTGGGTGGACGTGAGAAAGCAGCAAGATGGTTGGAGAAAATCAAGTAGTTATCGAAATTTTAAATACCACTGGTAAATAAACCATTTACAAAGGGTGATCTGAAAAGATCGCCCTTTTTTGTTGCGTGATTCTAAATAATCAAGTAAACCAAACTAATAACCGCGCTTGATAACCGTTTCGGGTTCGGTCGAATTAACTTGGAATTACTACCACACACCTGTAAGATGGAAATCCATCGACCTAAGATGAAAGCTTACCAGCAACTCACTTTGACCGCTCTGATCGTATGTTCGATCTGTTTTGTTACGAGCTGTCAGAAAACGCAAAACGCCTCTGCTGAGCAGTTGGCGACCCAATATGGCGGAAATCCTCAAGATCCGTCAGCGGAAGCGGGCCAGCCTGATGCGGGGGCACTAACAGGGCCGGTTGCACCACAGGAGCAGGAACAGAGTAGAAACCGGTTCGGTTTTGCTGCCGTTGAAAATCCCGTGAAGCCACTGCGCAGGGATACAAGCAACCACATGCCTCCGGTAGAAGAGAAGAAAAAGGAGATTGCTGATACAGCTAATAAGATCGCCCCGCCGAAGCCTCCTGCGGTATCGACCAATTCCTCTCCCATCGTTAAGCTTGGATTTGCCAACGCCGTTCCCGGTGATCCTCTGCATGTTACTTTGCCGGGCGAATACGCCAGTCTCGGATCGATATCCGTTGAGCGGATAGATCCCGCCGGTAACAGTCTTGGCTCCTCCTGGTCGCGGGGAACTCAGATGCAGATTCCCAACCCGAAAGTTAACGGGGGTAAGATTTACTTCAAAGTTCCCTGAGGCCTGAGCGCTAATCGCTTAGTTTTTCAATCGATTGCTGTGATTGGTCCCGGATTATTAGGGGGATCGATCCTGAAGGCGGTAAGAAAATTCCAGCCCGAATGCGAACTTCGCGTTTGGGCTCGTCGCTTTGAGGCCCTGGAGCCTTTGCGGGACCAGTCTCTGGCCGATGTGGCGGATACAGATATTGAAAAGGTGGTCGCCGGAGCCGGGCTGATCATTCTCGCGATGCCGATCCAGTATATGCAGGATATCGTTGAAAAATTCCCGCCTCTGTCGAAAGGTGTTGTGGTAACAGATGTGGGAAGTACCAAATGTTCGGTTGTGAAGTCGCTTTCCGGTCCGGTTCGGGAGTTGGGTGGAGTATTTGTTGGCAGTCACCCGATGGCGGGTTCGGAAAAAACCGGGATCGACCACGCTAGCGCGGATCTGTTTTGCGACGCAGCGGTCCTCGTCACTCCTGAAGGAGCTGAGGCGGGCCCGGAAACGGAAAAAGTTGTCGAATTCTGGTCGGTGATTGGTGGCCGGGTTTGTTGTATTGATCCCGCTGAGCATGATTCCGTGGTCGCTTCAATCAGTCATCTGCCTCATCTTCTTGCATCGGCTCTGGTTCGCTCAACGATTGGCAAATCCGCAGAACGGGCCTCTTTTGCCGGCGGCGGTTTTCGGGACACTACCCGTATAGCCGGTGGAGATCCCGGTATGTGGACGGAGATCATGATGGACAATCGCAAAGCGCTGCTCGCAGAGCTGGATGCTTTCCAAAGTGAACTGACCGGGTGGCGGGATGCACTCGCGAAGCTTGACAAAGAGACGGTTCACCGCTTTCTGTCGGAAGCGAGGGAATCTCGTGGTAAAGTGTAGCCGGACGGCGTTTTGGTTCCTGTCCCCAACTGATCGAATTAACATAGTAATCGAAAATGTCCGAAATCAAAGTTCGTCAGGTGGAGCCGTTTTCGGCGGAAATCACAGTTCCGGGAGACAAAAGTATTTCGCATCGTGCTGTGATGTGTGCGGCGCTGTCGAACGGCGTTTGTGAGGTAAAAGGTTTCCTGGCGAGCGAAGACTGCCTGGCCACTGTAAGAGCGATGCGATCCCTCGGTGTAAGGATCGATGTGATGAATGAGGAGGGCACTCATCTCCGGGTTCACGGCAATCGCGGCGAATTTACCGAGCCCAAAGGGCCGATTGACTGCGGGAACAGCGGAACCACGATGCGTCTGCTTTCCGGAATTCTTGCGGCGCAACCGTTTACCACGGAATTAACAGGCGATCCTTCGTTGATTCGTCGCCCGATGAAACGGATCGCTATTCCTCTGGAAATGATGGGGGCAAAAGTGGAAGGCCAGGGGAACCGGGTGACACCGCCTTTGAAAATTCACGGAACCCGCCGGTTGAAGCCGATTGATTATGAATCACCGGTAGCCAGTGCTCAGGTGAAAAGCGCCGTTCTTCTCGCCGGCATGCTGGGCAAAGGCAGGACCACCTTGACGGAGCCGTCGCTTTCCCGGGATCATACCGAACGGATGCTGGACTACCTGCTCGTCAAGCTGGTCCGCGAGGGTAACAAAGTTTCCATTTGGGGGGATCAAATTCCCGAGTCCCGCGATTTATTAGTTCCCGGGGACATTTCCAGTGCCGCATTCTGGATCGCGGCGACCGCCGGGTTTCCCGGTTCCCGGCTTTTGGTTGATAACGTGGGTTTAAATCGTACCCGGGTCGGTATTCTGGATGCTTTGATTCGGATGGGTGCGCAAATTCGTGAAAGAGTGGACGAATCGGGCTGCGAACCGACCGGTTCGATCGAAGTCAAGGGCGGTGAGCTTCAGGGCATTGAAATCGGAGGAGATCAAATCCCGACTTTGATTGACGAAGTTCCCATCCTCGCCGTCGCGGGAGCTATGGCCAGAGGACGCACTGTCATTCGCGATGCCGCAGAATTGCGCGTTAAAGAGAGTGACCGTATCTCCACTGTGGCGGAAAATCTTCGCCGGATGGGGGTATTGGTCGAAGAATTTGCCGATGGCATGGAAATCCAGGGCGGCGCCCAATTGCAGGGTGCTGTTATCGAAAGCCTTGGTGATCATCGGATCGCGATGGCATTTGCGATAGCCGGGCTTCGCGCCAAAGGGGAGACCGTGATTCGCGGTGCCGAATGTATCGAGACCTCCTACCCGGGATTTGCCGACGAATTGTCCCAACTCCTGTCCAGTACCCGCAAAACTGAAGCATTGTACCCTGTTTAATCGCGGACTGTACCCTGTTAGGTGGTAAAAACCGGGGCTGAAAATCAACGTGTCGGGATATTTTGCCCGTTTTCGGGCTGTAAATACTATGTATTTGCAAAAAAGTGGGGTCGAAACACACTTTGGACTTGTATTGTCATTGTATTTGCATCTATTTACATTGTAAAACATTTCCACCTTGACCACGTCCGGTCAAAATTGCTAATTAATCAGCCACAAGCTCATGAAAATCTCGAAACCGCTGAAAAAGCTTCAAACCACCCAAAAGATATCGGGTAACCAAAAAGGGGTCGCGCTAGTTCTCGTTCTGACAGTGATGTCACTGGCGACGATCATGATTCTCTCCTTCTTCAGTCTGGCGACAAGTGAGAATCAGGCGTCAGCGACGTATTCCAGAGGTCTTCAGGCGCAGCAGGTAGCTGAGCAGGCGGTAAACATGGTAATCGCCCAGATCAGGAAGGCTTCTTCGCAGCAGAATGTCGCATGGGCCTCCCAGCCCGGAGCGATTCGAACATGGGCGTCGAACGGGAATTTCAAAATGGGATATAAACTGTATTCCGATGATGTTTTGCAGGAGGCTGCTGAGAATAAATTGGTGGATGACGACTTTAAGGAAGCTCAACAATGGACTTCTCTCCCGGATGAATTTGTCGATTTGAATGAACCGGTAATTCGGGGTGAAAGGGTATACTTCCCAATTGTTGATCCATTGGCCAAAGAGTTGCCGGAGTGGCCGGATGAAATCGGTGGAGAAGATGACACGGCGGGAGTGGAAGGCTTCGACTTTAACTTTGCAAACGGCCGGGTCATCAACCCTGGTGATTTGGACAAGAAGATTAAAGAGCTCAACAATGTTGGCCACCTTGCTATGCCGGTTCGCTGGATTTACCAACTGGCGGATGGAACCCTGGGCACGTTACAAAACGGGCAGTTTAAATCTCTACTCGGGAATATCAGCCCGGAACAGGATAATCAAATTGTAGCGAGATTTGCTTTCTGGGCGGATGATGAGACTGCAAAGTTGAACCTCAATGTTCACGCGGGAGGCCTGGCCTGGGATACTCCGAGAGCGGGGGGAGATATGGATATGGCTATGGGGCAATACCAGCCCCTTCAGAAGGAGTTCCAAAGATATCCGGGGCATCCCGCAACAACACACCTCGTCCCGGCGTTGGCACCAGGTGTTCTTGACATCGTGCAGGACAAAAACGCGATGGAAATGATTTTCAAGACCGTTCCCCGAATCGTTGGAGGCGGATCGGAATCGGGAACGAGAAAGGCTAACTATAAAAACGAGAAAGAAAAGAACGGACTTGTTCCGGATCAGAACCCGCTGCTTCCCTCTGTGGATGAATATGTGATGCAGCCTGACAGGGACCCAACCCAGTTCCCTCAGGCGGACGGGCGTCCTGCGCCGGTAGATGAAATGAGTGATATGATGGAGCGTGTCCGGTTTTTTGTCACAACATCAAGCCGCGCTCCTGAGACGACGCTGTTCAATACGCCAAGAATTGCCTGCTGGCCGATAACCGGTCCTGTAGGTGACACTTCGCGGATGACGGCTTTTGACGAGTTGATTGCTTTCTGTTCTACTATCGGGGGAAAAGAATATATTTTCCGTAGGTTCAATTCCGACAGCGAGGACGATGATATGTATCACTCCAGCATGAAGCGAAATCCGGTATTGTATGATTACCTTGCCAAGTTGACGGATTCTAACATTCCTGGTGTAGGTGCGGCTTTCAGTGACAAGTATGGAGACAAAGATCGGTATCAGATTTTGACACAGATTTTCGACTACATTCGCTCAACCAATCTTCATGATGACAGTCTTTTTGGTGAAGATTGGGGTGCTGCATTCCAGATAAAAAATACGGATGATCATCTCACTTATACCAATCCAAGAGCAAAAAACCCCAGGCTCGATGAAATTGGGCAGACGGGTGTTCACAAGGGGCACGGTCAGGTTACTCCTATCAAGATTAAAAAGGGCAGTATCACTACCAAAGGCTTCGGGCGTTTTTATACTTTGAGGGATGTTGCAATTCATGCTATTTGCGTGGCTGACGGAGGGACTGGTCTAATCAGGACTGGGTTTGCAGAGGCGCTCGGAGGTGCCCATTCCGAAGTTAGAAGTCCAGGGTATACTGTCTATGGAAGCTCGGGTTATCAGGGGAGAGACGAAGGTTATCAGTATTCTAACTTTCCCCCCATGCACGAAGGCGCATCTCCGGGTAATCCTGCGAGTTACCCTCAGTGGCTTACCGACTGGTTGAATCTATATCTAAATCATGAAGGTGAATGGAGGCAGATTGGCGGGGCTAATCCCCCCTCCAAAGAAGATGATCCCAAAGGGAACTGGGAGGATCGGTTTAGATGGCGGAATAGTAGTTCGCCTCGTGATCAATCCAAAAATCAGGCAAATTGGCAGGAGGTTTTAAGTATCATTACTCCCGCATTTAACCCTGATAACTGGAACTGGAACTTGAAATATAATCGCATAGTCGGCACCAACTACGAGCCTGTTAAGGTGGACGAATCCGGCGTTGGTAATTCAGATGATAACACATTGTTTGACCAGGGCGAAATCAGTCCGCAAGACTTTATGCGGCTCGGGCCGCACGAGAAACTGGTGCAGGCTGCTATGGTATTTAACCTTTTCTGTCCCAGTATGGGATGGGTGCCCATTGATCCTGATATGTCGATTCAGGTTCATTGGGAGGATTCGGGGACGGATTTCAAATTTACAACAATAGGGCCGGGGGGGAGTATTAAGCCTCACAACCTGGATAACGCAGCGGATGCGAGAAATAATAAACAGAAAGTATATCTCGATCCTAATGAATCCGGAGACAAACTGGAATATGGTAGATTCCTTGTATATCGGGATCTCGAAGGGGATCTGCTGCCGCTGGACCGTAGGGAATGGTGGTATTCCAATGACCGGCAGACGGCTCACCATCACAGGCATTCCGGTGGCTCCCTTCCCTTCACTTATATGATGAGAAGTGATAACAGGAATCTGAATAAGGATTTCGGCGGATACTTCAACCCTGACGGGAAAGAACTGCGGGCATTGGGGAATCGCGATTCTTCGTTACGGTCGACCGGAAGGCTCACTCCGCTGGATGCCGAATTCTATTCACCCGGAGTTCATGAAGGGAATCAATATTCCTTTATCACTGCTCCGTTCCGGATTGGCCCGACAGACCCAAACCAGTCGCAGGCGGATTTTTACAGCACTTCAATTGAAGGTCACCCGAAATTGAAGATGAGGGGAGGCGAGATTACCTTCAAGATTTATTCTCACGGCGACAAAACCAATAGTACATATCCGAACGGGGAATTGTCGGCGCCGCAGTCAGATAAAGTGTTGGTTCAAACGATAGAGATCGATTTCCCGGGCATTGTTTCCCACCCTCCTCTCCTTGCTGAAGGTAGGTCTGGTAATATTAATGAGTTTGGAGAAAAAGAAGGGCACTCAATTTCCCCGATGGAAATGTGGAGCCTTGGACTAAGGGGGGCTCAGCCTAAGCATCCGCTTACTAACAGTTTCGCGATGCCGGGACGTTTGTTTCGGGTATCTACTCAAAACGGACAGTTATTCCATCATGCTGATGTGGTTCAGTCTGTAAGTATTCTGCATGGGGACGCCAGACTGGCAGCCGTGCGCGAAGAGATCGATGATCGTGACGAAATTTTTGGCCCTCATTTCAGAGCTGCGATATATGACAATGCCGGTGGGTTGGAAAGTTTTACTCAAACCGAGCCGGAAGTGGCAGGTTGGCCCTACAACAGCTACCTGAAACCTTATGGAGACGCCCCGGAGTTGTCGTTTTCGCGACAGGCGCACGACATGGCGATGAGTACAGGGTATCGTTTTGAAGGTGGCGACGGACGGGCCAATTCGAGTTACGCACTGAACAAGGACTTGACTACAGAAAGGGAGATGCAAATCCTGCCGGGCCTCAATTTTAATAATAGACTACCGGCCAATGCAATCGGGGATCCGTCGAAATTTTCAGGGGTCCTGGTCAACAAGTATGGGGACTTTGACAACAATATGGGACTGCTAGTCGACGGTTGTTATATTAATAAACCGGACGAGGGCAATTCTCACTCTCTATATAAAAGAACGGACGATACAAACCCGAATAACTACAACATGAGAAGAGATTTTGGTGATTTCCCCTATTTTGTCAGGGACTGGGTGCATGAAGCGGGGTCGCCGTCCTATTTTTCCCCTAACAGAATAATGAGTGGCCCGGGTATGTTTGGTTCGCTGCCTACGGGTGTCTGGAGTAAAGAACCCTGGCAGACTCTTTTATTCCGGCCCGCAGCAGGGACTGATCACCCGGGTGCCTCTGCCTCCGCGGGGGGGCAGGATCCAGCGGATCACTATATAATGGACCTCTTCTGGATGCCGATTGTGGAGCCGTATGCTATTTCAGAACCGTTCTCCACAGCCGGGAAAGTGAATATTAACTACCAGATACTTCCGTTTCGGAATATTAAGAGAAACACATCGATGCGCGGTATTTTTCGATCAGAGATGATGGTTTTGATCCCAACTCCCGGATATGACAGGGAGGATGTCACAAATGCTGCGGTGGGAAATTATCGGAAAAACGGTCCCAGTATGTACACTACCAGCTACAAGCATGCCTCCGGTCGGGGCCAGGGCTGGCATTGGAGGGATAAACCGAATGGAGGGTTTCTTCAGGGGAAACGGTTACGGGCGGTGATCCAGGAATCGAAAACGCTGCAGCAGTTCGATGACAAGTTTGAGAAAGACCAGGAGATCTTTAAGTCTGCTTCTGAGATTTGCGAAATGCATTTAGTTCCGCAGCAGGTTGCGGAAAGGCTTAAGACCAGGAGTCTTCAGGACAAGTTGGAAACCTACACACCGGAAGTTGCCGATATGGAAAACGGCGATTATTGGGAGGATCACGCTGCTGTGGGTGATAATTCCCGGGAAAAACCGTATGGCAATATCTATAACCGAATCACTACCAAATCGAATACTTTTAAAGTTCATTACAGAGGTCAGGTTCTGAAACAAGGCCGACGATCAGCCGCAGGGGTTTCCTGGAACTGGGATCCGGAGTTGGATTCTGTTGTCGGCCAGTATCGTGGCTCAAGTATCGTAGAGCGGTATATTGATCCAAACAGTACATTGATTCCTGATTACGCAAATATTATCGCATCCAGCAGCAATTCGCTCACTTCGATACTTAACGGTGTTTCCTCTCTTGGAGAGCACTACAGATTCCGGGTTGTGAACCAAACCCGTTTTGCGCCTTGATCCGATCAATCCGAAATCAAAATTAATGAAAAATTCACGAAAGAGATGTGGTGAAGGAGGGTTTAGTCTCGTCGAAGTTTCTATAGCAATGGCTATCGCTGCAGTAGCGCTTGTTTCACTGATTGGACTGATACCCCAGGGTCTCAAGACAATGCGCGACGCCAGTGATCAGGCGATCCAGGCGCGGATTCACCAGCAAATTCTCAGTGAGATGCAGTTGACTCCGTTCAAGGATAAATCCGGAAACCCTAATATAAAAAGCTCTTCTCCTTTAAAGACGTTTCATAAGCAAATCCGTCTCTACGATGCGCAAGGGGTTGAGTTGGGATATAAGAACGAAGCCGGAAGCTTTGTTAAGGGGCCGTCCTCTGTGAGTGATAGTGATGCGGAATTCTCCTGGGTATATTCTGCAAGGATTTGGCTGCCTTTCTTTGAAAACGGTGGGACTCCAGATAGCGTCGGCACCAATTCGGTTTGGGGTGGAGGGTATGAGGAAAGCGATCCTGATTCCAAGAACGCCGATTATGTTCCGAACTTCCTTACGGTAATCATCGAAACTGTTCCATTCCAGTTCCCGGGAGATGGTTTTTCCGGTAGACTGGGGAATGCGGAGAGTTTTTTGAAAAATCCGGAGAACTTTAACAATATCCACACTTTTCAAACAGCCATTGCAAGGATGGGTATGGATTACACCCCCTAGTAAATTTACGAATGATGATTTCTGAAGAAAAGAAGACAAATAGCCAGGCCTTCTCTTTAATTGAGTTGTTGACTGCAATGACAATTTTGTCGGTATTAATGCTGCTGATGACATCACTGCTCGACCAGGTGCAGAAGAGTTGGAGGTTTGGAGAGGAGCGGATCAGCCAGTTCCGCGAAGCTCGCGTGGCATTCGATTTGATGACCAAGAACATGTCTCAGGCCACGATGAACACCTATCTTGATTATGAGTACGACGATGATAATCAAGTGAAGGAATACAAAAAACGATCAGAATTGCATTTCTATACCAATCATGCCAAAACCCTGGAAGGGTCCCTCAATTTAAATGGTCAAACGTCAGGGCATGTGGTTTTCTTTCAGGCTCCCCTTGGTTATTCAAACAGGTACCGAAATTTGAGTAACCTTTTCAACGGGAGGGGGTATCTTGTTGTACATGGCAGTGATCGCGAGTTTATTCCTTCGATCGTCCAGAACACCACCCACAGGTTTCGACTGATGGAGTTTCGCCCACCGGCGGAAGCAAACCAGGTATTTCAGGATGCGATCGACGAAATCAGTGAAGATGGTGGTGGTACGCAGGAGTTTACCAAGTGGTGGAACCAGGGGTTGAGTGGTATTGGGGAGACGAGTTTTGAATACTATTTGAATCCCATGGCCCAAAACATTGTGCTGTTGCTCGTAACGCCAATGGATACTTTGGAATCACTTGTGGATGACAGATATGACACGAGTAGTGAAATCGCGCCCAACTATATATTTGATTCCAACAAACCAAGAATTGCCGGAGTCGAACAGCAGGTGCCTCCTTTGGTGAAGGTTACTATGGTGGCGATTGATGAATCGACAGCAGTTCAACTGGAAGATGAATTTGGGGAACAGAAGCCGGATATCATTCCCGATGATTTGTTCGTTGATACAAAAGATTATAATGAGGATATCCAAGAGTTAATCGAGCATTTCAATGATCATAACCGAACAGAGAGGTCGAAAATAAATTACCGGGTCTTTAGCACGGTTGTCATGCTTCGCTCCGCAAAATGGCTGAAGTAGGTTGAATTTGTGCCGACGGGAAAGATGAATTTTGAAATGAGTACAATGAGTGATAAAAGGAATCGGGGCTTCTCACTAGTTGAGATGATGGTCGTTCTTACGGTGGTTGGGATGTTAATGGCATTTGCTGCACCCAATATTTTTTCGCTGGTGCAGGCCCGAACGTTGACGAGTGAAGGAGGGGTTCTCCGAAATCAGTTGACTTATGCACAGCAGGTGGCCGTTGCCCAGAATGCCGACGTTGAAGTGCGATTCTTCAAATGGGTCGATTTGGCCTCGGCACAAGTTGAGCCGGTATTCTCCGCATTTCAGCTCTACCAGTATCCGACTACTACAAGTATGTCCTTCA
>JARGOZ010000097.1 GCA_029213025.1 Verrucomicrobiales bacterium
TATCTCCCGGCAACGCATGTAGAGGAAAATGCGGGGCCGCAAACGCCAGGTAGTGAAAAAAGGGCGCTTTGCTATGATTGGCCTTGTGGTCTTTTAACGTTTCGATGACATGATCCGCCAGAGCAACTGTGCCGTAGAAACCCTCTTCCTTTTTTACCGGAGGCAGCTTTTCGTCATCTTTCCAATGCAGTTGCGGTGTGAAAAAGCGGCTCTGATCTTTCAGGTAATAAGAGCGGTCAAAGCCCTCCGCCACCGGCATTCCATCGATATGCCATTTTCCGGTGTGATAGGAGCGGTAGCCCTGAGCTTGTAAATATTTTGGAAGCAACGGTGCCCAGTCCGGCCGGTTGCCCCGCCCCCCGGAAACGATCCCGGGAATCGTGTCACGACGGATCTGCTGCGCATAAAATCCGGTCAGCAGCGCCCCCCGGGTCGGCCAGCACCGGGCCGTGTTGTAAAATTGGGTATAACGGAGACCGTTTTTCGCGATCTCATCAAGATTCGGAGTCTCAATTTCGCCCCCGTAACATCCCGGGTCCGAAAACCCGAGATCATCCGCCATGATCAGAAGAATATTCGGTTTCGGCGCAGCAAACGCGAACTGGGTGGCTAACAAAATCAGCCCGGCGATACAAAGACTTCGATGCATACCGGAATCGTCAGCGCGGGAGCTGAAGGACGCAACTGGCGCGCTGCAGGATTTTCAGGCCTCCACCGTTTCTTTCAAAACATCCATCATCCGTTTCATCCGGGCATCAGCGACCGCTTTGCCTTGAGCTGCTTTGGCCCGCGCCGTCTGCTGATCTTTAGCGATGGCAAGCACAGCCGGGGTCAGGCCTTTTTCCGCCTCGTCAAAATCGTGATCGAACAGCCACTCCGACAAACCTATATCTTTCCACATAAATCCTTTGCTGGTTTGCTCCTTGTAGCGGCAGACTATCGCCGGAATACCATGACCGATACACAAAATCGGGCTGTGTTGTTCATTGCCGAAAAGACCGGCGCTGCGGGTATAGACACTGGTCGCAAAATCTGTGAGCCAGTAGTCCTCCCTCCATACAACCTGCTCTTTCACATCGGCAGGAAGCTTGTCGTAGATCATTTCTTTATTGAGCTTCATCTGTGTCGCGTCCTCCGGACAGAGCAACACCTTCATACCGGTCTGTTTCACTACAGCGATTACCGCATTTCTCAGCGGCCCGATATCGTGCTCTTTCATCTCCTGATTGCGGGCATGTTTTTTTTCGTCAAACTTGTATCCCTCTTTCACTTCCCAGTAGGGAGTGTTGCGCAACTTCGGAATACAGCACATGAAATTGCCCGCTTTCAGACCGACCTCTTTGAGCCAGGCATCAGCCGCCTCATCTGCTGTGAGATCGCAGGCAAATGTCGCATCGGGCCCGAACTCCATTACCGGACAGGTCGCCCCTTTATCTTTGGCTAACTGAAGAGAAACCGAATCCCGAAAGAAAGTAAAATCAGCTCCGTTGATGACCTTGAGCCCCTCATCCGAATACCGCCACGTCACACCGCCAATGCCGTAAGGTTTACCGGTTTTTTCCGACCACTCGATAATCGACTTTTGGCCTACAATGCCCGGCCCGGAACCGTGAAGCAGAAAATCGTAATTCTCGAAAGCCTGCTTTTTGGCATCGGCGCTTCGATCCATAATCTTCAGTTTCGGGAAGCGCTCCATCAGCAACTCTTTCACTCCGTTGCCGACATGACTCGGCCAAAGGGTGATCTCATATTCCGGCAAATATTTTTCCAGAAGAGTCAACATCCCCGGCGTATGGGCGATGTCACCGATATTGACCGTCTGCCACGAAGACCGCAGCAGGATTTTCTTCACAGGTGCAGAATTTTGCGCAGCGGCAAAAGGTGAAGCGGCAGCGGTTGCGAGAGTAGTTTCCAGAAAGTGACGACGTTGCATAGAACGGCGAAAGTATTGGGAAATCAGCAAGTCCGCAAGACACGGAAAATCGATATTTTGATCTGCCGGAACGGTCCGGAAAAATGATCTCTTTATCGCGACCGGAAAATCTCACTCTTCATCACTTCCAGCACCATCGTCTGCAAACCGTAGTTATCGCTCTTCACTTTTCCGTAAATCACTTCGATCTCCGGGTAGTCAGCGCCGGTCATGTGGCGACCGGTTGCGTAAGTGAGCAGTTTCTCTACTAAACCCCGGGCGAAAACATCTTTCCGGTTCTTAGCTATATAATCGCGGAAACCGGCGAAATCGGTATAGGTTTCCCCGGAAGGAAATTCGCCCGTCGAATCGATCTTCTGAGCTTTCCCCTTGGGCGAAGGTCGCGGGTAGGTGGTTCGCCAACGGCCAACCGGGTCGTAGGTTTCGAGAGCGAATCCGAGCGGGTCGATTTTGCGGTGGCATTCTTTGCAGCTTTTGTCAGCAGCGTGTTTGGCGAGTCGCTCGCGAATCGTGGTGGCACCGCGTACATCCGATTCGATAGCGGGAACTGTGGCCGGCGGCGGTGGAGGCTTGATACCAAGGACGTTTTCCATGACCCAGACACCCCGCGTAACCGGGGAGGTATCGACCCCGTTGGCACTCACAGTAAGAACCCCTGCCATGCCGAGAACACCGCCACGCTGGCGGTTGCCTTTCAGGCTGACCCGCTGAAATCCGTCGGCGAGCCGTAGCTTCGCCTTCTCCGGCAGGTCGTACAGTTTGGCGAGTTTTTTGTCGACCCAGGTGTAATCGGCATTGAGCAAATCGATCACAGAACCGTTGTTATCGAGCAAATTGCGAAACATGAGACGGGCTTCCTGCTTCATCGAATCGGGCAGATTTTCGGCGTAAAATTCCTGAGCAAACTTACGCGGCGGAGGTTGATTACCTATTTCCCGCAGGTTGAGCCAACTGTCGAGAAAGGCGCCCACAAAGCCGGATGACCGTGGATCTTTCAACATTCGTAACGTCTGCTTCCCGGGTTTGATATCTCCGGATGCCGCTGCTGCGAGCAACTTATCATCGGGCGGAGCGGCCCACAGAGCATAGGAAAGCCGGGATGCCAGGTCGTAGGGGCGCAGATATATTTCGCTTTCCGGAGTCGCTTCCGCCAGATAGAGAAAGGACGGAGAACAAAGTATCATTTTCACGGTATCGAGAGCGGCCTTGCGGGGCCCGGCTTTCTCTCCGATCCGCTTTTGATAGAGTTTTCCGATTCGCTTTTTATCGACATCAGTAAGCGGTCGGCGAAACGCACGCTGCGCAAACCTATAGAGTTGATTAAGAGCCTCACTTTCCTGAAACCCGTTTTTGCCAAAGACCGCGAGCTCTTCTTTTCCGCCCCCGGGTTCGGCAACGGGGCCGTGAATTTTGATTTCATCGATTCGGATATGGGGAAGTTTCCCGTATTTCAGAATCAAAGTTCGTTCAGATCCATAGCGGGCTTTTTCTCCGTCTCTTTCCAACTCTTCTTTGTATTTTTTATTGATCCTTGTGATCGAGGCTCGCGATTCATACGCTCCGTTCGGAAAAATGAACCGGGGCGTCCGCCCTTTCTCCAACCATACCTGAAATTTCTTCCACACAAATTCATCGTCCGGAACAATCGTCCGGGCGAGCACGGGCTCTACTTTTTGCGGGTAGTGAATGTGACCTTTCCGGTAGTCGCCGGGAACGATGCCGAGTTCGAACGGCTCGGAGAAATCCATACCGAATATTTCCGGATCGTAGTGGGTATCGCGATTCATCGCCTTGACCAATACTTCGATATCATAAAGCCCGGAAACAGGCACCCCTTCCAGAAATTTTTCGATATGTCCATAGCCGCCCTGTCGAGTATCGGTATTGGGCTGCTCATAGATGCAGAGAAAGTTATAGTTAAAGGCATTTTTGTGGGCCCCGGAGAGTTCTTCATATTGTTTGAACCCGTCTTGGAAATGCCAGGATTTCGCTTCGGTTTCAGCTCTGCCGAGCCGAAGCTCGACAAGACGGTTGGCAGCCTGAAAGTATTGATCGAGCAAAAATCCCGAGGTGACCAGAGTTTCACCGATGTTATCCATGTGCTCGCTGGTGTTTTCGCCGGGAAAATCCACCGTCAGCCCGAGGGTGGCGAGGTTGCGGCCAAAGAGAACCTGCAGCGTATTTTCGTATTCGCGATTCGAAAGCCGCCGCATCACAGTGCGGGCTTCGGGATCCTTCACTTTCCCCCGACTCGCCATCACCGCACCGCTCAGCGCATTGATCAGTTTCGCCCGTTCTTCAGGAGTAGGTTGATCCGCCTTTTTCGGCGGCATTTCGCGAAGTGACACCTGGTTGAGAATGTCGCGAGCCGATTCGAGATCATGTATCGAATCGAGCGGAAGCAGAAAGTCTTCGAAATCGCGATCGCCTTTCTGTATATCACTGTCGTGACATTCCAGGCAGTATTTATCGAGAAATTGACTGATTTCCCCACACTTAGCCGAAATACAGAAGAGCAACAGGACTGTACCCTGTACAATCAGCGACTGTACCCTGTACAATGGTGAATCGTACCCTGTACAGTGCCCTTGCATACTACACAAAGGTTCCGGTACTGGTGCCGAATGCATCGACTTCCACACCCATACGGTGGGCCATTTCGAGGTATAGATTACAGAGCGGTACTTTGTTAATCCCCGTGCCGGGAACTTTCCGGAAATCGCCATGCTTATATCCGCCACCGGCGAGAACAATCGGCAGATCGTTGTTTGTATGGGAATTCCCGCTACCCATTCCACTACCGAAAATAACGGCGGTGGAATCAAGCAGGCTTCGGTCCCCGTCTTTCATTCCGGCGAGCCTTGTCAGAAATTTCCCGAAGTGTTCGATCTGATAGGTCTCGAGTGTAATCAAATGCTTGAGCGCCTCTTCGTCGTTGCCGTGGTGGGAAAGCCCGTGATAGGATTTCTTGATCCCGAGGTTCTGAGGCAGAAAGCTGCCCCCAATTTCCAAAGTGGCGATCCGGGTCGAATCGGTCTGCAGAGCGAGAGCGATCAGCTCGTAGAGCAGAGGCAAATCCTCGACCGTGTTGCGATCCGAAGGTTTTTCGAAAGGAGCACCGGGTTTAGGTGAATCAGCCCAGCGACTGCGCAATTCAAGACGCTTTTCCACATCGCGAATCGAGGTAAAATATTCATCCAGCTTCTCTTTGTCCTCGGAATTGACCTTTTTCGAGAGGTATTTGGCGTCTTCCATGACTGAATCCAGAATCGATGCTTGCAGGGAATTTTCCTGTTTGCGACGAATTTTTCGATCCTCAGTGTCATTGACAAACAGCCGCTGAAACAGCTCCGCCGGACCGGTAATCGGCGGGACACGCACCCCGGATTTCGTCCACGCGATTTGGCAACCGCCGTGGATTCCGCCCTCGGACCCAACCGTAAGCGACGGGAAACGAGTCTGAAACCCGATTTCGTCAGCAATAAACTGGTCGATCGAGACGTTACCGTCCGCCCGGTTTTTCGCCTCGGAATTGAGGACCCCGGAGAGGAAAGAATGGACCGCGAAATGCCCGCCTTTCAAACCGTGGTCGAGACCGCGATAGACCGTCATTTGGTCGCTATTGGCAGCGAGCGGCTTGAGTAAAGTGGTCAGTTCCCAATCTTTCCCGGTCGTTTCCGGGAACAGTGATTTTTGCTGAAATCCCAGCAAATTCCCCACTGCGACGAAGCGGTTTGCACCTGCTCCCGCCCCTTTAGCCGCCTGAACAGCAGTGCTTGCGGACACATTTTTGGCCATCAGCGAAGGCAGGCCGGGCAGCGCCAGTGTGCTGCCGAGGGAACGGAGAAGAAAGCGTCGTCTGTTAAGATTTTGGTTCATAGAGTGGTCAAGATCGGTCCACCATAAACATCTCCAGTCTCACGGGAAAAGCCAACACGAATAGATAACACTTTCAGGTGATGCCCCTTGTCGCTGTTGATTTCGTGTTCTAGCCTCAAAACATGGAAAAATCATCTTCACCGCGTCGCGGGTTTCTCAAAAAATCGCTGACCGCCGGAGTGGCTGGTTCCGCTCTTTCGGCGACCTTTGGTGAAGATTCCGCTAACCAGGCGGGCTTTCTCGAACCGGAGCGGGCGCTGACGGTAAATCATGATGCCGACGTCATTGTGTGCGGGGCCGGACCGGCGGGAATTGCGGCGGCACTGTCAGCCGCGCGAAGCGGTGCGAATGTGCGACTTTTTGAGGTTCACGGGTGCCTCGGCGGAGTTTGGACAGCGGGGCTATTGACCTACATATTTGACTTCGACAAACCGGGAATCACCCGCGAGATCATTGAAATTCTCGATTCCCGCGATGCCCGCCGCAGTGAAAATCCGGGGCGCTTTGTCTACGAGCCGGAAGAGATGAAGATCCTGCTCGAAGAACTGTGTATCGAAGCGGGCGTAAAGGTTCATTTCTTTACCCGGGTAACAGCGGCCTATAAAGAAGCAAACCGACTTACTACCATCGTCACCGAATCCAAATCGGGCCGTGAAGCGTGGCGGGCTCCGGTATTTATAGATGCCACTGGCGACGGCGATATCGGTGCACTTGCCGGATGCGAATGGGAGGTGGGCCAATCCAAAGACTGCCCCTGCCAACCTATGACGATGAATGCACTCGCTGTAGTGAAAGATGTCGCCGCCCTTGGCGAATATATATCGTTCAACGGGACTGATTCTTTCACCGGAAAAGGCGGTCATCTCACTGCGGTGGAAGCATTCAAAAGCCAACTGAAGAAAGCCGGTGTTGCCAGTTCATACGGGCATCCAACCGTGTTTCATGTTCGCGATGATCTGGTCATGCTGATGCTCAATCATGAATATGGAATCAAACCGTGGGACGCTCCGGCCATTACCGAAGCGACGATGCGCTCCCGGGCCGAGGTGTTCCGAATTATGAGAGCATTGCGCAAACTCGGCGGCCCCTGGGAAGGTCTGCAAATCGCGGCAACAGCTGAACAAATCGGGGTTCGGGACGGGCGCAGGATTCAGGGTCGCTATCAGCTTACCCGCGAAGATTTGGTTAAGGGGGCCCGCCACAAAGATGCCGTTACCCGTGCCACTTTCGGAGTCGATATCCATGCGCACAGCCGCAAGGCCAATGACAAAGAACCGATTGTGCGCGCCAACACCAAAGCAAAACCCTACGATATCCCCCTGCGGGCTCTGATCGCCCGGGATGTTGACGGACTGATGATGGCAGGCAGATGTATCAGCGGGGATTTCATCGCACACGCCAGCTACAGAGTCACCGGGAATGCTGTGGCGATGGGTGAAGCCGCCGGAGTTGTCGCCGCTATCGCTGCAGATTCAAAGCGACTGCCCCACGAAGTTTCCTGGGATGAAGCGGCTGCGACGAGGCAGAAAATACAAAAAATTTAGAACTTTCTACAGAATAGAAATGAATCGCAAACTATATATACCGTTATTGGCAATTGCCCTGACAACAGCTTTTTCCCGGGCGGAACAGACTGTCATCGAAGTATCACCAAACGGAAAATTTGCCACTTTGGCATCGGCCCGCGATGAAATCCGAAAGCGCCGGAAAACGGGCGATACGGAAAATTTCAGAGTTGTCGTTACTGACGGGATATATCGTATTTCTGAACCGCTCAGCTTCGGTCCCGAAGACTTCGGCACAATCTACGAAGCTGCCAAAGGCGCGGAACCGGTCATTTCCGGAGGACGGAAAATCACCGGTTGGACGGTGCGAAAAGACGGTCTCTGGACAGCAAAGCCCGATGCCAATTGGAAATTCGAGCAGCTATGGATCAACAGTGAAAGGGCCGTTCGCGCCCGGGAACCGGATTCGTTTTTCCACTATCTGTTAAAGGGCTCTGAGAAAAAGGACAAGTCAACCTTTCACCAGACACTTCTCGCCCGACCGCAAGATCTGAACTCATTGGCGAATGTCCCGGAAAACGAGCGCGAGATGGTTCAGGCTCTGTTTTTCCACAAATGGGATAACACAAGGAAG
The DNA here is from genome assembly GCA_029213025.1 of Verrucomicrobiales bacterium. Lineage (GTDB taxonomy): Bacteria > Verrucomicrobiota > Verrucomicrobiia > Verrucomicrobiales > DEV007 > Arctic95D-9. Next base: position 7,952 of record JARGOZ010000097.1, read on the forward strand.
TTTCTCGATTGGTTTGACGCAGCAAACGGGCGCCTCGGCATATCCGGTCGACAAATGAAAGGCCACAACCCGCTGACGTTACATACCGGATTTGTACTCGAAAACTACCGGGGCGCGCTGGATAGAGCGGGAGAATGGTTCCTCGCTCCCTACGGGGAAATTCTCTACATGCCCCGCAAAGGCGAATCGATCAAATCTATAGAAGCTGTCGCTCCGGTTGCAGAAAAACTGCTCGTAATTTCCGGAGACTCCACCAACAGCAACTATGTAAAAGACCTTCATTTCCGGGGCCTTATGTTTCGCTATTCGGACTGGCAAACTCCGGAGCGGGGGTTTGAGCCCTCACAAGCAGCTTCCCCTATTGAAGCCGCCGTTCAAGTTGACGGAGCGCAGAATATCCACTTCGAGGATTGCGAAATCTCCCACACCGGAATCTACGGATTGTGGTTCCGGAAAGGTTGTCGCGACTGCTCGGTCACCCGAACTTTAGTGAGCGATACAGGAGCGGGAGGCATTCGAATCGGCGAAACCCGGATTGCCTCGAAAGAGTCGGAGCGGACCAGCCACATCAAAGTGGATAATAATATCATCTGTCGCGGCGGGCGAATCTTCCCCTGTGCGGTGGGAGTATGGATTGGGCAAAGCGGCGACAATCAGGTAACACACAATGAAATCGCGGACTTTCTCTACAGTGGTATCTCCATCGGTTGGCGTTGGGGTTACGCGGAAAGCCTCTCGGCGCGGAACCGGATCGAGTTCAATCATATCCACCACATTGGCCAGGGCTGGCTGTCCGACATGGGAGCGGTCTACACACTGGGGCCATCGCCGGGAACCAGCGTGAGCCACAATGTCGTCCACGATATCTCCTCCTGGGGATACGGCGGATGGGGGCTCTACAATGACGAAGGCAGCAGTGACATTCTGATGGAGAAAAATCTTGTCTTCCGGACAAAATCCGGCGGATACCACCAGCACTACGGGAAAGAAAATATGATCCGCAACAATATCTTCGCCCTGGCGAAAGAGTATCAAGTGAAGCGTTCCCGGGTCGAAGACCACCTTTCCTTTACTTTGAGCCGGAATATATTTTTCTGGGAAACCGGGGACCTTCTCCATGGCAGCTGGGATGACCCCAACGTGAAACTGGAAAAGAATCTCTACTGGAAAACCGGGGGAGGTCCGATCGACTTTCAGGGCAAAACGTTTACGGAATGGCAGCAAAGCGGAAAGGATCCGGGGGCTGTCATCGCGGATCCGGGTTTTGTCGACCCGGCAGAAGGCAACTTCCACTTTGCCTCACCGCAAAACTCCCCGGCGAAGAAAATCGGTTTTGAAATTTTCGACTTCACCAGCGCCGGAGTCTACGGCGATCCGGCCTGGGTAAAACGGGCGAACTCACTACCTGTGCCGGAGATGAAAGATCCACCGCAAGTCCCGGAGCTTTCGTTCCGCGAAACTTTCGAAGATGGAGGTTTACCGCCCGGCTCCAGCGTCAGCCTCGGCGACGGGAAAAACAGTATTTCGGTAGTTACAACAGAGGGCGCGCCCTCCGGTAATCACGCCCTGCGGATGGCTGATGCAAAGGGCCAGAACCGTCGCTACCTCCCGCTGTTATCGATCGATCCCGACTACACCGAAGGCACCGCCCAATGCGCCTTTTCTGTAAAGGTGGAACCCCATTCCGTTTTCCAGCATGAGTGGCGCGACGCGAACAATTCCTACCGGGTGGGACCAACGGTATGGATCGAAAACGGCAAGCTACGAGTCGGAAGAGAAAAACTCCAAATCGACGTTCCCACGGGCCAATGGATCACGTTGCGACTGGAAGCGTCTCTTGGTGAAAAAGCCGGAAAATGGAATTTGCATCTCACTCTGCCGAATCAAAAAGAGCCGGTGATCATACAAAACCTGACCAATATCCACAACGACTGGAACCGCCTCGAATGGCTCGGTTTCGTCGCCCAGGCCGATGCTGATACATCGATATGGATTGACGATTTGGAAGTATCGCGACAATAGTTCATTCGCCGAGTCGCTTTACTGCCAGAACCGCTTCGCTTTCCACCTGAAGCAGCTGCGGCGCACCGCCTTTGATATCGTCCATATCAATCGCTTCAGCCTCCCCCGTCGGATCGAATTTTGTTACCGAAAAACTCCCTTTCACTCCGGACAGGTCGAGAGTCACCTCCCCTTTTCCTTCCGGAACATAGATAAGCCAGGCTTCACCCTTTTTCGCCAGACACCACGGCATCCCGTTATTGCTGTCCGGATTTCCTACCAATTCATCGGCACTTTTCATATCCCAAAACGGCACTCCCGATTGATGGAAAATACCTACTGCCAAGCGGCAGAATTCCCAACTCTTATCGCGGCTGCGAAAGTCCTCCATCTTCAGATCGTTTTCCGGCAGCCTGTAACCGAAATAATACTCTACCCCACCGCCGCCGGCCATGAGGTTTCCCCACAGAGTATCGCGGCGAATATCGTGGAGATTGTATTTCTTACCCTCTTTTTCCGCCCACCCGGAATGCCCGGCATATCCCGGATCAGGCGGCACGCCGAGATCAGCGGGATTTTGTTCGTCATTGGCAACAACCCATTTTTTCCCGGCGGCTTCAGATTCACGAATCCATTTCAATGTTCGCTGATGAGCGGCGTCCCACGGATTTTGCAGTGACGCACCGGTGAGGACGGATTGTTCTCCCAGCAAAGGCGGGTAAACCTTATCCTGCTGAGAGGGAAAGGTATGGATCACAATCGGATGATCGTAGGGATCCACCTCTTTAATATATTCAGCCATGGCGCGAATTTCCTCCGGAGACTGGGTATTTTCCTCTCCGATATTCCAGTTTAAAGCGAGGTTGTGAGCATAGCGGGCGATCAGCTCGCGAATATAGAGTTTTCTTTCGGGTCCGAGTTTTCCTCCATCCAGTGAAGTGGGCACAGATACATTTTCAGGAGTTTTGTGACCGCGACGATTATCATCCATCTCCGTTTCCTGCATTTTAAAATGGAGATGCATACCTTTCGAAGTCGCATGATCAAAAACGATTCCCCACTGATCGAGTTTCGAAACATCGTAGTGAAGTTTTTCCTCCCGACTGACAAAAGGCCAGACATTATCCCCGTCGCCTCCGGCGTTATATGTCAAAAAAGAAAAGGTATTGAGACCTTTGGAGGACAGGTAGTTAACGGCACCGATGATACCCTTCCCCTCCCCGCTCTGCCAGGTTGGATCACCCTTCTGCCAGTCAGCCAGGTGAGGCTTGAACGCCTTTAGCGGACCTTTACCGGGATTATTGGCGCGGGTTCCGTCGAATTGACTACAGGCCAGAAAAGTCTCCGGAGCGTCCGCACCAATTTTCAGAAAGCGGGATCCGTCTCCGGCAAATTTCAGGTAACGTTCGCCGACATACTGAAGCCGACCCCGGGCACGAAAATCGGGTAGTTTTTTATCTGAGGCGGAAATAGAGAAACTACCGGTAGCTCCGTCGCCGGGAACCGGTCCCTCACCTGCATATTGGCATTTCACGGTGTAGTCCCATTGCCCCTCTTTATCGGGCGATAAATGAGCCCTCCATTTTGTTCCCGAAACCGCCGAACTTTCCGCTGCATTACCGTCAGCGGCAAAATACGCAGGAACAATATACCAGGGCTCACCGCTTTCATGGCGAAACGATACTTCGCACTTGTATTCGGTGAAGGGATTACGCTCCCTGTCGAGTTCGTGAGCCCAGGGACCGTCGAGGGTTAAGGTAACTTTGTGCCATGTTTTCAACTCACCGGTGATTTGGACTGAACCGTCACCATAGGGCTGGCGGTCAATTTTAACCGGCGGACCTTTCTCCGTCATATCACCCTTCGCCTCCCGCCGGTAACCCGGTGGACGCCACTCCGGATCGGTAGCGAGCATGATTTGATCCAGCTCGCAACCGTCTTCCCGCATGGAGATATAGATGTCCTGTTCTCCTGCCTCCGGTATTTCCAGGTAGAGAGCCATAGGGACCCCGGTGTGTACTTTTTCGGTGCGCTGTTTGCACTCCCAGTGCCAGCGATTTTTCAATACTGTTTGCCAGCGACGCCCACTTTCCGGCCACTTACCATTTAATCCGATATGAAATCCATTATCCTCTGAACCGGTAGAGAAAGCCCGCGCCCACACGTAGTATTTTCCGGCCCCGGGAAATTTGACCCGGTATTTCAGAATCGCCATTTGGCCCGGCTCCGGTGAAAAATTTTCACCCCGGATCAGTTTTTCCCCATGATTGCGACGGCTGTCCGGAAGCACCTCGATGTAGGCACCTCCCGCCGCGCCATCGAGATGGGGAGGATCAGCGTCGGGCAGCACTTCAGGAATCGAGTCTGCTTTTGTGATGTGCCAGGACCTGACCTCATTGGCGGTCTGCTCAACAAAATCCTCCGCGTCAAATGTCACCACAGTGTTTTCCGCTCTGGATGCAACCAACGGAATAAAACAGGAAAAAACAAAAAGGGTAAAAAACTTCATCGATAAAAAACTTTTGCGTAACCGCCCCGATCCTATTCTATTTCGCCGTCGATTGGCAATCCGTTCACACATAATTTTTCACAATTGTTCCCTGCCTCTGCAAAAAAACGGAGTGAAGCGCAGAGTTTGATTTTGCCTCCAGCAGGGTGTTCAGTCAGGCGGATATGAAATCAACGTTTTTTCTCCGGAATTTCCAGATCAGCAGAGAAGATCTGCTTTCGCCGGACACGATGATGGCGATCTACCGGTCCCGGCAAAACTACTACTGGACGCCCGACTGGACACCGGAAATGTATATTTCACTGGCCCGGGCCGGTTTTATATCGGTATCAACTGACATTGGCGATTCCGAAGAGCAACTGGTCCTGCTCCCGGAAATCCAGCGTGCCTATGCGGTTCTCGACTGGGAGAACTTACATATTTCAAAATCGACGAGGAGGTGGATGCGATCGGAAAAATGCCGTATCCAGGGTTATCATCTCGACATCCACTGTGATCTCCACACTATTCTTACAGGTATTACAAACTGCCACTACGACAGCTGGGTGCGGGAGCCATACAGAAATTTGCTCGAAGCATTACAGGACATTCATCGCGATAATTTTACGCTTCTAACATTTGGTCTATCCACTGCTGACGGCTCCTGTGTAGCCGGGGAAATCGGATACCGCACGGGTAATGTCTATACCAGCCTTACCGGATTTCACGACAGATCTATGCGGATTCACAACCATGCCGGAAAACTACAACTCTACCTGCTGGGTCAGTACTTGAGAGATAACAACTATGCTTTCTGGAATCTGGGCCATCCCTATATGCAGTATAAGCTTGACCTCGGCGCCAAAATCCTTGACCGCATTTCCTTCCTGGAAAGATGGTTCCGCGAAATTTAGCCGGGGTATATTAATCCGGCGCCCCCCGGTAGTAATGCCACAGAAACAAGCTGCCCGCTGTTCGGCGCGGAGCCCAGTGACCGGTTAAACGGCGAGCTTCCCCTGCCGCCGGTTTCGCCGGCAAACCTCTGAGTTTTTGCAGGGCGATCAGCAGAGCCAAATCATCAGCGGCAAAAATGTCCGGCCGTTGCAGCGAAAACATCAGATAGATCTCTGCGCTCCAGCGACCAAAACCGCGCAATGCCACGATCTTTTCAATTGCCTCCTCATCGCTTAATTGCAGCAACTCATCCGGATCGAATACTCCACCCTCTATACTTTCAGCCAAACCTTTCGCGTACTCGATTTTCCGGCCCGACATGCCTGCGGCACGAAGATTTTCGATAGAGGTTTCCAGCACCGCCCGGGGACTTACCTGCCCAAGTGTCGAAAACACCCTCGTCCTAATTGATGTCGCGGCTTCCGTAGATACCTGCTGACTGATAATGATGGAAAGAAAAGTTTCAAAACCCTTCGCCCGAATTCGCGGCTCCGGATACCCTACCTCCGCCACGGCACGGGCCACATCCTCATCAGACGCAGCAATCGAATCGATGTGCCGCTTCAGTTTGCGCTTTGCATTTTGGTATTCGCGGGATTGAGGCATAGGCCACAATCCGCGAATAACACCCAATCGCCAGGCCAAAAGCTCCGGTATCACCTGCCCGGCGAACTGCGATAGCGGCTTGTATCTACCGCCATGGAAATAAGTCAATTTGTTATCGTCCAGACCGAGGAGATGCAGCAGAGTGACATGCAAGTCACGGATCGGATGCTTCACATCGACCGCTTCGGCACCGATTTCATCGGTAGCATCTACGACAGAGCACTAGCTCGTAACCCGTCGACTCATTTTCGCATTCGCGTTCCAGTTCACCCCCTTCAGGAGTTCGAATTTCCGCAGAAATGTGTCAAAAATTGCGGAGCAATATCCTTGTTTCACAAAGTCAAAAATGGTAAACGTCCACCATGCATCCGATTCGACACTCGCTAATCTGCGCCTGCCTCCTTGTCTTTCATTTTCAAGTGCTCGGTCAGTTAAGAAGCCGGACTGAAATCGAGTACGATAAGGTGCGCCTCGCATATTCGCGAAATCGCGCCCGGGGAGTTGAAGCGATCAATAAGAGGTACATTCCTCAGTTTGAAGAGGCTCAAAAACGTGCGCTTCAAAAGCAAAATATTGAACAGGCCAGAAAGTTTGAAGCCGCTATCAAAGATCTACAGGGGGAAATTGATTTTATCCGAAAGACGGAAAATATTAGAAACGGTCGGATCCCGCTTACACTTGAGGTTGAATCTCTAAATGATGGTTCCGACGAATTTCATGTTACTAAACACGGAATCAAATGGGTCAATCTAGGTGCAGCCAAAGCAGGTCGGCATCTAGGCCGTGACGAACCGACTTATATTAATGGAAAGCCCTGGCAGCCAAATTGGGACGAAGGTCAAAAAGAACGGGGACACGATATATCAGCGACGAACCGTATGGAAATGATCCCCGAACTCTTGAGGTACGAATTACTTGCTATCGGGAATCACCGAGGATCAACAGATATTGAAAGCCGCTCACCGACCAGTGGTCATTACGACGTGAAAGATGACGTATTCATAGTGAGCATCCCCGATAACGAAGGGAGTTCGCGCTGGTACCGCTTCAAATTGTTCTACATTGATCTGATCGACCTCAGTTCCGAAATCAAATTACCCGAAATATTATCTGAAGAATTTCAATCCTATAGCGAGACTCGTTCAGAAGGGATTCTCAAATTAAATCAATTGTATATCTCAAGCCTGGAGAAGTTGAAAATCAGTTACATCAAGGAAGAAAATCTCGAAAGAGTGGAGGACATTGCGAAATTAGTCGGTCGCTTACAGAAAGAGAACGAAGAGCTGATCTCAAAATAGAATATGGGATCACATCGTCTAATTACATCAGCACGGTTTGGGCTAGGCCAAAAGCTCCGGTATAACCTGCCCGCCGAACTGCGATAACTGTTTGTATCTACCGCCGTGGAAGTAGGTCAATTTGTTATCGTCCAGTCCGAGGAGATGTAGCAGAGTGACATGCAAGTCACGGATCGGATGCTTCACATCCACCGCTTCGGCACCGATTTCATCCGTGGCTCCGACTACAGCTCCGCGTTTTACTCCGCCTCCGGCAAGAAGCATCGTCATGGCATCCGCATTGTGTCCGCGCCCGAGGGAATAGACTCCGCCGCGTTTATTGTTGTCAGGCGTGCGCCCGAATTCGCCGGTCCAAATCACCAGAGTATCTTCCAGCATACCACGCTGTTTCAAATCCTTGATCAGTGCAGCCATCGGTTGATCGACACTGTTGATTCGTGAAGAATGACCGCGCTCCAGGTAGTCGTGACTGTCCCAGCCTCCGGAGAAAATCTGCACAAAACGAACGCCTTTTTCCACCAGGCGCCGGGCCATGAGGCACTGCTTTCCGAAGGTGGCGGTCTCTTTGCGGTTCATACCATACATCTCACGCATTTGCTCGGACTCCCCTTGCAGATCCATCACTTCAGGAACTTCCATCTGCATGCGATAGGCCAGTTCGTAGGATTCCATCCGCGCGGCGAGATCTGCGTGGGCCGGGTGCTGTTTGGCGTGCTGATCATTCATGAACGAGAGAGCATCCAGAGTCTCGCGCTGGTGTTCGCGGGATTTCCAGGGCTGCGATTTCAAATCCAGAATCGGCGAACCGGTGGGACGAAGACGGGTTCCCTGGTAGTAGGCAGGGAGAAAACCATTCGACCAGTTTCTTGATCCGCCCTGGGGCAGGGCCATTTCCGTCATTACGACATATCCGGGCAGGTTCTGGTTCACGCTGCCCAGACCGTAGGTGGCCCAGGCACCGATGGATGGATCGGCGCCAAGACGGCTCCCGGTATTCATATGAAATAGCGCCTCCGGGTGATTGAGAGATTCAGCGTGGCAGCCCCGGTAGTTACATAACTCGTCCGCGACTTCCGGATCACTGAGGTATTTCCACTGATCACACATTTCTATACCTGACTGACCGACCTTGTTAAATTTGAAAGGACTGCCGACATAGAATTTGAAACCGTTTTCGAGGCCACGGGTACTCTTCGATTCCGTTTTATGTAGTCGATTCAACGTCGGCTTCGGATCAAATGTATCCATGTGACCCGGACCACCTTCCATAAACAGCATAATTACATTTTTCGCCTTAGCGGGCAGCATCGGATCTTTTGGAGCCAGTGGTCCCGCAGCGGACACCACGGCTTCTTTGGCCAGGGCATCAGTCATTGCGACTGAACCCAGAGACGCACCGAGTCCGTAAAGAAATTGACGCCGTGAAGCTTCGTTAGATTGAGGTCTTGAGCAAATATTCATGAGTTTAGCTTTTAGCTTTTAGCTTTTAGCTTTTAGCTTTTAGCTTTTAGCGGTTAGCGGTTAGCGGTTAGCGGTTAGCGGTTAGCGGTTAGCTTGGTGATAAATGAGTTAAGCATCTTCTTTTGGTCAACCAAATCGCTGCATAATGCCTCGTAAGTATCGACGGAGAGAAAACTGAGGTCTTTTGCGAGTTCCAATTGGTATTCCACTTCACTGGCGGAGCCCATAGCAATTCTACAAAAACGAGCAAGTTCCGGATCACCGCCGCGACCGCAACCTTCAGCTATATTTGAAGGAATAGAGACGGCAGCCCTCCTGATTTGCGAAGTTAATCCATAGAGCTCGTCGTTGGGAAAAGCTTTTGTAGCCGAATAAAGGGCCAGCACGAACTGATGCGCCCTTCGCCATATCTGTAGTTGTCTAAAATCTTTCATTGGTAATTTGGAGTTTCATCGTGTCGAGAAGGCTAACAGCAAACAGCTAAACGCTAATAGCTAAACACGAATTCGTTGCTGTTGAAGAGGAGTAGACAAAGGTCGGCAAGCGCCCTTGTTTCCGGGCCGACTTCTGATGCGTGGGTGTCAGGTGTATAGTTCTTGAATACGGGCAGAATTTCTTCATACTCGAATGGATCTCCGGTAAATTCTTCGACCAGTGACCGGGTGATTCTGGTGGGATACTCGATAGGCTCGGGATCCACCTTTTTATGATAGTCCTGCATTTCAGTCACATATTCGATCATCTTCGCCTGTTCAGCGTCGGTAGGTGTCCGCCCAAAGGCCAGCTGAATCGACCGGCTTACCTGAGCTTCGATACCCGAAACTTCATTTTCGACCCGGCGGGCAAAAGCGATGGACCGGGCGGTAACCATGTCACTGTTTAGCAGAGTGAATGCCTGGGGAGAGACAGAGGCCGAGTCGCGCTCTTCGCAGGAGTCGTTGGGATTGGGCTGGTTAAAGGTTTCCAAAAATGGATTGGCGAGCCCCCGGACCCGATAGGCATAGATACTGCGGCGATTGCGTTCTTCCGGAGTGGGCGACGGCTGGTAGGCAGGAGCAATAGAGAACTGGATCATTCGCGGCTGAAGCGCAACTTCCATATTCATCTCCGGACGGATCGGCAGACCGCCACCATCGGGATTGAGTTCACCGGTGATGCGCAACATACTGTCCCGCAATTCTTCCGCGGAAAGGCGGCGCGAAGGAAAGTAGGCAAACAAATTGTTATCCGGATCTTTATTGGCCAGCTCGTAGCGATCCGGATGTTCACCGGACTGCTGGTAGGTCTGCGATGTCATGATCAGGCGGTGGAGATCTTTGAGTTTCCAGCCACGCTCAACAAAATTGACCGCCAGCCAGTCGAGCATTTCCGGATGAGTCGGCTTGCCGCCTTTGACACCAAAGTTGTTGGGATTTCCGGCGACGGGTTTTCCAAAATGATACTGCCACACCCGGTTTACTATAGAACGGGCGGTTAGCGGATTCTCCGGATTGGCGATCCAGTTTGCTACATCAAGACGTCGCCCCTCCAGTTCGCCGGTCACCTGGTAGGGATCTTCGCTGTTGTCATTTACCGGAATACCGAGAGCACTCAATACACCAGGAGTAACAGGATCACCTTTTGCCTCGAGGGACCCTCCGGTGAGAATGGTGCTGTCCGGCCGCCACTTGTTGTTGGCTTTAGTCTTCATCCGGAGTTTCCGCGCGTTTTGAAATCCGACGGGGCCGTTATATACCGTCTGAACAAATGGCTCGTAGCGTTCCATGCGACGCTCCCAAATCCATACATCCTGCTCACGGACTTTCAGCTTACCGGTTTCCTCCGGCGTGAGACCGCAGTGGCGGGGTGGCTTCATCTCGTCCGGATCGTCAGCCCGGTCCTTCAGGCTCTTGTAAGGCAGGTTGTGCTCTTTGTACCAACGTTTCGATTCGTTCTCACGTTTGGTGGTAAGCTCGGAAACTCTTTGTTTCGCGAAGTTGAACAGTTCCTTAGTGATCTCCCGGCTCTCTTCAAAACCTGACAATGATTCATCCGCAAGAAAAGGAGCAGGCCGTTCCGCCAGTTGGGTCCCGGCGAAAGCGGCATACATTCTGTAGTAATCTTTCGTCGGTAACGGATCGAATTTGTGGTCGTGACACTTGAAGCAACGCATCGTAGTCGACAGGAAAGTCTGGCCTACGGCATTCACGACATCATCCAGATACAGTTGCCGGGCCTCCTCTTTTTTTACCATGGCGGGATCCCACGGCCCCATGCGAAGGAAAGAACTGGCAACCAGAAGTTCGCTCTCTTTTTCATTATACTGATCGCCCTTTTCGCGGGCGTTTTGATACTTATTCCAATCGGAAATTCGGCTACGTAAAGACCGGTCTGCGAGTTCGTCCCCGGCCAGTTGTTCGACGACAAATTCGTTATAGGGTTTGTCTTCGTTGAGCGCACGAATGACATAGTCGCGATACCTCCAGGCGTTGGAGCGTTCGTAGTCATTGGAAAAACCGCCGGTATCCGCATAGCGGGCTACATCAAGCCAGTGCTGGGACCAGCGCTCGCCATAGTGTTTACTACTCAGAAGTCGGCCGATGAGATCACTCCAAGCTTTTGCGGAATCCTTTTTATACGCGGCCTGAAATTCTACTATTTCCTCCGGAGTCGGTGGCATTCCGATCAGATCGAACGAGGCACGGCGTATCAATGTGAAGGGATCTGCTTTGGGAGCAGGATGAAATCCTTCTGCCTCCATTTTAGCCCAAATGAAGGAATCAACCGGGTTGGGAGCGACTGTACCCTGTTGAGTGCCTGACTGTACCCTGTTAGGTCCGCGACTGTACCCTGTTAGGTCTTTGACTTCAGGAACAGCCGGCTTTTTCAGTGGCAGAAACGCCCAGATATCTTCCGGCTGGTAGCGGCGGAAAGTCCACTCATCAGCGAGACCGCCGGAGGTTTTTACGATCATTCCTTCGTCGGTGACCAGCTGGCGGCTCGCCTGTTCGCGGATCGCGATCTGGATTTCTTCAGCGGGCCATGGAGCACCGGCGTTGATCCAGCTTTCGATATCTTCTATCTGCTCCGGAGTAAGGCGGTCATTTTCCTTCGGCGGCATTTCGAAATCAGGATCCTGCCATTTGATCGCTTCGATAAAAAAGCTCTTTGCTGCATCACCGACAACGATGACGTCCTTCCCGAATGACTCACCGCCGGCGAGCAGTTTTTCGCGGGTCAACATATCGTAGTCGCCCTTGATCTTTTCCGGATCGTCACCGTGGCAGCCGTTGCACTTTTCGGTGAAAATCGGCTTCACTTTCATGGTGAACAGGCGATCCGCTTCAGAGATTTCGTTTGCCTGAACATGCGGGAGAGCGAGCAAAACAGCGGTGGTGAGAATTGAAATCGTCTTAGTCATGAGAAAAAAGGGTTCCTGCCGGATAAATGCCGTGCTGCGAAAAAAGGTTAACACATTTTTTTTATTTCTTCGTCAACAGGTCTCAGCCCCCCGCCATTGAGCACTTGTGTTACCCGTAACTTTCTGGTTATCGTATCGTCTTTAGATCTGGGAATATTCTCTTTTAAAAAAACAACACCACATCACAGACATACAATGACAAGCGAATCAAAATGCCCTTTTAACCAGGCCGCTCCAACAGGCGGAGGTGCAACAAATGACGACTGGTGGCCGAACCGTTTGAGGGTCGACCTGCTCAATCAACACTCCGAAAAATCCGATCCGATGGGTGAGGATTTTACCTACGCAAAGGAATTTGAAAGTCTTGATCTGGCTGCAGTAAAAGCCGATCTCGCCGAGGTAATGACCAACTCGCAAGAATGGTGGCCGGCGGATTACGGTCACTACGGCCCCCTTTTCGTCCGGATGGCGTGGCACAGTGCCGGAACGTATCGCATTGGCGACGGTCGCGGCGGAGCCGGGCGCGGACAACAAAGGTTCGCCCCGTTGAACAGCTGGCCGGACAATGTCAGTCTCGACAAAGCGCGCCGCCTGCTCTGGCCTGTTAAACAAAAATACGGTCACAAAATCTCATGGGCCGATTTGCTGGTGCTGACCGGAAATGTGGCTCTGGAAACAATGGGCTTCAAAACACTCGGTTTCGCCGGCGGACGGGAGGATACCTGGGAACCGGACAACGACGTCTACTGGGGCCGGGAAACGACCTGGCTGGGTGGTGATGATCGCTATGCGCACGGTTCCGAAGGGGCCGGAGAAGATCGCGGCGTGGTTGTTTCCGATGACGATGCGGATGGAGATATCCACAGCCGGATATTGGAAAATCCTCTCGCCGCCGTGCAAATGGGGCTGATCTACGTCAATCCCGAGGGCCCGGACGGCAATCCCGATCCGGTAAAAGCAGCCCACGATATTCGCGAAACCTTCGCCCGAATGGCGATGAACGATGAAGAGACAGTAGCCCTCATCGCGGGCGGCCATACTTTCGGGAAAACACACGGTGCCGGGCCGGCCGATAATGTTGGCGACGAGCCGGAGACCGCCGGCCTCGAACAACAGGGCCTTGGCTGGGCCAGCACTTATGGAAGCGGAAAAGGCGGAGACGCTATCACCAGCGGGCTGGAGGTTGTCTGGACACAGACCCCGACTCAGTGGAGCAACTTCTTTTTTGAAAACCTGTTTAACTACGAATGGGAGCTCGAAAAAAGCCCGGCAGGAGCCCACCAGTGGGTTGCCAAAGATGCCGACAACGTGATTCCCGCCCCTTTCGAGGGAATGGAAGGTCGTCGCCCGACGATGCTCACCACCGACCTGTCTTTGCGTTTTGATCCTGAATACGAGAAAATTTCACGCAACTTCCTCGAGAATCCCGACCAATTTGCCGAAGCTTTCGCCCGTGCCTGGTTCAAACTCACGCACCGCGACATGGGCCCAAAAGCCCGCTACCTCGGACCGGAAGTTCCTGATGGAGACTTGATCTGGCAGGACCCCGTTCCCGCTGGCGATCATCCATTGGTCGACGAGCAGGACATCTCCGGTTTGAAGGAGAAAATTCTCGGCTCCGGCCTTTCCGTTTCCCAATTAGTCTCGGCCGCCTGGGCTTCCGCTTCGACCTTTCGCGGTTCCGATAAACGCGGCGGTGCAAACGGAGCGAGGGTACGCCTCGCGCCACAAAAAGACTGGGAAGTAAACCAGCCGGCGCAACTGGCTACGGTGCTGGAAAAACTGGAAGCCATTCAGGGCGAATTCAACGCAGCGCAATCCGACGGCAAGAAGGTCTCGCTGGCCGATCTGATCGTGCTGGGCGGTTGCGCCGCGGTGGAGCAGGCCGCCAAGAATGCCGGTCACAATGTGGTAGTTCCTTTCACCCCGGGGCGGACCGATGCTTCAGCGGAACAAACCGATGTCGAATCATTCGAACCTCTCGAACCGAAAGCCGACGGCTTCCGCAACTACCTCGGCGGTCGCTTTTCGATCCCGGCAGAGCATCTTCTCATCGACCGGGCGCAGCTTCTTACACTGACTCCGCCGGAGTTAACCTCACTCATCGGTGGATTGCGGGTACTCGGCACCAACGTGGGTGACGAGAAAGCCGGAGTGTTCACTGATCGCGCCGGCGCACTCTCCAACGACTTCTTTGTCAACCTGCTCGACATGGGCACAGAGTGGAAACAAGTCTCCCCGTGCGGCAATGCGTTTGAAGGTGTAGACCGTGCGACCGGAGAAACTAAGTGGACCGCGACGCGCGTCGATCTGGTATTCGGTTCCAATGCTGTGCTTCGCGCTCTCGCTGAAGTGTACGGGTGCGCAGACGGAGAGTCAAAATTTATCAACGACTTCGTTGCTGCCTGGGACAAGGTAATGAATCTGGATCGATTCGATCTCGCGTAGTAAAGACGATTCTACAGTTTGTAATTAACCGACCCGCAGGCGCATCAGATTTGCGACTGCGGGTTGCTTATTTTCAGGGCTTCCCTTTTTTGTATAGCCGTGCGATTTCCGCAGCTGGAAGCGCTTCGGAAAAAATCGCAAACTCATCTATCGCCCCGTTCAAATTACGGACCGTGAAATGAGGATCTTTTCTATAGAAGGGCTCACTCCAGTTACCTATTGATGCGGGTCCGATACGGACTTTATCAACCACAAATTCATCCGGAAGCACTTCACTGGCCACCGGTTTACCATTGACATAATGGGTAACCTTTTTACTGCTGCTGTCATAGGTCACAGCGATCTGAAACCACTGTCCACTCAGCTGCGGAGTCCAGATGGGCGGAGAATAGATATTCTTCTTATCCGGCTTGCCTTTGACTCCATCCTGAGCCTTAACAGAAAAGAAAATCCTGCCGTCATCCATGATCTGCCAGTGAGGCTCATGCAGATCGTGGCCATCGGTGAGAAACAGAGAATTATACCAGCGGTCCAGACTGCTAATCTTCACCCAGCAATAAAACGTCAAAGCGGAGTATTCACCGGGAATATCCACCCGGACCCGACTTCCCGTCGCACCGAAATCGAGGGCCTGATTCGCTTTTTCCCAACGATCAGTCGAGCGGGTGGCCCGGACGATAGCTCCGTCTCTACCCGATCCGGATTCATCCTGCAAAATGCGATCCCAACTTCTGTTTTGAATCATGGGGTAATAGGCAACCAGACGCGGATCCTTTTTCACCTCTTCAATGTCAGTCAGCCAGGCGGTATACTTTTGTGACTGGCTTTTCTGTATCTCATCCAGACCGGCGAATTGATCACCGGCAGCGGGCAACTCATTCATCTCACCATCCGACTGCCAGCGAATCGAATCGCCATCGAGCAGGCGCCGGGCCGGATGCGAAGACGGGTGCCATTCCACTTCGCCATCGAGAACGTGGAGATCAGCATGATCATCGCTCACATCCAGGGCAAATTCCGTTCCGAGATCAACGACATCGCCAGTCGAAGTTTTAACTCGAAAGCCCCGCGCCGGAGGCGGCACCACCGCGCGCATTTTTCCAGACTGCACTGTCATTTCCATCGCAGAGTGGAGCTCAAATTTCGAATCTCCCTCAAGGATAACCGTGACACCGCTGAAAAGTTCAAGCTGGGCGATTCCCTGTTTCAGATGCAGAGCGCCCTGGGGCAACAATTCCCCGCGGTCTATCTCTTCGCTTCCCCACACCGCGTTTGATTCCTCGGCAAGAACACCGAACCCGCTGGCACGCGGCTCCTTTGCCGCAGCCACTTCCGGCGCCTGCTTCCCGATTCGTCCCAGTTGCCAGCCAACCATAACCATTAGCGCTGCGGCGATGCCCGCCAAAAGCGGCAGTTTCTTTGCGAAAAAATTCGGCCGGGAAATGATCTTTTCCTCGACCAGCTCTTCTGCCGCAAGTGACAGCGCGGTATCAAGCTTCATCCGCTGGTAGTAGATCCGCCGGGCTGCCGGATCGACGTGAAGCTCAGCTTCGAGACGGAGAAAATCCGCCTCGGAACAGTCGTTATCGAGAACTTCGTCGATCAGCTTTTCAAGTTCAGAGCGATTCATTGTCCTGCCTCCCCCATGATGAGTTTTTGTTCGATACAGCTTTGCAATTTTGTCCGGATCCGGTGAAGAGTTACTTTGAGTCCACCGACGCTCCGGTTGATTTTCTCCGCATATTCCGCCAGAGAAGTATCTTCGAAATAACGATGCAGAATAAGATCCCGTTCCGGGCTTTTCAGCGATTCGAGACAGCCCTTCAGTGCTTGCTGCCTGGAGACCATGTCGTCAGAAAGTCGGGGCATTTCATCCGCCATAATGTCGAGCAATTCTTCGCTGAAAACGAGGCGGTCCCGGGCCTGGGTTTTCCGGTAATTGAGGACTTCGTAACGGGCGATACTGAAGATCCACGCTTTAAAATTGGTCCCCAGTTCAAAATCCGAACGTTTTTTCCAGATTGTCGAATTGGCTAACTGGGAAACATCCGCCGCCGAAGGATCCCCCGGTAAAAGCGAGTTCACGTAGAGGCGCAGCGCCGCCTGATGCTCGGTTAGCAGAGCGACGAATTCGGAATCTGGATCGGAATCGGGCATTTTCTCCTGGAGTTTTTTAAATCGGATCGGTCCTAACGGTATCCCCACACACAAACGCCGCGATTGAGGGAAAGGTTAACAGGAAAACGAGATTTTTTCGTCCGGCGACGTGGCGTTTAGCGTTTCTCAGTTTTTTTTGCCGAAAGATGTAACTATCCCGAAGCGATGGGTAAAACAAGGGGTGAAGCGGATCTGTTTGAATGAATCCGCAAAATTTAAGTAACAACCATCAAATCGAAAACAATAACAATATGATCAAAAAAATACTACTCGCCG
Organism: Verrucomicrobiales bacterium; assembly: GCA_029213025.1. Classification (GTDB taxonomy): domain Bacteria; phylum Verrucomicrobiota; class Verrucomicrobiia; order Verrucomicrobiales; family DEV007; genus Arctic95D-9. The sequence goes on from JARGOZ010000097.1 coordinate 25,041, forward strand.
CCGTCGCTATGGTCTCGATCGGAGCAGCATCAAGCAGTTTTGCCGGAGGATGCGGAACATCCTACGTAACCGTGCAAAAGCATTGCCCCGCGCCGACCTATGTTTACCAGCAGCCCTGCCACCAACAGGTAATTACTTATCCGGTTTACCAGCCTGTTCACGTTGAGAAAAAAGTGATCATCCAGCAGCCCTGCCACACAACCTACGTGAAACCCTGCGTTCCGACTTACATGCCTGCACCGGTTGAACAGAGCCGCTACGCGGCGAGGCCTGATGAAACCATATCCGGCACAGCTT
>JARGOZ010000098.1:0-13169 GCA_029213025.1 Verrucomicrobiales bacterium
TCCGGTCCGCCGCAATGGAGGATGCCTATCGCACCGAGCCACCGTTCCGACTTCAGGGCTCCTACCGGAATATGAACCGTCTCGCCGAGAAAGTCCTTCCTGTAATGAGTGATGAAGAGGTGGAAATTGCCATACTTGATCACTACGAAAACGAATCACAAACCTTGACCACCGGAGCCGAAGCCAACCTTCTGAAGTTCAAAGAGATGGAAGGTTTACTGACTGAAGATGAAGCCACCCGGTGGGAGCAGATCAAGAAGACCTTTTCCCGCAATCTTCTCCTCGGGGGCCAGGGCGAAAATGATCCCGTTTCCCGCGTAGTGGGATCGTTAAGCCAGATCAGCGACAGTCTCGGAGCGATCAGCGGCCCCAATCTGGAGCAACTGGAATCACTGGTTGCCGGGCTGCGCTCTGTCCCGGTGAATGTAGAGATTAAAGTTCTCCCTGTAGAGCAGCGGGAAGTAAATAAATCACCCCTGGATTTTGATACCCGTGTTGATCAACAATGAGTTACTTAACAGGGTACAATTTCATTTCGTACCCTGTTGAATCAACCCGGCGACCGGTATAACGGTTAACCCGCAATCCTCTTTCCCTATTGAGTAGACAACATAGAGTTTTCCGTCGTGCTCGCTCGCGTATGGGTAGGACCACTGTTTACTCTTTGCATGCCCCGGAAAACGGGGCGCTTCAGACTTCCCGTGGCGGATCCGGAACATTTTCGAAACTGACAGCTCACCCGGCTTTCCGGTAGCGATGACCAGCGTATCCCGATTTCGAAAATTTGACACGATATAAAGCTGGCCGGTGCTCAACTTACCGAGAAACGCTTTCGCCCGGGGCACCGGGTAATTGGAGGGACCTGCAACACTCCAGTTTCGACCTCCGTCAAAACTTTCCGATACCCAGGCCACATTGCCGCCTCCGCGAATCAATGCAATTACGTGATCGCCCTCAGCCCAAACTGTAGTTTCCGCAAATGAAGGTCGAAGCCCGGGATGCCAGGGAATAAGAACGCTGTCCCATTGGGAAAAATCCTCTCCGTGGCTGATAGCCACGACTGGAAGACCATCCCGGTCCTGTCCACCGGTTATATAGTTGCCATTGGCCATTTTGACCGGAGGATCATACGGCCAGCAGTTTTTCATCACGATCCCGCGCGAAACCCAGCGGTCCGCTTTTTCATCCAGCACAAATGCCTCGCCCTTTAACCCCGGAAATACCCTGCCATTGTCACCTATTCCAAAACGCACAAATCGTCCACAGCTCGTCCCCGTGCGCAAAGAGAACTCCGTGGCTGTGCCGGTCGGACCCGTCAAATCCGGGACCAACCATCTCCAGATGGGGCCAGGTTTTCCCACCGTCAAAAGACCGTCGGCCCTGCAACGTTTCATGCGGTCCGTTTTCGTGAACCGGACTGTTGGCCCAGTTAGCGAAAAATGTATCTTTGTATTTCACAATCGACGCGCCGTGGAGGAATTGATACTTGCCCTGCTCTGCCCGATGAATAATGCGATGCTCCAAACCGGTAGCAAAAGGCATTTGTTCCGGATCGGTCGGCAACTTTTCGCCGGTCCAGAGCGGATAGACCTCCGGCAGAGGTTTAGCTTTAGCCGGCTCCGGCAAATCGACTCCCGTCTGCACTGAGATATTATCGACGAGATACCAGGCATCGTCGGCAATTCGGCTGCCAGATACAAAACCGATTCCACCTATTGGCAATTCACTACGGTAGGCCATTCGCGAGTGGGGTAAACCCTCGCCCCCGGGGACAGCGCTGCCGAAATTTACCGAGTCCGATTCGGCATCCAGCAGAACCTGAATCCGCTGCCATACCGGCTTTTCCCTACTCGTCGATTTCACAATCTTTACGCCTGCATCGATCCAGCCACCTTCTGAATACTGCCGGAGAGTTCCCCGTTGAACACTTAGATTTAGCTGACTGGCGTCCTTTCCACCCGGCTCAAACGTCCAAATGTGAAAGGCCCGGCCTTTGCTCTCCGAGACCGCGAGGTCGAACTCAATAAGAACCCGCTTTTGCGGCGCATCAAAATCCTTAACCAGAGCGACCAGCTGCGGAGCCGGACTCCTCCTGCCCAACAGTGCTTTACCTCCTTCAATCTCGACGACTTCCACATTCGGCTCCGTCCCCCTGGTAAAAGTTCGAAACCCGGGCGGCAACTTCCCGGCGGACAAATCGTCAAAATTTTCGCTCCACAACTGTTCGGCGGAACCGAATCCGCAGAACATTGAAAGAAGGCTGATGGTCAGGAAAAATCTCATTCCGGAAACCTGAAAGACAGCGAAGTTATAGCAAGGGACGCGTTTGCCATTCACAGGTCAGTCCACCTGGAATTTTTCCCGCAGGCGGTCCAATTCCATTTCCATTCGGGCCTGCTCTTCTGCCAAAACGGGATCACCGTAGCGACTCTCCATCTCATTCGGATCGGTGACCAAATCATAAAACTCGGAGGTGTTATACTTCGGCTCAGGGAACCGAATCAGTTTGTACCTTCCATCAGTCACACCGTAATGCAACGCGACACCATGGCCGCCGCTCTCGTAGTAGTGGTAGTAATGACTCTTCCTCCAGTCACCGGGAGTCTCGCCTTGCAGCAGGGGCATCAGCGATCTTCCCTGCATATCATCCGGGACCGGTGCACCCGCGATCTCCAGAAACGTCTCCGGGAAATCTATATTTGATACCAGGTCAGTGTCATTTACCGAACCGGGAGCAACCCGGCCGGGCCATCTGGCGACCAGCGGAGTGCGGAAACTTTCTTCATACATCCACCGCTTGTCGAACCAGCCGTGTTCGCCGAGATAAAATCCCTGATCCGAACTGTACATTACGACGGTGTTTTCCGCGAGGTTGTTGTCATCCAAATACTGCAACAAACGACCTATATTTTCATCCACACCTCTGACGCACCGGAGATAGTTTTTTATATACCTCTGGTAGTGCCACCGGGTCCGGTCCTTGCCGGTGAGATTTGCGGCGAGAAACGCTTCGTTGCGGGGACGAAAATGCCCGTCGAACAATTTGAACTGTTCCGGGGTAAATTTACTCGAATACGATAGCATCAACCGCTTTTCGCCTATATGATCCGCGATTCCCATTTCATGATTCGCCGCCGGACCGGACCGCCCTGAATAGTCGTCAAACAGAGACTCCGGTTCTGGCACACGGACATCATCAAGCCAGTCGAGATGGCGAATCGCAGGTTCCCACCGTCCGTGGGGAGCCTTATGCTGACTCATCAGATAAAAGGGCTTTTCTTTATCCCGGGATTCAAGCCACTTTATCGTCTGATCGGTAATGATATCGGTAGTATACCCTTCATGGGAAACCATCTTTCCGTTCGTATAAAGTCCGGGGTTGTAATACCGGCCCTGCCCTTTGAGAACTTCGTAGTGGTCAAACCCGGTCGGCGTTGATTTGAGATGCCACTTGCCGACAATCGCAGTTTGATAACCCGCTTTCCGTAACAACTTCGGAACCGTGACCTGAGAGCCGTCGAAAGTATCGCCATTTTTCCGGAAGCCGTTGATGTGGGAATATTTTCCGGTCAAAATCACCGCCCGCGAAGGGCCGCAGATGGAATTTGTCACATAGCATTTCCTGAAGAGTATTCCTTCTTCCGCAATCCGGTCAATGTTTGGAGTCGGAGCCAGTTTTGTAAGTCCATTTTCGCCATATGCACTGATCGCCTGAGTGGCGTGATCGTCGGTAAAAAGGAACAATATATTCGGTTGCTTCTCCGCCCCGTTAACCGGAATGGCCCCGAGTACGACAAAGAGGAAGACTGACTTCCATGACACAATTTTCATACCCCACCCTCCGGGAAAAGCACCTTTCAAGTCAACCCGAAAATCCCGGAACCGGACGTGATCGAGCAGGATTTTACCTGGGGATTTTTTGATTCTTCGCTATCATGCCGACATGAAAATTTCTGTATTATCTCTTCTGTCCATTTTTGCCTTTTCAGCCGCTTTGGCCGATGAACCGCAGAAGCTTCTCACCGAAGATCTTGATCAATGGACGATGGACAAAGAAGGTGCCTGGGTGGTTACCGACGGCATTCTCCACATATCCGAAAAACCGGGCGGATATATCTGGACAAAAAATGCCTACGGCGACTTCCGGATCAGTCTCGAATACAAGACATCGGAACAATGTAACAGCGGTCTGTTTTTCCGGACCGATCCGAAAAACGCGGTTCAAGGAGGTTTTGAAATCCAAATTGCCTCTCACGGCATCTACAAAGGGAAGCAGGTAGCCGGTTCGCTCTACGATGCAAAAGAACCCGCTGAGCACGTTGGCAAACCTGATGGAGAATGGAATACTATAACGCTGACTTGCAAAGGCCAGAACATCACATTCGTTCTGAACGGTTCGACCGTTCAGGATCTCAATATCGATGAATGGACCACTCCGAATAAAAATCCTGACGGCACAAAAAATAAATTCAAAACCGCTCTGAAAGATTTACCCCGAACCGGACACATCGGTTTTCAGTACCACGGACACCCGGTTTGGTTCCGCAATGTAGTTTTAGAAACTCTATAGAGGTTTCCGCCTGGCCCGGCTACGGATGCCAGTAGTAATTCTTTTCGTAGTGATCGAACAAATTGGCTTCGAAATCACGGTGAAACCTGTTGCGGTAGTCGACTTCCGGAGAAGTATCAATGACAACCCGTGACAGACTGTCGAATTTGATCTGCTCAGATTCCCAGGAGATGCGGGAAGCCCAGTCCGGACTCAACGCTACAAATTTACGATGGAACAAGGGACCGGTCCGGATGATCAGATAGCGAATTTTCCAGGTGCCTGATTCAAAAATTAAATCCTCAACTTTCCCGACAGTTTCGTCATCCTGTCCGGCAAAAGCTTCGTAGCCAGTCACCTCCCCGATAGAGCGCAGATGTGAGTGCATAATCGACTCCATTTGTGCATCACGTCTGATTTGCTCGGCCCGGGATAGCTCTGTTTGTTGTGGATAGGAAAAAAGTCCCCATAACCCCGGCCCCACCCAGTATTTGGGATACTCATAGTGATCGGCAAGCAAATGCTCATACTGCCGACTCACCGGAGCGTCGGAATCGAGAGGCGGGCTGGATTCAATCTGTTGTTTCGTCAGATCCACGACCAGTTCGCCCGATATATCTTCTACCTCCGGTCGAGCTAACTGCCAGGGACTGATGAGGACTTTTTCATGATGAAAGAACCCTCCGGTGTCCACCACGAGGTAACGGATTGTCCAGTTGTCATCTCCAAAAAGCAGGTCAACTACTTTGCCGCACTCTGAACCGTCCCGGTCCAGTATCCGCGCTCCACTCAATTCGCCGGTAGCGATCAGTTCCCCTATCACTTCATTTACAATTTGATCTGCTTTCATGTTGTTATGTTGCTGTTGTTGTCAACTACAGGCGCAGGATCTATGCCTATATCTATTCCCAACTGTCGCGCGGCCCCGATGTTTACGGCATTTCTTTACCTGGAAATCCACCTTTAGTGAGCTCGGACGGATCCAGCAGAGCATCAAGCTCTGCAGCGCTGAGATCGGTTTGCTCAAGGGCGACGTCCTTCACCGGGCGTCCTTCACGAATCGCCTGTTTGGCAATCTCAGCCCCTTTTTCGTATCCGATCCTCGAATTCAACGCCGTTACCAGTATCGGGTTTCGTCCCAATACCGAGCGGATTTTCTCTTCATTCACACAAAAGCCATCTATAGCTTTATCCGCGAGCGAAATGCATGACCGGCTGAGAAGACGGGTGCTCTGCAGCAGATTGTGGCCGATCACCGGCAGCATTACATTCAGTTGAAAATTTCCGGACTGCCCTCCCAGGGAAACGGTCAGATCATTGCCCATCACCTGAGCACACGCCATCACAACAGCCTCAGGAATAACCGGATTCACTTTGCCCGGCATAATGCTGCTGCCCGGTTGCAAAACGGGAAGGGAAATCTCCCCGATCCCGGCTCCGGGTCCACTGTTCAACCAACGCAAATCATTGGAAATTTTCGTCAGCACAATGGCCAGTCCTTTCAGCTGCCCACTCATCTCTACGGCAGCATCCGGCGAACTAATCGTAGCAAAACGGTTAACCGAAGTCTGCAGAGGAAGCCCGCTGGACACAACCAGTTCAGCGACCACATTTTCCCCGAATCCCTGCGGAGAATTGATTCCCGTGCCCACCGCAGTTCCTCCCAGAGGAAGCCGGGAAAGATGAACGAGAGACGCGCAGATTCTCTCTCTGCTGTCCCGAATTTGCGAGGCCCATCCCCCAAGAACCTGCCCGTAGGTCACAGGCATCGCATCCATGAGATGAGTTCTCCCTGTGGTTACGATCCCGCCTAAATCCTGTGCTTTCTTTTCTATAGATGAATGCAGCTGATCAATCGCAGGCTTCAGTTGGCAGTCGATCACTAAACAGGTTCCCAAATAGATCGCAGAGGGAAATACGTCATTGCTGCTTTGGCTCAAATTGACATGGTCGTTGGGGTGAACTTGTTTGCCCAGACGATGCGAAGCGAGCTTTGCAATCACCTCGTTCGCATTCATGTTTGAGCTGGTCCCCGAGCCGGTCTGGAAAATATCGACCGGAAATTGTTCATCGTGTTTCCCTTCCGCCACTTCCGAGGCGGCAAAGTGGATGGCACCCGACATATCTTCATCGAGAATTCCCATTTGAAAATTCACCCTGGCTGCGGCGGCCTTAATCAGCCCCAGAGCCCGAATCATCTCCCGGGGAAGCTTCAGCTCACTTATCTGAAAATTTTCAACCGCTCTGCCGGTCTGCGCTCCATAGAGGGCATCCTGAGGAACCTCCACTTCTCCTAGACTGTCTTTTTCCACTCTCATCTCAGGATTCTCCTGCCGAAGGGGTAGCCGGAACTTCGTCGAACGAAAGATTCATATCCTGCCACAGATCCTCTCTGGTTTTACCCAGCCTTGTGGCAAATTCATCGAACCACTCCTCGTCATATTTGGTTGGAAATACCACCTCCCCTTCGTCGATATGATCATACTTGCTTCTTAACTTTTCCCTTATAAAATCCCAGTTGTCAGCTAATCTTTCATTGTCGTTCATACAAATTTGATTAACGCAGTTTTCACGCCTGCGCAGGAATCCGGGAATGTTACAGTTTCACCCGCCACGGAAGTTCCTGCCACCATGCAATTTGCACAAAATTCGTGCAACTTGCAGGGCAAAAATCAGCGTGGTTCGGCCCAACCCACGGTCAACAGGCACCGAGACCGCTGGCTCGAATGCTGCGATATAATCCTACAGAATATAAAAGACAGCATGATCCGACTCTCTATACTGTTTGTGGTAATCGGGATGATATCCGCCATCCTCGGCTACACGATGACTGCTAAACTGGTTCTCATCATGGGCATGATTCTCATGATCGCGGGAATCATCCTGAGTCTCAGTGTGATCATTACCAGGGGAAAAAAAGATCCTTCAAAAAGGGATACCTCTTAGCTGTCGATTGAAACAGTAACCAACGAACGAAAGGTATAATTATGACAACGACAACTGCGCCTCCTATGGTCCGCAGCGTAAAAGATCTGATCGGATATCCTATAGAAGAAACCGATGGCACAATCGGCAAGGTAAAAGATTTCCTCTTTGACGACGAAACCCACACGATCCGGTATTTGGTAGCCGACACAGGCAACTGGCTGTCGTCCCATTTAATCTTAATCAGTCCGCAACATCTGCGTGATCCCGACACCGGCTGGACCGGAAAACGCTTCCCGGTAAACTTGACTAAAGAGGAGATTGAAAACTGTCCATCCCTCGAAACTGATGCACCGGTCTCACGGCAATACGAAGAAGCTTTTACCAAATATTATTCTTTAAATCCATACTGGACAGAATCAGCCATGATCGGATACGCGGCTCCGCCGCCGTCTCCACGGGACCTCGCCAATAATCCGAATCTGACTACCGGCCCCGTGATGAGTTCAGTTAAAGGCGATTCCCACCTTCGCTCTTTTAACGAAGTCAGGGGCTACGATATCAAGGCGATAGATGGAGAGATCGGCCATTTGGAAGACTTCATAGTCGAATGTGACACATTGCGTCTCCGATTCATTATAGTCAACACGCATCGTTGGTTACCCGGGGGACGGGTTATGTTTGATATAGACTGGCTGGAAGACTTCAACTACATGGAGAGAACCGCAGCCATTGAATTGACCAAAGACCAAATTAAAGGCGGTCCGAAATACGACCCGGGGGAAGCTGTGAACGAAGACAGCCAGCGAATTCTTTACGACTACTATGGCAAACCAACTCCCTGGGAAAAGCCGCCAATTACTCCTTTTTAAACTCACCGCCACTCGACTGTACCCTGTTAGGTCCGGGATTGTACCCTGTTAAATTACTCATTCACTGTCGGCGAAACATTACTTTCACCGATATCACGTTCATTCTTTTCGATTTTCGATTCGGCGGGAAACACCTGTAGGTTCCCTCGGAATGAAAAAAGGAATCGTAATCTCGGACCTACACCTGCTCTCATGGAGGTCCGAAGGTCAGACTCGATTTGAGGGACTTACCGTGGAGTTAGAAACTGCGGAAACTCTCGTGTTAAACGGAGACATATTCGACTTTCGCTGGGCTCTCCGGCCGCACTCCGAAACAATTCCGCAAGCACTGGAGTGGCTGACGGCACTGACTACCGATTTCCCCGGTCTCGACATTCATTTTATACCGGGCAATCATGACTGCCTTCCGGCATTTACCAATCAAGTGCGGGCTATCGAAAAGATTTCTTTCCACCCGCACCACCTCATCCTCGGGAGAAACCTGTTCCTCCACGGTGATGCAGCAACCTACCGAATGTCCGAAAAGGGATTTGGAAAATTCCGCGCAAACTGGGAACTCGATCAGCCTTCCGGGAAAACCCGTGCGCGACTCTACGACCTGTCCGATGCGCTTGGCTTTAGTGATCTGACTCATCACATCTGGTTCCGTGGGGATATCGCTGTGAAACGAATCAGCTGGCATCTCGAAAAAATTCGCCCCGGATGGAAAGACCTCATCGATCACTGCTTTTTCGGTCACACCCATCTACCGGTTCGCGGTATCACAAAAGATGGCGTCAAATTTTTCAATACCGGTTCCGGAATTCGGGGAATGGAATTTCATCCGGTCGAATTTTTCTGGAAACCAGTGTATGAATGAAAAACGGCCGACGGTGAATTGCTATTCAAAAGGCGAAGGCGGCTTTATGACCCGGTCGCAAGATCTCCGCGCCGCATGGTTGCGCCCCCTGTTACATTTGCTGGGACGGAACGGAATCAGAGCCGGACATATCACTCTGCTCTCTCTACTTTTCGGTCTCGCCTTCTGCCCGTTTTTTATAGCAGAGTCCTATTTTTGGGCCTTTGGCTTTCTGCTCATCCATGTAGTTCTCGACGGCATAGACGGACCTCTCGCACGGTTTCAGAAGAAAGCCGGAAACCGTGGATCATTTACCGATACATCAGCTGATCAACTGGTGGTCACAGCCACCACGATCACACTCATCTATAACGGACTGGCCGATCCATGGCCGGCCGGTTGGTATGTATTTCTCTACACCGTAGTCGTGGTATTTGCCATGATCCGCAATGCGATGTCGACGCCATATTCCTGGCTGTTTCGCCCCCGGTTTCCGGTATTTCTCTGGATCGCAGTTGAGGTGTTTTGGCTACCCGGCACCCTCAACTATATACTGTGGGCAGGCAGCGCTACATTGGCAGTCAAAGCGCTGACTGGATTTATTACCATCCGCCGGAACCTCTAATCCACCACGATCAAATTTACCGCCTGCCGGTGAGTTTGCCGATGGATTACCACTCGGTAGTCCCGGTCCGGACTCCATCGCCCCTTATGGAATCGGGTCGCGTGAAAATATTCCTGTTCACCGGTTTTCCGGTCGATTGCCACTACAGAAAATTCATGGCGAAAATCGTCCCCGTATTTTACCCACGCCGGATTGAAAGCATAGGCCGGAAGCAGCCGATACGGATTCGACGTCCGGGAATTCCCGCTGAAACATACCAGATTAGCACCGTCAGAAACTCCCTGCCTGCCAAAGCCTTCAATCGCATCACCGGAAAATTCTCCCACAGGTTCTGTGGTCCAATATTCAATATCGGCAATCTCTCCCTTCACATTGGGCAACAAAGACTTTGAAACCCGGAATCCGTCGATTTTTGCGAAAGGTAGTCCGAGAGCCGCAAATGTAGCCGCTTTCCTTCTTTCGTAGAAATCCTCTTTATTGCCGAAACCAAAGTTGGAATTAATTCTGAAAAAATCCGCGGGTTTCTTAGCCGAGACCGCCAGATCCACTTTCCGCCTTACTTCCGCCGCTTCTTTCACCAGTGTCGCCTTTGGTTTTATCGCAGCAAGCGTAACCGGTTCTTCCCGCTCGAACGAAAATTCGATTCGAGTACTCCTGGTGTATATCAGACTCAAAACCAGCGCCAACAAAGCAACACCGATGAAAACGAGCCGTTTATGGCGGATCATATATCTGAGAATGATCGCGAAACCCAATACCAAACTACCGGTTACGAGAAACAGGAATACAGCTGACGGCTCAGTGGGCATGGCGAAAATTCTATATAAAGTTTTTCCGATATCTTTGAAAGAAGTGCCATCCCGCCGATTACCAGACCCGCAATCCAGAGAACCATTTTAAACAGCCCGCTTCCGGAGGTGGTAACTACAAACAGGCACAGGCCGAGGAGCCCGGTAAAAAGAAGCGGAGGAACTTTTTCCATTGAGTACCAGAAAACCAAATCCGGATTCAATCCGTTAACAATCCACCAAATTCCAGCGCCCGCAAGATAAGCACAAACTGAGAGAAACAGAACGGTCACCAGATAAATCCCCAGCACCGGAGTCCGAAAAGGTCTGCCCAACCAGAATGCAGTATCACCACCCGCCTTGCAGGTTTGCGATGAATTCCACGCCGCAATCAACACAAGGATATATCCGAGGAAATCCGAATCAAAATTGGCGACCTTTTGGATATACCCGGACACCAGGCAGACGCCTACGACGGGGAGATACATTCCAGCACCCCGAATTAACAAATGGAATATTTCAGGAACCGGGCTCATATCTCCAGACTGTTACCGGTTCGAAGACTCCTGGCCACAGAGACAAAAGTATCTCTTATCGAAACGGGGATGAATTCAACCCGGACCTCTTCACCAAACAGTTCTTTAATTTGTGTAGTTGAGAGTGCCCGGTTTTTAAACTGTGATTCCACGAGAAACAGCCGGTTTGATTCCTGTTGAATATCGATCCAGCCTTTCGGAAACTCAGCTTCCACATGTCGGGCGACTTGATCTGTCGGGAGAGATATGTGAACTCTGATAAATCGCGACCGGAGCAGATCGACCGATTCGTTGAGAACCATTTTCCCACCCTCAAGAATCCCGACCCGGTCTGTGAGCCGGTCCACTTCCTCCAAATCATGGGTAGCCATAAAAATGGTCCACCCCTCCCCTTCGGTAACTTCAAGAATGCCCTGCACAAACTCATCCCGCACAAGCGGATCCAGCCCGGAAAAGGGTTCATCGAGTAGCAGCAGCCTCGGACGATAGGCAATCGCTGAAATCAGCGCGACCTTCATCCGCATACCCCGCGACAGATTTCGAATCTTCTTCTTCGGGTCCAGATCAAACGTTTTCATCAGTTGATCGGCAAAATCCCTGTCCCATGAGGGATAAAGCGGGGCGATATACTTCAACCAGCTTTGAATCGTGAAGTGCCGGGGGATTTCCTGAGCCTCCGAGACATAACCGATACTGTAGTAGTCGGTGGACCGAAGCTTGTGACACGGGCGCCCAAATACAGTGGCCTCTCCCGTCCCGGGTGATGTGATATTCATAAGCAGCCTGATCAGGGTTGACTTCCCGGCCCCGTTTGACCCGAGCAGAGTAAAGCATTCACCTTCTGATACCTCCAGATTAACACCGGTCAATACCGGCAGCTTTTTCCATTTTGAGGTCCGATAACTCTTTACTACATCTCTGCACTCGATCACAACACTGCTCATTTATTTTATTTCCCTCCAGCTATGGGTCACAACATCATGTAGTTCGTCCTCGCTCAGGCCCAGTTGCTTTGCCTCCACAACCAGGTTCTCTACCGGATCCTTGAGCAAGTGCAATGCTTCTTCAAAATTCAATGGAACTCGTTTGGCGACAAAAGTCCCGACACCGGGACGCACTTCGAGAATTCCCGCATCGACCAGAACCGATACCGCTCGCTGGCAGGTATTGGGATTCAACTTCAACTCCCGGCTTACCGTTCGAACGGAGGGAAACGGAGCCCCCTCCCTCAGAATCCCGGTAGCAAGAGCTCTCTTCACGGCAAAAACAATATCCTCGTAATGAGGATTACCGGGCCGAAAAGTAACCGTAAAAGGAAGCATCCACCGTATTAAAGGGCTTCATACACCGTTCGTCAACAATTCGCGATATTTATCAAACGCTGCTTGCCTTGCACGATTGTATTCTCCAGATTGAGATATGATAAGAATTTTCATCTTGTGGATATTTCTGATCGCTCCGGTATACGCTCTCGAAGTTCACTCGATGTTCGGAGACAATATGGTGGTTCAAAGAGGAATGAAAATTCCGGTATGGGGCAGGGCCGCTCCGGCTTCACCGGTAGCGGTAACATTCGCCGGTAAGACAGCGAAGGGCCAGGCAGACAAAGATGGCAATTGGAAATTGATCCTGCCCTCCCTCGAAGCTTCCAGCGAAGGTAGAGAGTTTACAATCAGCAATACAGGCAAAACCATCACGTTTACAAATGTACTTGTCGGCGATGTCTGGCTGGGCTCCGGACAATCCAACATGGCGGGAAAAGTATCTTCCTACATGAAAAATGATCCCACTTTGGCGGAGCTTGTAGCGAACGCCCCGTATCCGGAAATTCGCATCAAATTAAAAGACTGGCAGCAGGCTGACCCCAAAACGGTGCAACTCTGCTCAGCGCTGCTTTTTGCGTTCGGCGAAAGACTCCACAGCGAGTTGCAGATTCCTGTCGGACTTTGTTTCGGAGCCGTCGGCGGAACTCCGTCAGGTTCGTGGCTTCCAAAAGAAATTTACGATAACAGCGAAAAGTGTCGGGCGGAGATTGC
>JARGOZ010000098.1:13179-15585 GCA_029213025.1 Verrucomicrobiales bacterium
GACCCCGAGCTGGCCCGGAAACAATATGATACCCGGTTGGAGAAATGGCAAAGAGGCGTGGAATTGGCCCGAAAAGCCGGACGGAAACCGAGGGGAAGAAAGCCTCTCGAACCGGGTAACCCCGGCGAAACCACCCGCGGTGGAGCTATCGGCGGTTTATATGAGAAGCACATCTCCAAAATGCAGGGCTATGCGATCCGGGGCGTACTCTGGGACCAGGGAGAAGCCGGAACCGGCATCCTCGGCCTCGGCCAACACACCGCGATGAGCGAACTTATACGCGGCTGGCGCGAGCTGTGGGGACAGGGGGATTTTCCTTTCCTATTCGTCCAAAAACCCAGCGGCGAAGGCTGCGCCTGGTCGAAGCAGAACCCGGTAACCCGTGAAGCCAGTGAGTTTTCCGAGCTGCCCAAATCAGTAATTCAGAACGGGGCGGGAAGATATTTGTATACCCGGCTGATGCTGGATAATCCGAACTCCTGGATGGTACCCGCATCCGATCTGGGAGGCAAAATCCATCCGGTAAACAAATGGGGATACGGCAACCGGGCGGCGGAAGTCGCTTTGCAAAAAGTATATAACAAAGAGGATGTTCAGGCTTACGGCCCACTATACCAATCACACAGCATTGATGGTGCAAAGGTAACTGTTACCTTTACCGAAACCGGCAGCGGTCTGGCCACTGCTCACAGCAAATCAGTACGGGGATTTACTCTGGCCGGGGCAGACGGTAATTGGCACTGGGCGACTGCGAAGATTACCGGAAAAAACACCGTGCAAGTCAGTTCCCGTTCAGTCCCGGAGCCGAAACAGGTCCGCTATGCCTATGCTGTGACAAGAGACTGGGCAAACCTCTTTAATAAAGAAGGCCTGCCCGCTCTCGCTTTCACCAGTGAATAGGAAAAACTATACTTTTTGACTGCCGAGAGCCTCGAAGGGAACTTCATGTGGTAGCGCATTTTCCTGTACCGCTATCGCAGCAGCCACTCCGGCCGCTTCCCCCATAGCAACCGCATTTCCAGTAACACGGTAACTGCTGTGGGCGATAAAATCCCCGCTGATACACCGGCCGGCGACAAGAAGACCGTCGACATCCCGAGCGAACAGCGCCCGCAGAGGTATTTGATAGTTCTTTGACCGGAAAGGTTTGGATTCGATGGCTTTTGTCACTTTCGGATCAGTCGCGTGGACATCGATCGGGAATGTAACATCACATATATTATCTTCGAACTGCGCACCGGTTCGGAGGTCTTCACCGGTCATATAGTAGCGGCCCATAATCCGGCGACCCTCGCGAGTGCCTATTTGTTCAGAAGTGGTATTGAGATGGAGATCCTGCCAAATGCCGCCCTTCTTCTTCAGCGCATTGACAATGGCATGAACTTCTTTGCGACCTTCTATAGTAGCCTTCGATACATCATCAGCATTGATAGCGGATACGTTGTATTGGTGATTGGCCATCATGGCATAAAGACCTTCCCGGATTTCGAAAATCGTCGGACCACCGTAAGACGGATCAATTCCGGCGGAACGGAGTTCGGTCAAAAAATTCTTTTTCGGATTCCCCAGTTTACGGGGTTCACACTGTCCGCGAATAAATGCGGCGATTTCATCTGTCGAAACTCCTGACAAAATCCCCATCATACTGAACGGCTGAGTCACCCCGTCTGCCGGCCGGCCGAATTCGAATTCACATCCCGCCTGAGCGGCGAGATCCCCGTCTCCGGTGCAGTCGATAAAGTTCTTTGCTGTCCACGCCTCCCGTCCCGACTTTGATTCAGTGAGAATAGCCGTCAGGCGATTGGAGTCATCGGCGACCGCCCCGACGACCCGGGTGTGCAGGCGAATTTTCACTCCCGCCTCAACAAGCATTTCCTCAAGTAACATTTTCAACTGCTCAGCATCATATACCCAGGCACTTTCCACCCGGCGGCCCATGCCGCGAGTCTTCAGCTCGCCGGTGATTTCCTCCATGATACCTTTTTTATTCACCGCATCGAGAATCCAGGACAGCAATCCGGAGGTCCAGACTCCACCGATGGTGCCGTTCACTTCAATCAGGGTGACATTTGCGCCCCGTCTTGCCGCTGCGAGAGCCGCAGTAAATCCGGCAGGTCCGCCGCCGCACACAATCACATCGCTGGAATCCCGAAGCGGTATATTCCGGCCGCCTTCTTCGAACCAGTCTCCGGAAATTTTTCCCGACGTACGAACATGGAGCCGTTCGTTTGTTCCGAAAATTTCCCCGGTGGCTTTCCGGCTCCTTCGCGGTGGGATCGGCCGGTTTTCCGGATTCACACGATCCTGAGAAAATCCGGTTGAAGCAACAGCTCCGACTCCTCCTCCAACGACAAATTGTAACGCATCACGCCTTTTCATGCGGACCTTTCGCAGTCAAATCAATGA
>JARGOZ010000098.1:15595-19719 GCA_029213025.1 Verrucomicrobiales bacterium
AGAATCAATTGGCGGCTTCAGTGTTGAAAACAAACCGGAAATCGGCATTCAACAGGGTACAATCCCGGACTGTACCCTGTTGAATCCTGCCTTTATCAGGGATTTCCAAATACAGACCCGAAATTATCTCAGGACAGATTGGCCGCTTTCTTTAGAGTAGATCACAGCCATGAAGCCGCCTTTCGCCAGCAAAATCAATATAATCGATTCCCACACCGACATGATAGTTCCGAGTCATATTGTTCCGTTGGCTGCTCCCGGAGTCATTGGCCAGGGGCTGAAGTGGGTGGTAAACCAGCGCAGTCCATTTTATTTACGCCCCCGTCTCGATCCGAAACTGTATTCATGGAGCCGGCAATTCATGCGCTACTGCAACCAGCAGCTACCCAAAATGTTTGTTTACCCAGTAAATCGATATAAAACAAGGAATGAGCGCCGTCATTGCCAAACCAGCCATCACAATATCAAGAGTCGGCGAGGGCGGAAGAATCACAGCTCCAACCAGACCTGTCACAAAAGCTGCACCCGACCACCAAAGTATCATCTTTCCGCCGAATCGGTTCGCGGGATACCAGACTTCGTCGGATGACAAAGTCAGTTTCGTCCGAAACCCGTACCAATAATTCCGCTTCACCTTTCCCTGAATCATCGGGATCGACAACGCAGCGGAAAGAATCGCTATTCCTGCCAAAATAAGTGAACCTGTCATGGTTTACATTCTCGACCGCTTGCCGGTCTCCCGCCATTACAAAAACTCCGGTCTTTTTTCCGGAATATTTCTACTGAAACAAGGGCCTTTACCCGACCTCAAAATTGGCCGATACCGCTGTAAGCCTATGAACCAATCCTTTCACTTTGTGCTTCCCGGGATCGCAAGACAGCTTCACGTTTTTCTTTTTCTCGCATCCGCTCTTCTATTTTCCATCAACGTTCGGTCTGCAGATCTACTGGCAGGAGTCGGCAAAGTTGATATCACCCGCGAAGGAGCCCCGGCGGAGGGCCCCAACCGGCTATGGGCAAAAGCACTCGCCCTGACTCAAGGCGGGACTGATGTAATCATCGTGTCGCTTGATGTGGTCGCGATTGACGGCATCGGATCAGTTCGTCACCCCTATCTCCAGAACGTACGCTCGCAAATAGAGAAAACGCTTGGAGTCGATCCGAAATCGGTAGTAATCAATGCGAGCCATTGCCATGGCATAGTATCGCCGGATATAGAGAAACTCACTGTTCAAGCTATAACTACCGCGTGGAAAAACCGCGTTCCGGTTTCCTCCGGAACTTCCAGCGGTTTCGAAAACCGCATTCAGGAAAACCGCCGCCTCATCCTGAAAGACGGCACAGTAAAGGACGTCCGCCACGCTTATGCGCTGCCGCCGAATTCTCAAATCGGTGCCGTGGGCCCGATCGATCCCGAGATCGGAATTGTTCGCCTCGACCGGATCGATAACGGCAACACGCTCGCTTTGATCTATCAGTTCGCGGTGCATCCGATCAAAGGAATCCCATCCGGAGGAAATACCGCCGATCTGATTGGATTTGCGTCAGATGTCATTGAAAGCAATCTCGGCGACGGAACTGCTACCGCATTCTTTCTCCAGGGATGCGGAGGCGACATCAACCCGGCGGACTACAAAAATGTCAACCGCCCCCGCGATGCCGAGCCTTCCGGCAACCGGCTCGGATTATCTGTTCTCAAAACCGCCAGTCAAGTTGCTACCACGCCGGACCCGGTGTTGGATATCAAAAACGAAATCCTCGAAGTCCCCCGAGCAAAGCTGGAGTCACGGATTGGGGAAATGAACCAGGAAATCGAAACGCTGACCAAATCCCTGAAAGGTACCACTCTGGATTTCGAGACTTTTCTGCCTCTGTATATCAAATATTATGTGAACAGCGATTTTCCTTCCGAAAAAGCCCAGCGATATCTTCAGGACGAATTGATCAATCAAAGCGACTGGAAAAACCTCGATCAGAACAACAGGGCGGCTCTCGATGCCTACCTGAAAAACATACAAACCATGGAAGAACTCACCAGGAAGCAGATCAATCTCGCGCTGCTGAAAAAACACCAGGCAGCCAATAAAAAAGCAGGCGATACAGCCAATGCGGAAGTGGTTGCTCTACGAATCGGTGATTTCCGCCTCGTCACCTTCCCCGCCGAGTTAACTGTCGAGATTGGATTAAAAATTAAGGAGCAAATCCAGGCGGAGAACACCTATGTCTCCGGATATACCAATGGCTATCTGTTTTACGCACCCACCGCAGAACAGCTAAAGAACCGGGGCGGAGCCCAGGAGGACAGCGATTGCGTGCTGGCCCCCGAATGGGAAGCTATGTTCATAGAGAAATCTGTCGAACTTTTGCGTTCCCTGTAATTCACGGCGAACGCAGGACGCCGGCAGCTCTACATAGTCTTTTCGTCCTCCAGCGTTTTGGGTTCTTCACTACCACCCTCTTCGCTATCGATGACGATACCGGATTCGGCGGCAAAATCCGCCAGTGCCATTTCTTCCATAGCAGAGCGTTCCGCTTCCATTTCTCTCAGCTCTGTGGTGTCGAGGCTGTCTTTGGCTACCCGGGCGCGGCCTTTGGCTTTCTGCTTTTCTTCGGCGACCATTTCTTCCAGCCGGTTTAATGTATCTCCCGCCCCGCCGATTTCACCGATCATACCGGCCGCCATTTCATTCAGCTCGGCCGTGGCTTTGGCGATCTTTGTTTCACTGATATTTCTCTTTAGCGAGTCGATTTTGTCACGGGCATTTTTCACGGCAATATCCCGGGCGCCCTTGAGTTCCTCGTAGGTTTTTTCCGCATCCTCCAACTGTGAAATATTCGTTTCGTGTTCCTCTTTCACTTTTTGCAGGCGGAAGGCATATTCACCGGCAAGTTTGCGATTCCCGGCTTTGAGATGGGCCGATGTCTTTGCCGTGAGTTCTTTGATTTCTTTCTCCTCCCTTTTGACCTGCGACATAAGCCGCTCGCACAGACCGGCGTGAGCGGCGAGGCCTTTGTTGTATTCAGAAATTTGCTTCCGCAGATTCTCTTTTTCGACTTCGAGAAGGGCCTCCGGATTCTGCTTTTCAAGTCCGGAGATAAAAAGGCCGAAGAATCCTTTTACCAAATTGCTAATTCTTTTAAACATGACAGATATCAGTTCTAACTTTTAATTAAGGTGACGGAATGTTCCATTTTGCACCACATTGAGGGCAAACAAAACCACAATTTTGATAAAATCCGGCTTACAAAAGCCAGATTCTTTTGTATAGATTCGTCGATTATGTCTCACGCCACAAATCTCAAAGGGGCTTTGAGCCTGCTGGAGCAGATATTGCACCGGCAAAAATCCACCGGTGTTGAAACGGTGCACATCACTGTGGAAAGTTTGACGAAACTCCAGAGCCTGCCTCTCACACTGATGAGAGCGTCCCAGCCCCCTCCCGCAGCAACGCGGGTTGAGCCCGCCCCGGCTCCGCCGACGGCTACAATTACCGAGGCGAAATCTAAACCGCGGCCCAAGGTGGAGGTCGCCGCCGCATCGCCCCTGCCGAAAGCGGCGGAGGCACTGGAACATCCCTACGGCGATCTCGCCCGCCGGGTTGAAATGCGGGACCGGGCCGAGATTATTCATCCGGCCGGGGACAATGTCCGGGAGAAACTGAACAATCTTTTCCGCATCGCGAAAAAGTGCGATATCTGCCGGGGAACGGAAACTCTCCGGGATCAACTCGTCTTCGCCACCGGTAATCCCGAAGCGGATCTGATGTTTGTCGGCGAAGCGCCAGGGGAAGAGGAGGAAGTTCAAAAGAAACCTTTTGTTGGTCCTGCCGGGCTAAAGCTCGATCAAATCATCAACGCGATGGGTTTAAAAAGGGAGGACGTTTACATCACCAACATCGTAAAATATCGACCCAAGATCGGTGACGGCCGCTTTCAGGGACCGAAAAACCGCAAACCGACACCCGATGAGATTGCCGTTTTTCTGAAATTTGTCCGTTCGGAAATTGAAGTCATCAAGCCGAAAGTGATTGTTGCTTTGGGAGGCACCGCTGCCGAGGGACTGCTCGAGCAAAGCGGATCCGTGTCGGCGATGAGAGGCAAATTTTTTGAACTCGATGGAATTC
>JARGOZ010000098.1:19729-25218 GCA_029213025.1 Verrucomicrobiales bacterium
CCTGTTTCCGTTACCTATCATCCCAGTTACCTTCTGCGTGTAGAAGGTGAGACTGACAAAGAAAGGGCTCGTCAGGAAAAAAGAAAAGTCTGGGAAGATGCCCTCGCTGTGATGGAAAAACTCGGTATGCCGATTTCCGAAAAACAACGTGGCTTTTTCAGCAAATAAACCCATCTACCAAAGCACCATGAGCGAAGAAGTAAGCGGAAACAAAAAATCAGGCGGCGTCATCAAATATTTCTTTTGGCTGATTGTAATCATGATCGTCGCAGGTGTCGGCAGCTTCCTGTATCTCACCGACAAAGGGATGAGCATGACCAAAGACACCATTCTCGAAGTGGTCCGCGGCTTCAAACCCAAGAGAGTGATTAACGGGTTTAACGAATGGCGGGAACTTCAGGTCAAAGGCACAGAAGGTAATATTCTTGAAGTCGCCACCGGTGAGGAATCCGTGGAACTGAGCCGGGAATCGAGCGTTGAAATGTTCGGCAAAACCGTCCCTCTTGTCACCGCTTCGTCAAAAATTATCGTCCCGGCGACATTTCGCTACCATATCGATCTGCTCGGCCAATGGGATATGATCGAGAAGGACAATCGCCTCTACGTGATCGCCCCGCCTTTGAAACCCAGTTTACCGATCGCGTTTGATTCCACCAAGATGGAGAAAATCAACGGCCCTGGCTGGGCCAAGTTCATATCGAGCGCAAATATGAACGAGTTGGAAAAAACGATTACTCCCGAACTCCAGATCAGGGCTGAAGATCCCGAAAACATCAAACTCTACGAAGAGGAAGCCAAAAAATCGATCGCCAAATTTCTGCAAACGTGGCTGTCCTTTGAAGGCGCCTGGGCCAATGGAAAATTCGAAGAAATTATCGTCTTTTTCGAAGGCGACGTCGTCGATACCGAAGCGAAGGAGGTAGAGCCTCACGCGACGATAGAGATTCCCCAGCCCGAGTTGAATTAGGATTGTACCCTGTTGAATCGCGAACTGTACCCTGTTACGTCACGCCGGAGGAGGCGCTAAATCCTCGTACTCGCTGCCTAGCGGAGCTATAAGAAACTCTTTTGCCCGGACGACGAGCTCACGCACAATCGCTTCAAAGATGGTTTTTCCCTTTTCAGCACTGGCGAGATCGGGGCGGCCGGTAAAGCCTTTCCGGGTACGCTGAAGCATGTCGCGGCTGATGTAGAAACCTCCCATATCATCGGATATAAGTTCGCCGGCGTTTTCGGCACATTCTATAGCTACCAAATCGGGCCGGATGTGTAGCATTAGCGAGGTTTCGAACTCGCAGGCGTGGCCGACGAATTTGTGTTCACCTTCGAGAGTTTTTTCCCGGGTTTCGACTCCGGCGGCCCAGTAGCAACCGGCGGCGAGCAGGGAGTCGACATAGTCGGGCTGCAGCTCGCGGACCGCGATTTTCATAGGATCGGTATTTCCTCCATGACCGTTGAGAAAGAGGATTCGTTTAAACCCGTCGTCGAGGAGAGAACGGGCCACGTCGCAAAGGGTGGCGATGTAGGTATCGAGCGCTGAGTCAAGTGTCGAGCCGAACCTCAGGTGATGAGCGCTCGCACCTAGCCACAGCGTCGGTATGAGAAGGATTTCTGCCGGAAGCTTCTTTTCGATTGCTTCAGCGACGGCGGTGCAGAGGATCTTGTCGGTCCCTGTCGGCATGTGCGGCCCGTGTTGCTCGACGGCTGCCATCGGTATCACGACCAAAGTGTTCTCCCGGTCGATTTTTAACAGCGCAGCGGCGCTCAGTGTTTCATAGATCATACTTCTTTTTCCGGCGGATGATCGCGCATGATTTGGCGGTAGGTCAATTGGGTTTCCCGGGCGGGAAACAGGTAGCTGGTAACAAGCCCGAGCACCAGTGATAACGAAAATCCAATCGGCCAGAACCACACGGAAAACCAGTCCGGTTTTTGATACATCAAAACGAGGGTGAACACAGTGGATAAAGAAACACTCAGAAGCACGCCCTGCCAGGTAGTGCGACGGAAAAAGAAGGCGAGAATAAATAAAGCGAGTAACGGCCCCCCGAACGCGGCCGTGAGCTTTTTCGCTATAGCAAAGACATCGCCCAGCGGACCGACCAGACAGGCCAGTGTCACTGAAATGATACCGAAAAACAGCACCATAATTCTGATCGACCGCAGTTCACCCAGTTCGGTGACGGGGCGCAGCTTCGGCAACAACCGGTCCCGGAAATCGACAACCACAGCGGTGGTTACAGAGTGAATCCCGGAGTCAATACTCGACATGATCGCTGCGATCAAAGCAGCGAGAAACAGACCGCCCATCCCGGGCGGGAAGTGCAGCCGGACAAATTCCGGCATCGCACGATCTGAGACTTTGGAGCCTTCATTCGCGAGAACTTCCGTTACGGTAGCGCCGGTGCCGAGTTCTCCGGGATGTAGAGAATACCAACTATAGAGGGCGATACCAATCATAAGCAAACCGGGGAGAACAATCCACATCCCGAGGAGATTTACGGCGGCGCCGATTTGCGAAGTCTTCTCCGACTTTGCCGATATATATCTTTGCACTGCAACCTGGTCGACGCCAAAGGCGGAAAGTCCTTCGAGAAATATCCCTATCAGGATAGCCCAGCTTCCGTAGGCGAGCGTCATAGAGGGCGCAAAATCAATGATCAATCCTTCGCGATCGTCAAAGTAGGTGTGAAACACTTCACCTATACCGGATTCAGTCTTTGCCAGGATAAGCCCGACTGACAGCAAAATGGTCAATGCAAAAACAAAAAACTGGATCACATCGGTCCACATCACCGCACGCAATCCGCCCAGCATGGTATATCCAATCGAGACGATCCCGAGAACGATAATGACAGCGGTCTCCGGAACATTGGCCACACTTGCCACAACGAGAGCGGCGGCATAAGTGGCTGAAGCCATCCAGCCGATGCGCAGCAAAATAAACAAACCGCTGGCGAGAGCCCGCACCGAAACGTGGTATCGTTTCTCCAGGTATTCGTAGGCAGTTTCCACCTTGAGTCTGGCATAAACCGGGATAAAAACCCAAATCACGATCGGAGTCATCAACGCAAAAGCGACGAGGGAAAGGGCGATTTTCAATCCGTTCCCGAAAGCAGCCGAGGGATAGAAGACAAAACTGTTTGAGGAAAACAGTGTCGCCATCACACTTAACCCGACCGCGAGCCAGCCCATCGAACCACTCGCTTTGAAAAATTCTTTCCGGGACTGATTTCTGCCGAAGATCACGCCGATGGCGACGATCACGACGAGGTAGACAGCGATTACGATGAGATCCAGAGCATGCATGGTGAGCCGAGAATATCCTGACAGGGAAAAGCAGGCGATGCTTTATCAACCGTCATCCCGCCTGTCGCAATGAACGGCATAGATCATATGCACGTGCGTTTCGGAATGATCCTCTTCCTGAAAACCGATTCTTTGGTAGATCCTCCGAGCCGGATTGTTCGGGAAAACCTGCAGCCGAACCGGCCGGGATTGCCGCCCCCCCTCTTGAATCAACCTGCGTATGAGGTGAGTTCCAATTCCCTGATTTTGATGGGCGGGTAAAATGGAAATACGGTTCAAATAAATTTCATCATCCCGTCTCTCCACCCACCAAAAGCCAATGGGTTCGTCATTCAGATAGAAAAGTTCATGGCTTTGCGGATCGGTGGAGCGAAAAAACATATCCCGTTGTTCCTGCTCATCCCATCCGCCAAAATTCTCTTCGACATGTTTTCGTAATGCCTGCTTTGAAATCGAGAAAAGCAATTCCAGGTCCTCAGATGAGGCCGGCTTTAATTGGAGTGAATGATCGATAATCCGACAGTAAAGGCAGATTGGAATTATTTCAGATATTTTGGACCGGTCGCCGGCTCATTGCTGAAATTTCCTGAATGCAGGGCGGCCCGACCACATCATTTTTCACCATCACAACTTCGCCTGTTTCAATGCAGCGAGAATTGCATCGGCCATCTCCCGCATACCCAGGTCACCCGGGTGGGCCGCGACGCCTTTGTGGGAAACGCATAACCGAGGACAGACACGCGGTAACCGGGGACAAAGGGCGGTAGCCGTAACCGGGGATTATCTTCTATGGCCCGGAAAAATCCAATCGATCACACAAATAGGAATTCGCTTCCAACTATCCGTCTGTCCCCGCTTTTTGGCCGACGGAAGTCTTAAAGGAACATCATGACTGACGGAACCACCCGGTGCGGAGCCGCATGCCGGGTGGTGTGGGCGCAGCTGGTTCAACCCCCGTTCCTACCCGATTCGGCGTCGGGAATCTGCCGGAGATATGGGTCGCGGCTCACTGATCTACGAATTCCGATTAGCCTTCGCTTTCAAGTGTCTTGCCAGTAGCCTTTCCTGTGGAAGGTTTTCCGGACCACCCTTTGCTTTTAAAAGTGGTGAGATCCTTGTTGAACGACAGAAGTGCTAGCCTGTCTCCTTTTGAGTGAAGCACGATTTCATTGGGACTGATCACGCGCCAAGTCGTGCCGTCCCATTCGTCAACAAGAGTAATATTTCCGTCGGGAGAAAACCCGAACTCCATTTTCCCTTTCCCATAGTCGTAGATCCAAACAGTTCCGCTAACTTTCTCGAAGAGAGATTGTGATGCTGAAACTGCGCTATCGGTTAAGTATCGGACTGGCGGCGGAGTTTCTGCAACTGCTACGAAGGGGAGAGCAGTTAGTGCTGCTAATGCTGCGATAATCAATTTTGTTTTCATATTTACATGTGGTTAGATGAATCGTTTAGCCGTCAGAGCGCTGGTAGGAAGGTCGCTGGCCGAAAAGCGCTCCCGAAAGAATAGAAGAAATCGGAGCAAAGTCACGTTCAAACTCGCGATTACGAGGAGAGGGAACACACTACGTTCACGCGATTTCCAGAGTCATTGAGCGTAGATACATCTTCGCCGAAGAGGAAGGAGGATATTTCCACCCGGCGAAACCGGGGGCAGACACGGCGGCGAAACCGGGCGAAACCGCGCAAAACCGGGGACCGCGCAAAACCGGGGACAGACGCGCAAAACCGCGCGCAAAACCGGGGACACGCGCAAAACCGGCGCAAAACCGGGGACAGACTGAATATGTTCAAAATAACGCTTGCGCAAAATTGTATTTCCGAACAGTGTTTAGCCAAGCATGAGACAGCCGCGACTACGAGGAGAAGGAACACACTACGTCCACGTAATTTCCAGAGTTATTGAGCGCAGATACATCTTCGCCGATGAGGAAAAAGAATATTTCCACCGGCTCATGCGCAAACTGGAACACTTCACAGGCCTGCGCATCGTCACCTACTGCCTGATGAGTAACCACGTACACATCCTAATTGAGCAACCCGATCGAAGCGAATTGCCACCTTTGACGATCGGCGAACTGCTGCGCCGGATGAAAAGCCTCTACGATCCGTTCACTATCGCAGATGTGGAGCAGGAATTTGCCCGCGCCGAAGCTGCCGGTGATCTCCATTGGCAG
>JARGOZ010000328.1 GCA_029213025.1 Verrucomicrobiales bacterium
GGTCAGCCTCCATTGATATTTTCTTTCCTCCAATTGGTGCTCTACCGACTACATTTAAACCCTTTTCATTGGGAACTTCGTTAACTAGTTCTATGATATGCAATCTATCGTCTTTAATCTCTCTAGCCGACATTACAGGAGTGATATTACCGGTTACTACAATTTCCTCTTTTCCGTCGCCATCCTTGATATTTTTCTTGTTGAACTGCTCAGCAATTCCAGATCCAATTCCTTTCTTGATTTGTAGGAGTTCTTCCTTTGTTCGCTTTCGATACCCACTATCAGTTCGAACGCCTTTAGACCGATCAATTAGAACCGCGTTGAACTCAATCTCTGTCACCGTTACATCTTTCTTTTTTCCACTATCTTCAATTTGCTTCTTCTTTCTGTCTACTTTTAAATCAAGACCGAGCGGATCAAAAGCCGTCCACGGATTCTGTCTGACATAAGTATACAGGTTTGGTCCATCAACAAAACCCGCCGGATCGCGGGTCAGGAACACCCCGGTCTCAGCATCCCGGTAACGGAACCCGTCATTGATCAGCCCGTGCGGGTCCTGTTCTTTGGTGTTGGCCTTCTGGCGGTCTTCGGTTGTTCCCGCTTCCGCTTCAATTCCCCCGAAGGCCTCGTAGGCAGCTTCATAACTGAGCACTCCCGCAGCATTAATCTTTCCGGTGACATCGCCCCTGGCGTTCATCGCCGAAACATTGATCAACCCTCCCCGGTTGCTGTAGAGCAGGGAGCGCACAGGTCCGCCCTCCCCGAGACCCGGTGCCCGGACAAATTCCACTTCCACCGCTCCACTGGTGCGGTCTTTCTCCTGGACGCTGACTCCCCCGGAATAGATCACATCGGTTATCGTTCCCTTTTCATCCCGTGCGAGGCGGCGGGTCCGGTAGTCATAGGTATATTGATAATTTCCGTTCAGGCCCGCATCAGCGTTACTTTGGTAATCCAGATCGATCAGACGGTTGTTGTAATCGTAGCTGCTGGTGTCGGTCTGACCGCCTTCCAGACGGGTCACACGGTTGCCGTCTGCATCATAGGTGTAGGTGACCTGCGAATTGTCAGGCCGGGTAATGGCTTTTAACTGGTTGGCTGAAAACCCATTGGTTCCGTCGCCGTAGTCATAACTTGTAATTCCGTTGCCGCTGGCGGCTCCGCTCACCGTTTGGGTTGCCCGGTTGTTGCCTTTGTCGTACTGGAGCGATGGCTCGGCACCATGCAGCCACCTTTTGCTGTGATGGCCGCTCACGATCCGCGTGCGGCCATGGTGATTCGCAGCTGTGAAAAGATCGGTTTGCGTGTTCCCGACGACGTCGCTGTGATCGGGGTGAACAATGACACGGTGGCCTGTGAATCGTGCCGACCGGAATTGACCAGTATCGAAAGAAACGACGCAGCGATCGGGCGGGCGGCAGCGGAACTGCTCGACAATATGATTCGGGGAGAGAAACCGCCTGGAGGCGAGCAAATCGTCGCTCCGGGTGCCGTTCGCGAGCGAGCCTCGACGGACAGTCTCGGGGTGGATGATACCGGTTTGCTACCGGTGCTGACTTTTGCGCAGGAAAATTTCCGCCAATCGATTTCGGTATCCGATTTGGTTGAAGTCTGCCCCCGGTCCCGCCGGTGGATGGAAGAGGCGTTTGTCGAGCATCTCGGCTGCACACCGCGTGCCTTTCTGGCCAGGTTACGAATCAGGGAAGCGCAAAGGCTCCGCAAAGAGCACCCTGACATGGGGCCGGGCGAGGTAGCGATGAAGTCCGGATTCAGCGGCAGCCGGCAGCTCAATGCCCATTTCCGCGACACCTACGGGAAGTCGTTTAAAGAGAGTATTTGGTAAGCTGCGCATAAAACAAAAGTAGAACAGGTTGCCAACCTGTATGCGAAGCCTCTGCCGGAACCGTTGAAAACAGCGCCTCCTTGATGGAAAAACTGGACATTTCGTTCGCATGGAGATGTCCGAAGATCGGAAACAGCGCCAAAATTGGTAAAAACAGTCGTTTTGTCATGGTTTTACAGGGTTGCTTATCAAAAATGACGAGAAGATGACCGTCGAGGACATTTTCGAAACTCGATCATTCGCCGACCTTCACAAAGGAGAGCCATCTAATTTTGTGGTAAGATGAGTTACTGCCCCGCCGGAGAACCACTAGAATCCACTGGAGGGAGCCCCAAAAACCGCCACTTTAGGTCAGCACATTGGCAAATTCCCCGTGCTATGGCGCCCGACGGACCTGCCAGGAGAAATCCCCGTCCATCCAAATGTTCTCCAAACCCAATAGAGGCTTGAAAGCCGTTGATTTCTTCCGCCATTATTTAACTAGCAATGATTTCCGAATTTCGTCAAGTATTCAGCAATGATATATTTCGCTTATCCAGCTGAACCTGCAAAAATACTAAAATAGAATACTCAGGACAAGCAGGGGGGGGACGATAATGCCCCCCTTTTTGTAAAAAGGGTAGCATCTCTCTACCACTGCTATTCGTCGGCAGGTTTCAGATCTTTCTTTTCCGGGAAATCGAGATCGGTAATTGTAGCTCCCGTTGAACTGACCGCCTCGGCAGTAGTTTTTCCCTGAAATTGGAAAACCATCACGTAGGTCGGATATCGATCACTGAAATAATCATCAAGGGCAAACGCTACCGGGTGCCAGTTATCGTCGGCAATTTGAGGTCGCCCGACATAGGAAGAAGATCCTTCAATCTGAAAACTGGAAGGGCGTTGCCGGGTCGCCTTTTTGATTCCGTTTGCATCAAATCCGTGAAGCCGGACAACTCCCTCTCCGGGCGTGATGTCCCCGGTGACGCGGACCTCGCCCATAACGCAGGGCATATCCCTGCGGTAGTCTCCGTTAAAACTCAGAGAATACGGATACTTGTCTTCCACTTTCAGGCGTCTGATTTCGGGTTCAACATTGCTGTTTTCATCTTCCATGCTTCGATTTGCGTCAGGAACCCAGCCGGGAAACACAAACTCTTTTTCCGCAAAATCGAGAGCTTCGAGGCTCCGCTTAGGCATGGTCTCAACCGAATACTCTCTGCCCGAACCAAAGGCTACGAGCACGGTGGCCCAGTCACTGTCTTCCAAGAAGGTGGTCAAAGGATAGTAGACCTCTACGGTTTTGTTTTTTTCGAATGACTTTGGAGGGTCGATATATTGACGATCATCACCCTGACGCCGTGGAGGTCGACTTATCTTTTCCAATAATTTATCATCCCTGTTGTAGAAATAGGCAGTCACATTTCCATCCGC